>JBCEBZ010000526.1:3701-6005 GCA_039206675.1 Rhodococcus sp. (in: high G+C Gram-positive bacteria) | reverse complement strand
CCTAGCAAGCGCTTGGTTGATAGGATGGAACAATGACTCCACCCCTCGACGACACCACCGGCAAGTCCGGACGCAGGGCCGAACTGCTCGACATCGCGGCCACCCTCTTCGCCGAGCGCGGCCTGCGGGCCACCACCGTGCGCGACATCGCCGACGCCGCGGGCATCCTGTCGGGCAGCCTGTACCACCATTTCGACTCGAAGGAGTCGATGGTCGACGAAATCCTACGGGGCTTCCTCGACGACCTGTTCGGCAAGTACCGCGAGATCGTCGCGTCCGGGCTCGACAGCCGCGCGACCCTCGAGGCGCTGGTCACCACGTCCTACGAGGCGATCGACGCGTCGCATTCGGCGGTCGCGATCTACCAGGACGAGGTGAAGCATCTCGTCGCCAACGAGCGCTTCACGTACCTGTCCGAACTGAACACCGAGTTCCGCGAGCTGTGGATGGGTGTGCTCGAGGCGGGGGTGAAGGACGGCAGCTTCCGGCCCGACATCGACGTCGAGCTCGCCTTCCGGTTCCTCCGCGACACCGCCTGGGTCGCCGTCCGCTGGTACCGGCCCGGCGGTTCCGTCACGGTCGACACCGTGGCCAAGCAGTACCTCTCGATCGTCCTCGACGGACTTGCGAGTCCTTAAATACCGACTAGGAGTTTTCACATGACCGAGGCCTACATCGTCGACGCCGTTCGCACCCCGATCGGCAAGAAGAACGGTGGTCTGTCCGGCGTGCACCCCGCCGACCTGGGTGCGCACGTCATCAAGGCCGTCGTCGAGCGGACGGGCATCGACCCGGCAGGTGTCGACGACGTCGTCTTCGGTTGTGTCGACGCGATCGGCGGGCAGGCAGGCAACATCGCCCGCACCGCGTGGCTCGCCGCCGGCTACCCGGAAGAGGTCCCGGGGGTCACCGTCGACCGGCAGTGCGGGTCGAGCCAGCAGGCCGTCCACTTCGGTGCGCAGGCGATCCTGAGCGGCACCGCCGACCTGATCGTCGCCGGCGGCGTGCAGAACATGAGCCAGATCCCGATCGCGTCGGCGATGGCGGTCGGGCAGCAGTACGGATTCGACACCCCCTTCGGCGGATCGACGGGGTGGGCCGAACGCTACGGCGACCAGGAGGTGTCGCAGTTCCACGGCGCCGAACTGATCGCGGACAAGTGGGACATCAGCCGCGAGGAACTCGAGCGCTGGGCGCTGCAGAGCCACGAGCGGGCGAGGACGGCCATCGCCGAGGGTCGCTTCGACCGCGAGATCGTGCCGGTGGGCGATGTCACGACCGACGAGGGTCCGCGCGAGACCAGTCTCGAGAAGATGGCGTCGCTGAAGACCCTCACCGACGGCGGACGTCTCACAGCCGCGGTCGCGAGCCAGATCTCCGACGGCGCGAGCGCGGTGCTGCTGGCCTCACCGGACGCGGTCGAGCGGTACGGCCTGACGCCCCGCGCCCGCATCCATCACCTCAGCGCCCGCGGCGCCGACCCGATCTTCATGCTCAGCGCGCCCATCCCCGCGACCCGGTACGCGCTCGAGAAGGCAGGCCTGAGCATCGACGACATCGACCTGATCGAGATCAACGAGGCCTTCGCGCCCGTCGTCCTCGCGTGGATCAAGGAGATCGGCGCCGACCCGGCAAAGGTCAACGTCAACGGCGGCGCGATCGCCCTCGGCCACCCGCTCGGCGCGACCGGCACGAAACTGATGGCGACACTTCTCAACGAACTCGAACGCACCGGCGGCCGCTACGGCCTACTGACCATCTGCGAGGGCGGCGGCACCGCGAACGCCACCATCATCGAACGCCTGTGAGTACTTATTAACCGCCGGCGGTTAACAAGTACTCACGGGTGCGAAGCGCTACGCTCGAACGGGATAGTGACGAGTCCGTAAGCGGGGCCGTGATGCACGAATTGGCGATCACCCAGAGCGTCGTCGACGCCGTCTGCGAGACGGCTGCGGGACGGACGGTCCACAGTGTGCGTGTGCAGGTGGGGGCGCTGACCGCGGTGGTCGCCGATTCGATGCAGTTCTGTTTCGAACTGGTCACCGAAGGGACCGTTGCGGACGGCGCCCGCCTCGACATCGACCACACCCCGGGCGGTGCGCACTGCCGAGAATGCGGCGCGGACTTCGTGCTCACGGACCTGGTGTTGTTGTGCCCGTGCGGAAGTGCGGACGTGCAGGTTACGTCGGGCCGGGAACTGCGAATCCTCTCGATGGAAGTGAGCTGACGGACATGTGTGCCACCTGTGGATGCGGAGACGAGACCGGAACAAGAATCACGGTGCCCCACGACCACGACCAC
>JBCEBZ010000526.1:0-3601 GCA_039206675.1 Rhodococcus sp. (in: high G+C Gram-positive bacteria) | reverse complement strand
GACCGAGACGGTCACGCTCGAGCAGAAGGTGCTGGCGAAGAACGACCTCACGGCGGAGCGCAACCGGGGCTGGCTGGCGGGACGCGGGGTGCTCGCGCTGAATGTGATGAGTTCGCCCGGGTCCGGGAAGACGACGCTGCTCGAACGCACCATCGCCGACATCGGCGGGCAGCGTCGGGTGTCGGTGGTGGAGGGCGACCAGGAGACGATGCTCGACGCCGACCGCATCAAGGCGACGGGATGTGCTGTGGTGCAGGTGAACACGGGCGCCGGGTGTCATCTCGACGCCGAGATGATGCGGGACGCGCTGACCGCCCTCGACCCCGAGCCGAATTCGCTGCTGTTCATCGAGAACGTGGGGAATCTGGTCTGTCCGGCACTGTTCGACCTCGGCGAGAAGAGCCGGGTGGTGGTGATCTCGGTGACCGAGGGGACGGACAAGCCGCTCAAGTATCCGCACATGTTCGCGGCGGCGAACCTCGTGATCGTGAACAAGGCGGACCTGTTGCCGTACGTGGACTTCGACGTCGACCTCTGCACGAAGTACGCCCGGTCCGTGAATCCCGACCTTCGGATGATCACGTTGTCGGCGACGACGGGTCAGGGCATCCAGCAGTGGTACGACTGGATTGCGAAGCAATGAGGCCTCTACAGGACCGGGCCGAACGGTCGGTGCGACGCGCCGGGGACCGTTGACATCCGCTCGGCGGCGGAGCTAAATGAATATCAGCGCCACGCAGGTGGGCCGACGGTCGACTCCGGTGGCGACAGGAGTTGTGTTCACTCCGGAAAGCGACCTGATATGCCGACACAGGAAGCAATCAACGCCGAGGACACCCTGATTCACGTGCTGTGGATCAATGCGGGACTCAGTTGCGACGGCGATTCGGTGGCCTTGACGGCTGCGACGCAGCCCAGTGTCGAGGAGATTGCCCTGGGAGCCCTGCCGGGCCTGCCCAAAGTGGCCGTGCACTGGCCGCTGATCGACTTCGACAACGGTCCGGAGGGCGGCGCGAACGACTTCCTGGAGTGGTTCTGGAAGGCGGATCGCGGCGAACTCGAACCTTTCGTGCTGGTGGTGGAGGGTTCCATCCCGAACGAGCAACTTCACGACGAGGGTTACTGGTGCGGTTTCGGCAACAATCCCGAGACCGGTCAGCCGGTGACGACCAGTGAGTGGCTCGACCGTCTGGCTCCGAAGGCGACGGCGATCGTCGCGGCGGGCACGTGCGCCACATACGGCGGTATCCACGCGATGGCGGGAAATCCGACCGGGGCGATGGGTGTACCCGACTATCTCGGCTGGGACTGGAAGTCGAAGGCGGGCATTCCGATCGTCTGCGTTCCCGGTTGCCCGATCCAGCCCGACAATCTGTCGGAGACGTTGACGTATCTCCTCTACATGGCCACCGAGCAGGCGCCGATGATTCCGCTCGACGACGCTCTGCGTCCGCAGTGGCTGTTCGGCGCCACGGTGCACGAGGGCTGCGACCGCGCCGGCTACTACGAGCAGGGTGATTTCGCCACCGAGTACGGCTCACCGAAGTGCATCGTGAAGCTGGGGTGCTGGGGTCCTGTCGTCAAGTGCAACGTCCCGAAGCGGGGCTGGATCAACGGTGTGGGTGGGTGCCCGAATGTGGGCGGTATCTGCATCGGGTGCACGATGCCGGGCTTCCCGGACAAGTTCATGCCGTTCATGGACGAACCGCCGGGCGGCAAACTCTCCACCACGGCGTCCGGGCTGTACGGCTCCGCAATTCGGAGCCTGCGCAAGATCACCAAGAACACGTTGGACAAAGAGCCGCACTGGCGCAGTCGCGGCACGAAACTGACCACGGGCGCGACACGCACCTGGTAGTCACGCTCGGGGTCTCGGGCGGTGGTCCGCCGGCCTCGAACCCCACTGGGCGGCCGCCCAGCCGTGGAGCACTGAGAGGTACGTCGATGACAACGATCATTCCGGAACCTTCGCACAAGTCGGAATCCGACGGCCTGGTCGAGATGGCGTGGGACCCGATCACGCGCATCGTGGGCAGCCTGGGCATCTATACGAAGATCGACTTCAAGCAGAAGGAGGTCGTGGAGTGCCACAGCACCTCGTCGATCTTCCGCGGCTATTCGATCTTCATGAAGGGTAAGGATCCCCGCGACGCCCACTTCATCACGAGCCGTATCTGCGGCATCTGTGGTGACAACCATGCGACGTGTTCGTGCTACACCCAGAACATGGCCTACGGTGTGAAGCCCCCGAACATCGGTGAGTGGATCGTCAACCTCGGCGAGGCCGCGGAATACATGTTCGATCACAACATCTTTCAGGAGAACCTCGTCGGCGTGGACTTCTGCGAGAAGATGGTCTCCGAGACGAACCCGGGGGTGCTGGCGCAGGCCGAGAAGGCGGAGGCGCCGCACGCCGGCGAGCACGGCTACAAGACCATCGCCGACATCATGCGGTCGCTCAACCCGTTCACCGGTGAGTTCTATCGGGAGGCGTTGCAGGTCAGCCGGTGGACCCGAGAGATGTTCTGTCTCATGGAGGGTCGGCACGTACACCCGTCCACCCTCTACCCGGGTGGTGTGGGAACGGTCGCGACGATTCAGTTGATGACCGACTACACGACGCGTCTGATGCGCTATGTGGAGTTCATGAAGAAGGTCGTCCCCATGCACGACGACCTGTTCGACTTCTTCTACGAGGCGATGCCCGGCTACGAGAAGGTCGGCCTGCGCCGCACCCTGCTCGGCTGCTGGGGATCGTTCCAGGATCCCGCGGTCTGCAACTTCTCCTACAAGGACATGGAGAAGTGGGGACGGGCGATGTTCGTGACACCGGGTGTCGTGGTCGACGGCAAACTGGTGACGACGTCCCTCGTCGACATCAACCTCGGCATCCGAATCCTGCTGGGCAGTTCGTATTACGACGACTGGGCCGATCAGGAGATGTTCGTGAAGAACGATCCGCTGGGGAACCCGGTCGACCGCAGGCATCCGTGGAACCAGCACACCAACCCGCACCCGCAGAAACGCGACATGGAGGACAAGTACAGCTGGGTGATGTCGCCGCGCTGGTTCGACGGCACCGACCATCTCGCGCTGGATACCGGTGGCGGGCCGCTGGCCCGGCTCTGGACCACGGCCCTCGCCGGTCTCGTCGACATCGGGTACGTGCAGGCGACCGGTCACAGCGTGAAGATCAACCTGCCGAAGACCGCGCTGAAGGGCCCGGTGGAATTCGAATGGAAGATCCCGCAGCACGGCAGCAACACGATCGAGCGGGATCGGGCGCGGACCTACTTCCAGGCCTACGCGGCGGCGTGCGCGCTGCACTTCGCGGAGAAGGCGCTCGCCGAGATCCGGGCCGGGCACACGAAGACGTGGGAGAAGTTCGAGGTCCCCGACGAGGGCATCGGCTGCGGGTTCACGGAAGCGGTGCGCGGAGTCCTGTCGCACCACATGGTGATTCGGGACGGCAAGATCGCGAACTATCACCCGTATCCGCCGACCCCGTGGAACGCGAACCCCCGCGACAGCTTCGGGACACCGGGACCGTACGAGGACGCGGTGCAGGGCCAGCCGATCTTCGAGGAGAACGACCGGGAGC
>JBCEBZ010000525.1:0-9893 GCA_039206675.1 Rhodococcus sp. (in: high G+C Gram-positive bacteria) | reverse complement strand
CAGTACCGCGAGGTCACCACCGCGCCGCGCTTCTTCGCCAGTGACCTTCGGCAGTTCGACACCGACCCTCCCACCGACGGCATTCGGGAGGATGCTGGGTGGCCGGCTGGGACGGGATCTACCACTGCGACCCCGTCGGGACCGCGAGCAAGGTCAGCGATGCGCCGATCCGAGATGGGGCCGCCCACGGCGAGGTCCTGCTCGCCGTGGCACTGCCGAGCCGTGATGCGGCCGAATTGCTGCTGTTCCGACCTGATCAGGACCCAGTATCGAGCAGTGCCAGTGGATGGGGCGACCTCGAGGCGATGAGCGCCGTCGACGACGGGTTTCTGCTGTTGTTCCGCCGGCGTGACCCGAGCACCGGTGCACTGGGCGTAACCCGACTGGTTGGGGTCGACCTGCACGGCATCGCAACCCTGGGGCCTCCGTTGAGCACAGCGGTGGACTCGTTCCGGCCGTTTCTGGCCGGAACCCCACCGACGGTCTTCGACGGCACCACGGCCTATCGCGTGCTCGATGATCTCACGGTCGCCGACGCAACTGCGCTGCCCGACCGGGTGCTGGACGGCGGACAGACCGGGGACATGATGTGGATCGTCGGGCATCCCCCTGACGGCACCGGCCGCGGACGGTGGTGGCCGCTCACCGGGCCACACACGTACACCGCCGCGCACCAGTATTGGCTGTTCACCCGGCTCGACGCCTCGACCCGGGAGCCGATCTCCAGCACACCGATCCGCAGCTCCCAGCCGGACGTCACCGTCGACGACACCGGCACCGTGTGGGTCACGGGCATGGGCCTGTATGCCATCCCGGATCAGACCATGACCGAGCCGGTGCCAGTCGATGTCGCCGACCTTCTCGATCGATCACGAACCCAAAAGTGATCTGAATAGCGGCGTCATCCGGCAGGCCGCCAACGCGGTTCGCAACAGCCGGTGAGGGATTGGCAAACAGGACTGCTCGCGGACACCACCAGTGGATCGCCCGGGCCACGCTCAGCTCGACGTGTTGCAGGAGGAATCATGTTCCGAACCGCTTCGATGCCCCGCGGCATGACTCTGGCCGGGATCGCACTCGCAGCACTGCTGGCCGCACCGACCGTGAGTGCAGCCCCGACCGACACGGTCCTGCCGATCCCGTTCGCGGGACTGACCAACGGACCGACTGGATTCGCTAACCCGCCGTCCAGCAAGTACATCACTGTCAGGACAGACCCGGACGAGCCGGGGATCACACGATTCCGCTGCGGCGCATCGCCCTACTGCGATGTTGTCGTCCACTGGCGCAACCTATCGACCGGCGCGAGCGGCGCTGCGGACCTCTTGTTCGGACCGACCGCCCCGGGGGTCACCCAGACCGGATCCGGGACGGTGGTCGCTGCTTTCACGGCGGGCGGGGTGCCCGGTTACCCGGGTACCCCCACCACGGTTCTACCGGGCGCCGGCGCTTGGACAGTGCCGTAAACCTCGATCCGCTTCTCACGGTTCGCAGAAATTCTCACAAGCGAACCTGCACCGGGCCGAGGTCGGCGTCCGGCGAATGCCGCGCCAATAGTTGAGCGCTCGTCCGCAAGGCGACCCCCAAACAGTTAGAACAGTCCCGGGGCGGATGGTGCGGGCCGGCGTTGACGGTCGCCGGTCGGGTGTGAATTGGCTCCACCACCTGGGCGCATCCCGGCCAGCCGGAGACGCCAACCCCTTGACAGCCCCTCATATGGAGAGCACCATCTAACTATGTTAGGCGAACCGATTAGAGATAGGCTAGCCGAACGACGTGAGGCAACGCGCCGGGAGATCGTCGACGCCGCCTGGGAGCTGGCGAGGGAGAAGGGCCTAGCGGACTGGACGCTGCGCGACGTCGCGAAGCGGATCGGCATGCAGGCGCCATCGCTGTACTCCCACTTCGCCTCGAAGAACGCGATCTTCGACGCCATGTTCGGACTGGCATGGCTCGAATACGAATCCGTCGAACTGGAGTCGTGGCAGGGGTTGCCGAAAGCCCCGCGGGAGCGGGTGCTGGCTACCTCGATGATGTTCTTCGACTTCGCAGCCGCGGACCTGGCGCGGTATCAGCTGATGAATCAGCGTTCGGTTCCCGGGTTCGAACCGTCGCCGGAGTCCTTCGCGCCGTCGGTGCGGGTGGTCGAGCGTGCAGTGGACGACCTGGCCTCGTTGGGGATCACCGACCGCGGCGACGTCGAGATCCTGTTCGCGTTGATCGGCGGACTCGTCGATCAACAGCACGCCAACGACCCCGGCGGTCACAGTCGCCGGGAGCTGCTGGCACGAGCGATCGGTATGTGGGCGGACGGCGTCGGTCTGGCCGCCGAGAAGTCTTAGAAGTCTTGGAAAGGGAACCGCTGATGAACATTCAGACGCTCCAGACTGCGCCACGGCGATCGGCATTACCGAGATCGACGGCGATGCGATTGGCCGCCACCGAATACCGGCGCTTCGCCGACGCGGTCGCGGAATTGCGACCTGACGACTGGGCGAAGCCCACAGACTGCACGGCGTGGAACGTCCACCAAATGGTCGCTCACACCGTCGCAATGGCGTCCTTCGCGGCGTCCGTGCGCGAGGGCGGACGTCAGCGAAAGGCGGCCGCCGAGCGGCTGTCCGAGGACTGCTCGTTCATCGACGCGTTGACCGCATACCAAGTCGACAAGTACGGCGCCAATTCTCCCGAGCGACTGACCCAGTTGATGCGCGAGGTCGTCCCGAAGGCCGCACGCGGTCGACGGTTCACGCCACGGTTCATCCGGAACAGGACGATGCCGGCGCCGCAGGTGGTCAACGGGGTCGCGGAACGGTGGACGATCGGCTTTCTGGTCGACACCATCCTTACCCGTGACCCGTGGATGCACCGGATCGATCTGGCGCGTGCTACTGGGCGGCCCCTGGTGCTCACCGCCGAGCACGACGGCGTGATCGTCGACGACGTGGTCGCGGAATGGGCGGGACGGCACGGCAACCCGTACCGCCTCACGCTCACCGGTCCGGCGGGCGGTGACTGGTCGGCCGGCGAGGACGGCGCCGAGCTCACCGCGGATGCCATCGAGTTCTGCAGAACCCTGTCCGCCCGTGCCTGCGGCGACGGCTTGCTGAGCACCCAGGTCCCGTTCTGACGGCGTCGGGAAACACGACGAACACGCTCACAGCAGCTGTAGGTTCCACTGCTCGGTGTCACTGCTGTGCTCGCTAGGCGTCACATGGATGCCCGCCGATCCCGCGGGTCCGGCGGGACGTTCGTAGGAGTCAGGGACTGTGCGTCAGTGGAGGCATCGAAGACTGGTCTTTGCCGGGATCGGGTGTAGGCGGGTTCTCAGAGCTGTGTATCGGGCGGGGTCGCGAACGAGCCGGATGCTCCGAGGACGGCGTGGACCGCGGCGCGGACCCGGTCGGCAACGGCCCCGGTGGAGATGACATCGAATTTGCCGTCGAGGTGCAAGAATGCCAGACCGTGCACGAGTGCCCACACCGCATCTGCCATCGCGTCCGGATCGGCATCTGGAAATGACTTCTGCACAATAGATTTGACGTACTCGTGAATCGCCGTTGTCGCGGCCACCCGTTCGGGGCTGGTCGGGTCGCACGGTTCGGCGAACATGACACGGAACAGTCCGGGCCGCGCGAGTGCGAACTGGACGTAGGCGATGGCGATCGCGGCAAGGTCGTCGGCGGTGGTCGGAGCCGGATGCGCTGCGGCCAGTCGGGCGGCCAGGTCTTGGTAGCCGACTGCGGCGACAGCGGACAGTAGTGCGTCGCGGTCGGAGAAATGCCGGTAGGGCGCGGCAGTGGACACACCGGCGCGACGAGCGGCGGCGCGGAGCGAGAGTTCGGCGGCTCCGTCTTCCTCGAGGAGTTCTACGGCCGCGCGCACCAGTGCGTTGTGCAGATCGCCGTGGTGGTACGGCTGAGTCGTCGTTGCCATGGTCCCAATCTAGCAAGTGTTGACAATGCTTACATCCTTTCATAATGTTAGCGGTGCACACATGATGTGATCATCGTAAACATTGCTATCGAAAGAAGGTTTGGGGATGACGAGTGGTTCGGTTCCGGACGAGTTGTTCTCACCGCTCCGCCTGCGGTCCGGTCAGATGCTGCGCAACAGGATCGCGAAAGCGGCCATGGAAGAGGGCATGGCCGGCAGGGCGCAGCTGCCCGACACGAGGCTGATCGAGCTGTACAGGCGGTGGGGCGCCGGCGGTGCCGGGCTGCTGATCACGGGAAATGTGATGGTGCACGCCGAGGCGCTGACTGGCCCCGGAGGCATCGTCCTAGATGCCGACGCACCGCTGGCACCGTTCGCGGCGTGGGCGCAGGCCGGTAAGAGTGCCGGTGCGGCGATGTGGATGCAGATCAGCCACCCCGGTCGGCAGGTTCAGTCGAACATGCCCGGCGTTGTGTGGGGGCCGTCGGATATCGCGGTCGAACTCGGGCGTCACTCCAAGCGGTTCGGTCGGCCGGTTGCGATGACCTCCGAACAGATCGAGGCGACCATCGCCCGGTTCGTCACCACCGCCCACCGCGCCGAATTGGCCGGATTCGATGGGGTCGAGGTCCACGCCGCACATGGCTATCTGCTCTCGCAGTTTCTTTCCCCGCTCGTCAACAATCGCACCGACGAGTGGGGAGGTTCCCTCGAGAACCGTGCCCGGCTACTGCTCGAGATCGTGAGGGGAATCCGTGCCGTGGTGGCGCCGACTTTCGCCGTCGCCGTGAAACTGAACTCGGCGGACTTCCAGCGGGGTGGCTTCGACGCCGACGACGCGCATGCGGTGATCGGCATCCTCGCGTCGGCGGGTGTCGACCTGGTCGAGGTATCCGGGGGTAGTTACGAAAGCCCTGCCATGTCCGGCCGGCCGGCCGATGGCCGCACCGCGGCCCGGGAGGCGTACTTCCTCGAGCTGGCCGCGCAGCTGGCCGAGACCAGCACCCTGCCGCTGATGCTCACCGGCGGGATCTCGCGCCGGGCGACCGCCGAACGAGTGCTGGCCAACAACGTCGAGCTGATCGGCATCGCCACCGCGTTGGCGGTCACCCCGGATCTTCCCGACCGTTGGCGCGAGGCACGGGAGGCGGAGAAGGCGATGAAACCGGTGACCTGGTCGGACAAGGCGCTCGCCTCGGCCACCGAAATGGCGATGGTGCGCTACCAGATGCGCCGGATCGCGGCTGGTAAGAATCCTGCACTCGGTGTGCACCCAGCCCTGGCGCTGGTCGCCGACCAGCGCGTACAGCGGCGGGCGCTGCGACGCTATTCACGGTGGCTCACTTCCTCGAGGCACGTAGGGCCCGAGACGCCGGTTCCGAGTGAGGGTTCCACGGCTCGTTGATCCGACCTGCGGGTTCTCGACATCGTGTCAGTGCCTGATTCTCACGAACTTGTCAGAATCCTCCGGTCACTCTGCCGTTAGCGAATCCGCTTGCGGGCGGGAGTCCCTTGTCCAACTGATTCCCCAAGCCGGCGATCAGTGATTCTGGGATGGTGGTAGATCGCGTTGCACCAACCGCAATTTGGCTGCTGCGATTACTCCAGGGAAGAAGTAGTGGCCCTCGGGAGACTTGATCAGGTCGTCATCGTTGATGCCGTGGACCTCCCATACGTCCACCGCTCCGCCTGTGTTGTTCATCCGCACGAACCAGTCGCGTTCCCACTCATCGGCAGCAAGGAAGCAGCCCTGCTGCTCGGGCCCATAGCTTCCTGCAATGCCGCGAGCAGCACCCATCCGACTGTAGTCCAGCCCGTATCGAAAAATGGATGAGCGGTTCAACACCGAGGTGACGTGGTAACGGGGTGGCATTCCCAAAAGGTAACGAGGACCATGCGCGCTGCGCGACATATTTGATCCCGATCCGTGGACACTCGGTCGCCTGAACCGCGCACGCTGAACGACCGATACGAATCGTCCGAACGGTGGGCCTCGGAGCGGTTGGCCCTCACCGTCTGGCCCGACGCCTACCCGATGACGCCTCGCCGGCAGGGGCGCTCGTCACCTCGGGCGCTCGGGCCTCAGGCTTGGATGATGGATGGGGACTGTCTCGCCACTGGCAAGGGTTCCGGCGACGTGCAGCTTGTCTCTCCACCGCGCGCGCAGCACCGCAAAGACGACTCCGTCGTCGGCTCCGACACCTCCGGTGGCTGTACCGAGCGACGACCTCACTTCGAACTGAGACACCGCGTCGGCAGCGATTCCGGCCAGTGCCATCCATCCGAACTCGGGTGGTTCCCTCGTGACGGATGGTTCGCCGGATTGATGGGCGGTCAACCGCTCCAAGTACGACGCTCGAAACGAGCGACCGAATCCAGCGCACGGATTGGGTACCCCGAGGATGGCGGATGCCGTCGGTGAATCGCTCCCTGGCGCAGTGCCAAGATCAACTGATGACACGCGTCCGTCTTTCGTGGGTTGTCCTGGCTGCGCTTACCGCCGCCGTCGGCTTCGTCGCGGCGTCGGATCCCATGCTGCAGATCACCTCGTGCGAGCTCGGGTTACTTCCGACCCAAGGGGTCAGCACATCGGCGCAGTGCGACGAATCGATCATCGATCACTACGGCAATTCAATCGCCGTCGTCCTGGCCTTTCCGGTGCTGCTGTGCCTGCTTCCTGCCGCGGCGCCACGACGTGCGATCGCGTGGACCGTGGCGGCGGCACTGACGGTGGTTTCGATCGGAGCCTTCATCCTCATGTCGGCGTTTGCCTCCTCTTCGGCATCGCCTCCACAGATCGTCGTCTACGGCTACTACCTTCCGAGTGCTCTGCTCGCGGTGGTCCTGGCAGGCATTCATGGGCGCAGCACTCGTGCTCACTCGCCGGCCCGATCAGACGCCGGCGGCCGGGATTTGGACACATAGTGACCGTGAAGACCTCACCATCGACGGTCAGGGTGAACGCACAGTCGTCCGCGGGCTCATCATCGCCAGAGTGCATGACCCGACACTCCCACAGCGCCCCTCTGCGGGCGGCCTGTCAGCGATCGCCGACAGGTCGATATTCGCCGCAGCAGAACTTGCGGCGCTCAGCGATCGGGGTGGCAGCCCATGTGGTTTGGGCGCGACGAGCCCGGGCAAAGGCTGCCTCGACGCCGCCCGGGGTGGAGACCGGGAGGTCGGCGAGTGGGCCTCCGGTGTAGGGGCGGTGGTGTCGACACGGGTGGCGTCGGCACCCGCGGCGACAGGACCGGTCAGATGTTCCAATAGTTCGGCCGTCATCGAGGACGGAAGGCCGAGGGGCGTCGTCCACTCTTTCGTCGGTGACGTATCGAGTGGACATGGCGGGGAATTGCGAGGCCGAATTACCGGCCGTGGACCGAGAACGGGACCGGCATGTGCAGGGCGGCCTGCGCCTCGGTGCTGACGTCGAGCGCAAGGGTGCGGATCGGCCGCAGGGCGCGCAGGTCGTCGGCCATGCGTCCCTCACCGACGGTCAGGTCGACACCGCGCGGAAACTTCGAGGTTCCGGACGCCAGCACGTGGGTCTGGTTCAGGGTGGAATACCAGGCGCCGTCGACCTTCGTGTACGAGGTCAAGGTGGATACCTTTTCCCCGCTCCGGGTGCGCTTCTGGGCCGGTGTCGGGGCGGAGAGGGCGATGTCGACGCCGCCGTCGGCGTTGGCGACGCGTGCGACGGTTCGGCGGTCGTCGATGTCCACGTCCAGCCCGGTGAC
The DNA here is from genome assembly GCA_039206675.1 of Rhodococcus sp. (in: high G+C Gram-positive bacteria). Classification (GTDB taxonomy): domain Bacteria; phylum Actinomycetota; class Actinomycetes; order Mycobacteriales; family Mycobacteriaceae; genus Rhodococcus_F. The sequence continues at coordinate 2,220 of JBCEBZ010000525.1, read as the reverse complement.
CCATTTCGGGAAGCCGTAGCCGTGGCGGCCACGGACCTGAGCGATGTCGGTGTTCACCGGCAGCGAGAGCACGTACGAGTGGAGGTGGTCGTTCGCCAGTGCGGACGCGACGTCCGCGACGGGGAGTTTGCCGCGACGCGCCGGGCGCACCGCGACCCCCACCGCGGCCTCGGTGTAGAAGTCGATGTCGCAGACGTCGTAGCGGAAGAACATCATTGACACCAGGCCGACACCGGGAGCGATTTCCAGTGGAGCGAGTTCGCGTGGGATCCGGTTCCGGATCGCCTTGCTGGGCGCGATCATGGTCAGCCGCGCCGATGACATCGCGTAATAGAAGTTCGGAGTCAAGGTGGGCCCGATCCGGGACTCGACCCGGGTCTTGGGAAGGGTCCGGAAGAAGTCGACCCCGCGGACCCGTGGGTCGCGCGCCACCTCGTCCAGGTCGGTGTCCATCCGGAACCGCTCGAACAGCCCGCCCGCGGGAACGGTGACGGTATGTCCACCCAGGTCGACCTCGATGGTGTTCTGCTCGGTTGAAGTCATGTGACGGTCCTCCACCAATCGGTATGTGTGCACTGCTTACATAAAGCTAAACCGGCAAAGTAAGCGATGTCAACACGTCGTAGGCCTCGAGGGGCAGTTCCGATGCGGGCCGAGTGGTTCGCCGCCTGGGGTATCGCGGTTGACGCGCGCATGCTGCGAACCTAATGTAAGCAGTGTGCACATTTGAGGCGTGCGCCCGAGAAACTCATCACCCCTGGCCTGTTGGCGCCCTTTCGGAGGAGCACATCATGACGAAGGTCCTGTTCGTAGTTACCGCAGCCGACCGTTGGACACTCAGCGACGGCACCGTGCACCCCTCGGGGTACTGGGCCGAGGAGCTCGCTGTGCCGCACCGCATCTTCTCCGAAGCGGGTTGGGACATCACCGTGGCCACCCCGGGCGGCAAAGCGCCGACCCTCGATCGGCTCAGTCTCGGTTTCGCCGGAGGGATGCCGTGGAAGCGCCGCGACGTGAAGAGCTACCTCGACAGCATCGCCGATGTTCTCTCCCACCCGGCCTCGTTGGATGCGGTGGACCCGGACGAATTCGACCTGGTGTTCTACCCGGGCGGTCACGGCCCGATGGAAGATCTTGCCTACGACAAGATCTCAGGTGAGCTGCTGACCCACCGTCTGGCATCGGGTAAACCGCTGGCGCTGCTGTGCCACGCGCCGGCTGCTGTCCTGGCCGCAACGAACCCGGACGGCACCTCTGCCTTCGCCGGATATCGGATGACCGGACTGTCGAACCGCGAAGAACTCCTGAACCGGTTCGCCAAGAAGGCGCCGTGGCTGTTGGAGGACAAATTGAGAGAAGCCGGCGTCGAGTACTCCAAGGGGTTGATCCCGCTGCGCCCGCACGTGGTCGTCGACCGCACCCTGTACACCGGTCAGAACCCGCAGTCCTCGGAGAAACTGGCGACCCAGCTTGTCGGCGTCCTTGTCGGCTCCGCGACCGGGTAGCGGCGGTCGTGCCCGCATCTCGGTGTACTGGCTGTCGATCACGGCGTGCAGTCGACGGGAACCTGCGCTGCCGCATGTTGATTCAGTGACGTGGCGGTAGCCTCGGGCGTGACCGCAGTGACCTCACCGATTCGGACCGTCACTCCCTGCGACATGCCCTGGTCGGCGGCGGTGGCACGCACCTCGGCCGCGGTCACTGTCCGGGTTCAGGCCGAGCGGCGTGTCAGGACGAGCGGATCGCCGTCGGTGATCGCGATGGTGTGTTCGCTGTGGGCGGTCCGCGAGCCGTCGGCCGATCGGATGGTCCACCCGTCGGGGTCGTAGACGATCTTGTCGGTGCCGCGGGCGAACCAGGGCTCGAGTGCGAGGGTCAGGCCGGGCCGCAGCATCAGGCCCCGTCCGGCTCGCCCCCGGTTGGAGACGTGCGGGTCCTCGTGCATGGTTCGACCGAGACCGTGTCCGCCGAATTCGGTATTGACCGGGTAGCCGTAGTCGGCGGCGACCGCGCCGATCGCCGCGGAGATGTCGCCCAGCCGCCCGCCCGGGCGGGCGGCATCGATACCGGCGGCGAGAGCGCGTTCGGTGGCCTCGATCAGCCGCTGGTCGTCGGGGCGGGGTGTGCCGACGATCAGGCTGCGCGCCGAGTCGGCCACCCACCCGTCGATCGAGACCGCGATGTCCATGCTCAGCAAGTCCCCGTCGCGCAGGGTGTAGT
>JBCEBZ010000524.1:0-9908 GCA_039206675.1 Rhodococcus sp. (in: high G+C Gram-positive bacteria) | reverse complement strand
CGAGCACCTGGCGGCGGCCGCCGCCGAACGAGCGGGCGTGCTCATCAGCGGTCCGCTCGGGTTGTGCTTCCTGCCGGCTTTCATCTGCCTCGGGATCATCCCGGTCGTCGTCGGGCTGGCCTCGCGGGTGCTGGACGGCGGGTTGCTGTGACACGTAGACGCTTCCGGCGCAGAACCGCTGCGCCGGACACAGTGAAGGGGGAACATCATGAAACACGGAATCCGGTCTCTGGCGGCCGTGCGGGCGCTGACGGCACACCTGGCGCTGCTCGCGACGGACGAGGACGGCATGTCGACCGCCGAGTACGCCATCGGGACCATCGCGGCCGCGGCGTTCGGGGCCGTGCTGTATTCGGTGGTCACCGGCGACAGCATCGTCACGGCGTTGACGAACATCATCGACAAAGCGCTGAACACCGCGGTGTGATGAGGTCCGCCGAGAACCTGCGCCGGTCGGAGGCGGGCGGCGTCACGGTGGAGGCGGCGATTGCGATCGCGTCGATCGTCGCGGTGGTCGTGCTGTGTGTCGGTGCGATCACCGCGGTGACGCTGCACGTCCGGTGTGTCGATTCGGCACGCGAGGCCGCCCGGCTCACCGCCCGCGGAGATCACGAGTCGGCGATCTCCGCCGCGCAGAGAGTGGCCCCGGGCGGCGCCGACGTGTCGGTCCGGACCGAGGGAGAGTTCGTCGTCGCGACCGTACGGGCCCGCAGCCCGCTACTTCCGCTCGTGAACATCTCCGCGGAGGCGGTGGCCGCGCTCGAACCCACGGTGCCCGGGTGGAGCGGGGGAAGCCGGTGAGTTCGGGAATCTCCGACGACCGCGGCGCCGCGACGGTGCTGGCGTGTTGTGCGCTCGCGGCGCTGGTGGTGGTCACGGCGATGCTCGTGCACGTCGGTTCGGCGGTCGCGGTGCGGCACCGGGCGCAGTCCGCGGCGGATCTGGCTGCCCTCGCCGCGGCCGTCGGTCTGGACCGCGGCACCGACGCGGCGTGCGCCGCGGCGCGGGAGGTCGCGGGGCGGATGCGCACCGAGGTCGTGTCCTGCGAGGTCGACGACTGGGACGTGGAGGTCGCGGTCACCGCGCGAGTGCTCCTGTCCGTGCCGGGTGTCCGGGACGCCCGGGCGGTGGCGAGGGCGGGCCCGGCGGAGTGATGTCGACGGCGGGACCGTGCGGGTGATCCCATCGCTCCAGCGTGCGCGAGGTTTCCCGGATTATGACCAGATTCGTAATAATCCCGCGCTCGAGAAGTATTGGACGGCATGGATCCTGTGATGCGAGTCTCACTGAAGCGAGCTGGTTTTCCTTCACACCACTCCCCTTTGGCGAGAGAGGGCACTACATGACCACGGCACCACCGAAACGGACCGAGGCCGAGACGAAAGCACGGAGAGCGGGCATCGCCTCGTTCATCGGCACAACAATCGAGTGGTACGACTTCTACATCTACGGCACCGCGTCCGCCCTGGTCTTCGGTCAGGTGTTCTTCTCCGACACCCTGCCCGCCGGCATGGGCACCCTGCTCGCGTTCGTGACGCTGTGGGCCGGGTTCCTCGCCCGCCCGATCGGCGGCATCGTCTTCGGGCATCTCGGCGACAAGATCGGACGGAAGACCACCCTGGTCATCACACTCGTGATGATGGGGACCGCCACGGTCGGGATCGGCCTCCTGCCCTCCTACGCGCAGATCGGGGTGTGGGCGCCCGTCGCACTGGTCTTCCTCCGCGTCGTTCAGGGCGTGGCCGTGGGTGGCGAGTGGGGCGGGGCCGTCCTGATCGCCAGTGAGAACGCGCCCAAGGGGAAGGGGATTCTGTACTCGGCGTTCGCGCAGCAGGGGTCGCCCGCCGGGAACCTTCTGGCCACGATGGCGTTCTTCCTGCTCTCCGCGATGCCCACCCCGGAATTCGTGCTGTACGGCTGGCGTATCCCGTTCCTGATCTCCGCGGTCCTGGTGATCGTCGGCATGGTCATCCGCCTCAAGCTCGAAGAGTCGGACGCCATGAAGACCGTGCTGAAGCGCAAGAAGACCGTTGCACTGCCGATCGGTGAGGTGCTCCGCAAGCATTGGGTCCTCGTCCTCCTCGGCGCGGGCGCGCTGCCCCTGGCGCAGGTGACGTACTTCAAGAACACCTTCGCGTTGTCGTGGGCCACCAGCGAACTCGGCTACGACCGCGGCACGTTCCTCGGTGCCATCGCGATCGCCCTCGTGGTGCAGTTCGTCGTCCAGCCGTTCGGCGCCGTCCTGGTGTCCCGGATGGATATGCGGAAAGCCATGTGCATCATGGTGATTCCCGAGTTCGTCCTGATGCCGGCGATGTTCTTCGCGATCCGGACCGAGAACTTCGCCATCGCCGTGGTCATGATGTGCCTCGCGACGATTCCGCACTCGATGTTCTACGGCGCCATCGCCGGTGTGCTCGCGCGTGCCTTCCCCGCCAACATTCGCTACAGCGGCCTGTCGGCGGCCTACCAGCTGTGTTCGCTGATCGTCGGCGGAGGCACCCCGGTGCTGGCGCAGTGGATGCTCAACTCGTCCGGCAACATCGTCGGTGTCGCCTTCGTCTCGGCCGGCTACGCCGCCGTGTCGCTGGTCTGCACGCTGCTGCTGCTGAACCGGACCGGGTTCGACGCGCGCCGATTGTCGACGGCCGAGCAGTCCGACGCCGACGAACTGCTACTCGACGTCGAGCGGAATGACATCGAGCAGGACGACGCGGTCGACGACACTCCGAGTGCAGGGCAGGCGCGTGCGACAGCCCACTCCTGACCGCGCGGTGTCTTTTCGGAACGGGCAGTCATGCCGGGGTGGGCAACGCCTCCTCGGACAGCCTGAGCACTTCCCGCAACGCGGCGCTGTCGTCGTCCGCTCGCCACGCGATCCGCAACTGCAGGGTGCTGGGGCCTCCGACCAGCGGGAGGAACACGACATCCGGGTTGTTGACGTTCTCGACGACGGAGGAGACGGTCAACGCGCACCCGACCTCCGCGGACACCAACGCCATCAACGCCATCGAGTCCGGCGCGCTCTGCACGATCCGGGGCGTGAACCCGGCGTCGTGGGCTGCTCTCTGCAGGGAGTCGCGCAGCGCCGATCCGGGATCGGCGGGCAGTGCCACCCAGGGCTCGGTCGCCAGCTCCGCGATCCGGACGCCGTCCCTGACCGCGAGCGGGTGGTCGGCGGGCACGGCCACCACGAAGTCCTCGTTGAGGATGACGCGGGACGCGATGCCCGGCGGGGTGAAGATCCACCGGCCCAGGCCGATGTCGAGGGTTCCGTCGAGGAGCTTGTTCAGTGCTTCGCTCGCGAAAGCGGAGCTGTACAAGACGAATTCGATGCCCGGGTGAGTGTGCCGGACGAGCTTCGCCCACCGTCCGATGAGCAGATGGGACGAGACTCCGGAGAATCCGATGCGCACCCGGCCGACCTGGCCGCGCCCGGCGGCGGCGACAGCGATCTCCGCGAGCCGGCAGGCGTCCAGGATCTCGCGCGCCGGGCCGAGCAGTGCCTCACCCGCGGAGGTGAGGCGGACGTTCCGGGTGTTCCGGTCGAACAGGGTTGCCCCGAGTTGCTTCTCCAGTTGCCGAATGGTTCTGCTCAGCGGGGGCTGAGCCGAGTGCAGGCGCTGTGCGGCCCGGCCGAAGTGCAACTCCTCGGCGACCGCGAGAAATGCAGTGATCTGAGAAATCTCCACGACAGAACTATTGCAGCTCGGGCAAAAGATCTGTCAACACTATTGAGCGCGACGGCGGTAATCCGGTGGAAAGGGTCCCGAAGCGACGTCCGGCCAATCCGGAGAAGGGCATGGCAATGAGCAAAGTGGTCAGCATGGCGGAAGCCATCGAGACGTACGTCGAAGACGGCATGACCGTGTGTCTCGAGGGGTTTTCGCATCTCATCTCGTTCGCGGCTGCGCACGAGATCATCCGGCAGCAGCGCCGGAACCTCACACTGTGCCGGATGACGCCGGACATCGTGTCGGATCAACTCGTGGCCGCCGGCTGCGTCACCAAGCTCGTGGCTTCGTTCTTTGCGAGCGGCTCGGCCGGGTCCCTGCACGAGTTGCGGCGCCGCATCGAGCGTCACGATCCGGTGCCGCTCGAGGTCGAGGAGTACAGCCACTACGGAATGGTCTGCCGCTATCAGGCGGGCGCTGCCGGTCTGCCGTTCTTTCCGCTGCGGTCCTACGCCGGAAGCGACCTTCCGCGGCTCAATCCCCGAATTCGGCTGGTCGACGACCCCTATGGGGAGGGCACCGTCTACGTCGTGCCGCCGCTGAACCCGGACGTCACCATCGTTCACGCGCAGCGCGCCGACCGTCACGGCAATGTGCAGATCTGGGGTATTTCCGGGGTCCAGCAGGAGGCGGTCTACGCCGCGAGGAAGGCGATCGTGGTCGTCGAGGAGATCGTCGACGACGACGTCGTCCGCTCCGATCCCAGCCGCACGCTGATCCCCTCCCACGCCGTCGACGCCGTCGTCGTCTGTCCACGCGGCGCGCACCCCTCCTACGTGCAGGGCTATTACGACCGGGACTGCGCGTTCTACCGGCGCTGGACCGCGATCAGCAAGGACTCGGCACTTCTGCAGGCGTGGCTGAAGGAGTGGGTCCACGGCACCGCGAATCACGAGGAGTACCTCGACAAGCTCGGCGGCGACTACTGGGACGACCTCGCCGTCGCACCTCGATTGTCCGAACCGGTCGACTACGGGAGCAGAAGATGACCACAGCACGAGCCGGAGCGATCTCGCCGACCGAGGTCATCGTGTCCGTCGCTGCCCGCGAGCTTGCAGGCAAGAGACGTGTCTTCGCCGGTGTCGGCCTGCCGACGCTCGCCGTCGACCTGGCGAAGCGGACCAGCAACCCGGATGTCGAACTGATCTACGAATCGGGTGTGTGCGGCGCGCATCCCAGTGCGATGGCCGAGGGCATCGCCGACTCGGTGGTCGTGTCGGGCGCGGAGTCGGTGGTGTCGATGTCGGCGTTGTTCGGGTACGTGCTGCAGGGCGGCAACGTCGACGTCGGGTTTCTCGGTGCGGCCCAGATCGACAGGTACGGCAGCCTCAACACCAGCATCATCGGCGACTGGGACAAACCGACGGTGCGGTTGCCCGGTGCCGGTGGTGCCGTGGAAATCATGCCCAACGCCGGCGAGATCTTCGTGGTGATGCGGCGCCACGACCCGAGCGCCTTCCCCGCGGAACTCGACTTCTGCACGTCGCCGAGCCCGGTCCGGGCCCGCGCGGCGGGCGACGGGATCGCTCCTCGCGGCCGCGGGGTGACGAGAGTGTTCACGAACCTCGGCGTGCTGTCGCGGCAGGGCCCGTTCGACGAACTCGAGTTGGTCAGCGTGCACGAGGGGGTCACCGTCGACGACGTGCGGGCGCAGACCGGCTGGGAACTGAAGGTCGCGGACGATCTCACGGTCACCGCGCCACCGACCGGCGAGGAGATTCACCTGCTCCGCGACGTGATCGACACGGTCCGGTTGTATCTGCGCTGATCGGGACGCTGTACCTCAGCCGAGCGAGTCCAGTACCGCCGCGAGGACCCGGATCGCCCCGTCCTTGTCCAGGGGATCGTTGCCGTTTCCGCACTTCGGCGAGTAGACGCAGGACGGGCACCCGGACGTGCACTCGCACGATCGGATCGCTTCGCGGGTCGCGCCGAGCCAGCGGGTGAGTTCGGCGTGCCCCCGGTCGGCGAATCCGGCGCCGCCGGCGTGACCGTCGTAGACGAACACGGTGGGAAGGCCGGTGTCGGCGTGCAACGCGGTCGAGACACCGCCGATGTCGCCGCGATCGCACACCGCGACGAGAGGCAGCAGCCCGATCGCCGCATGCTCCGCGGCGTGGAGTGCCCCGGGCACGCGTTCCGCCGGAACGCCCGCCTGCAGCAGAAGTTCCGGGGTGACCGTGTACATCACCGCACGAGTGGGGAGGGTGTGCTTGGGCATGTCCAGTTCGACGGCGTCGAGGATCTCGCCGGACGACAGTCGCCGCAGGTACCCGATCACCTGATGGGTCACCTCGACCTCGACGAGCGCGACCTCGACGTCGCCGAACTGCTTCTGCTCGAGCACCGAGGTGACGGTGATCTCGGTGGTTTCGCGGGCCGACGTCGTCCAGTCGGGGTCCTCCGCGTGCACCAGGGCGAGGCCCTGGTCGAGGTCGAGTTCGTCGACGACGTACGACTCGCCCTGATGGATGTGCACGGCACCGGGGTGGGCCGTGGCCGGCGCGCGGCCGGTGTCGACGGTGCCGAGCATACGTCCGGATTCCGACACGACAATCGCCACCTGGGTTCCGATTCCGCCCCGGATATCCACTGCGCCATGAGGATTTGTGCCCGCGGTGACGAACCAGCCGTGTGCACGACGGCGGATCAGGCCCTGCTCCGACAGCTTCGCGAGCACGTCGAGCGCCCCGAACGCTTCGGCCTCCGTGTCGGACAGTGGTAGTTCCATTGCCGCGCAGAGCAACTGCGGGCCGAGGACGTACGGATTGCTCGGGTCGGTGACGGTGGCCTCGACGGGCTTGTCGAGTAGTGCGGACGGATGGTGGACGAGGTACGTGTCGAGCGGGTCGTCCCGCGCGACCAGGACGACGAGCGAGCCTTCACCGCGCCGGCCGGACCGGCCGCCCTGCTGCCAGAACGACGCCACCGTCCCCGGGAACCCGGCGACCACGACGGCGTCGAGGCCGGCGATGTCGACGCCCAGTTCCAGCGCATTCGTCGTCGCCGCCCCCAGCAGGGTGCCGTCGGCGAGGGCGGTCTCGAGTGCACGCCGGTCCTCGGCGAGGTACCCGGCCCGGTACGACGCGACGCGCGTCGCGAGTTCGGGATCGATCTCGCCGAGTAGGCGTTTGGTCGCCATCGCGGTCAGTTCGGCGCCCCGGCGGGAACGCACGAACGTCAGCGTGCGGGCGCCCTCGACCATCAGATCGGCCATGATGCGCGCGGCCTCGGACCCGGCGGGCCGCCGGACGGGGCTTCCGTTCTCTCCGGTGACCTCCCGCATGAGCGGGGGTTCCCACAGTGCGACGGTCCGGGGACCGTGCGGCGAACCGTCTTCCACGATCTCGGCGCAGGGTGCCCCGATCAGTCTGGACGCCGCCGCCCCGGGGTCGGCTGTGGTGGCGGACGCGAGGACGAAGACGGGGTCGGCGCCGTACCGCGCCGCGATGCGCCGGAGCCGCCGCAGCACGAGCGCGACATTCGAGCCGAAGACGCCACGGTAGGAGTGGCATTCGTCGATCACCACGTACGCCAGGTTGCGGAAGAAGTGCGCCCATCGCTGATGCGTTCGGAGGAGCGAGATGTGCAGCATGTCGGGGTTCGTGAAGAGCCACCGCGAGTTCTCCCGGGCCCAGTGCCGCACCTCGAGCGGGGTGTCGCCGTCGAACACACACGGGCACGCACTGCGCAGGTCGTCCCCGGCGTCCAGTACCTCGGAGTCGACGAGTGCCGTCACCGCCCGGAGCTGGTCGGCTCCCAGCGCCTTGGTCGGCGAGAGGTAGAGGGCGGTCGCCCGCGGATCCGTTGCCAGAGTGGTGAGTACCGGAAGCTGGTAGGCGAGGGATTTACCCGAAGCGGTGCCGGTGGACACCACGACGTTCGTGCCGTGATGTGCCAGGTCGGCGGCGGCGGCCTGGTGGGTCCAGGGCCGGGCGATCCCGTTCTCCTGCATGGCCCGGACGACGCTCGGATGCGCCCAGGCGGGCCATTCCGACAGCTGGGAAGTCCGCGCGGGCATTTCTGCCGCGAAAGTGAGCGGGTTTTCGTCCCGGGGAACACCCTCGAGGACCCGGTTCAGCAGTGTTCGGCCGTATGTTTCGCCCGCATTTCCACTGAAGTCACGTGGTGAAAACGGTGTGCTCACTGAAGTCTCCGGGCTGTCGTAGGGACGGGCGAGTAGCTTCCATACCGCCACGACCTGCGCATTTGATGATAACGAGTGCCCGTTCGGGTCGATCGCCCGGGGTGTCGCGACGCCTTCGCTAATGCGCAGGTCGGTGGCTGTTCGCTACAAGATCAACTTTTTGTGTGAATTGTTAGGATTTCGACTGTTGCGTTCCCGGAGTTCATGGTTGACTACAACTGGTCGCAGCTTCTGTGTTCGTAGGCTTGAAAGAGTGAACGTTCGCAGGATCGATGTTGCGAACGCGGTGCTCTGCTTTTCCTGAGGGGGAAATCTAGTAGTACAGCGGTCGGAACCGGCCCGGCGGACTGTATGTGCTGTCCGCCGAATCCGGTGGTTAGAAAGAGAAGGAAAAGCATGGCACAGGGCACTGTGAAGTGGTTCAACGCGGAAAAGGGCTTCGGCTTCATCGCACCCGAAGACGGCTCCGCTGACGTCTTCGTTCACTACTCCGAGATCCAGGGCAGCGGCTTCCGCACCCTCGAGGAGAACCAGCGCGTGGAGTTCGAGGTCGGCCAGGGCACCAAGGGTCCCCAGGCAACCGGCGTTCGCGCAGTCTGATTCTGCCGTTCACGTTCGTGAACACGTAAATCAGATAGGCGGGGTCCTCGTGGCCGCGTCTGATTCGTCCCCCATCGCCTGAGGCGGTGGGGGACGAGTCGTTTTCACGGCAACGGTGCCGTGGCAAAAGGGGGTACTTCAGTGAGTCAGCTCTCCTTCTTCTCCGCGGAGGCGATGCCGCCGGCAGTCACCGATCTGTGCGGTCTTCTCGCGGCGACGGGCCAGGTGGTCACGTCCGGCGGACGGGCGCGCATCTCGATCGTGGTCGACGCGCAGTGGCGGGCGGAGGCGATCGCGGAGCTGATCACGCAGGCCGGACTCGAGGTCGAGATCACGCGCAGCGACGAAGGCAGCCCCCTCGTCCGCACCGCGTCAGTCGTCGACCTGCGGCCTCTCGCGGACCAGTGGACGAGGGGAGCGGTCAAGGCGGTGCCCCCCGGCTGGGTGCCGTCGGGGCGTCAGCTGAGGGTGTGGGCGCTGGCGTCGGGCCGGGGTGAAGCGGAGGGCGAACGGTTCGTCCTCGGACTCGATCCGCACGCCCCGGATACCCACGCGCCGTTGGCACAGGCGTTGATGCGGGCCGGCATCGCGCCGACGCTGATCGGCACCCGTGGGTCCGGTCCGGGGCTCCGGATCTCGGGTCGGCGTAGGCTCGGCAGACTCGTCGAGAGCATCGGCGAGGCTCCCGGAAATGTGGACGACCGTACCGGTTGGCCCCACGTGTAGAGCCGCGTAGGCGGTACTGATCTGCGAGGATGGGTTCCGGGTATGTCACTCTAGTAATAGGCGAACCGGGTATAAAAGGGTTTGTCTGCACAACTGTCGAGTGGCAGCGATCGACTTCAGGAAGGCTCGGGCTTCAGGTGGCTAAAGGGGACAACGGCAGTGCACAGGGTGCGGCGGGGGCGTCCGGCCAGCCTCGCCGCCTCGTGATCGTCGAGTCGCCGACCAAGGCCCGCAAGATCGCCCCCTACCTCGGAAAGAACTATGTCGTCGAGGCATCGGTCGGCCACATCCGCGACCTTCCGCGAGGAGCGGCCGACGTCCCGGCCAAGTACAAGGGCGAGTCGTGGGCGCGGCTCGGAGTCAACGTCGACCAGGATTTCGAACCGCTCTATGTGGTCAGTCCCGAGAAGAAGTCCAAGGTCACGGAGCTGAAGAGCCTCCTCAAGGACGCCGACGAACTCTTCCTCGCCACCGACCCCGACCGCGAGGGCGAAGCGATCGCCTGGCACCTCCTCGAGACACTCAAGCCGAAGATCCCGGTTCGCCGGATGGTCTTCCACGAGATCACCGAGCCGGCCATCCGCGCCGCGGCCGAGGACACCCGCGAGCTCGACAACGACCTGGTCGACGCGCAGGAGACCCGCCGCATCCTCGACCGTCTGTACGGCTACGAGGTCAGCCCCGTGCTGTGGAAGAAGGTC
>JBCEBZ010000523.1:0-9912 GCA_039206675.1 Rhodococcus sp. (in: high G+C Gram-positive bacteria) | reverse complement strand
CCGTACGAGTCGGAACCCCGGTGCCACAACCGTTCCCCGGACCGCAGGTCGAGCGCGGTTTCCGTCTTGCCCTCGAAGTCGCGCAGCAGCGCCACGTCGCCGAGCACGGCCACGGCGGTGCCCTGTGTGGTGTTGGGGCCGTACGACTCCGGCGTGTTGACGTGCGGCGTCGACACGAGATCCGGACTCGTCCACAACAGTTCGCCCGTCGCGCGATCGTAGGCGCCGTCGCCGAGCAGCACCGGAATTGTGGTGTCGGCGGGACGATCGACGGCGAGGGTGTGCGCCGCCTCGACCTCCGACGTCGCGAGAACGCGACCGGTGCGGTCGACGGCCTCCGAGCCCAGCACTTTGCCGAGACTGCAGTCGCTGTGCACTCGGACGACCACGCCACCGTCGGTCGCCCGGGCGGACTGCGTGCAGTCGGGCAGTGTCCGCGTGAACGTCGGGTTGCCCGTCACGAGGTCGAATCCCGCGACCTCGCCGCCGAGTTCGAGCACCCCCTGGCCGTGGTCGGTGCTCATCAGGTCGCCGCCGAACGCGTCCTCCCACGCCGCGCCGAGGTCGAACCGCTGCGACCAGCGGGCGTCGGGATCGGCAGGGAGGCCGCTGTGCACCCGGATGTCGTCGGATTCCGGGTCGCCTTCCATGACGTACAGCCAGTCGTCGGAGGCCGTCATCGCGAGGATCGTCCAGTCGGTCGGGCTGCGCGTCACGGAGCCGGTCTCGGTGTCGACGGAAAGGATGGTCGGCGCGTCCTCGTAGGGCGTCGTGTAGCAGACCATCCGGCCGGCGGCGAGGGTGCCGGCGCATCCGCCCAGCGGCTCGACCGGCGTCTGCCAGCGCACCGCCCCGGTGCCTGCGTCCACCCCGACCAGGATCGTCTCGTCCAGTCCCGACGTCTGCTGGTTCACCAACCCGATCATGGTGACCAGCGTGTCGCCGGCGTCGACGAATCCCGGCTCGCCCGAGTCGAATCCGCTGCCGTACACCGGGTTGCGGAAGACGGCGAACTGCCGGTCGTAGGTGGCGGCCGCGTCCAGCGACCATTCGGCGGCCGGGGCATTGGGCGACGCCTCCGGGGTGTCGCGACCTACGAAGCCGGTCAGTCCGGGGATGTTCACCTCCTGCTGCTGCTGCCGGTCCGGTTCGTGCGCGATCACGGTGGTGACGGCGCCGGCGACGGTCACGACCGCCACGAGGGCTGCGGCCCACAGGTTTCGGGTGCTCTTGTCGAGGCCCATGTCGGCTACAGCTCCAGTCCGGGTGTCGCGGCCAGGGATTCGAGAAGCTCGTAGGGGAGCGGGGTCGCCGGGGAGGCGGTGCTCGAGCTGACCGTGACCTGCGTGCCCGACGGCCGCGTCAGCGTCACGTAACGACCGGACTCGTCGACGGCGGGCACTCCGGCCTCGGAGACCGCCGACGTGTACGAGTCCCGCCGCTCCAGCACCGAGCCGTCGGGCAGTCGGGTGGCCTTCGCGGCCTGCGGGTCGTAGGACGGGTCGTACTTGTCGGGTTCGGCCGGAAGGCTGTGACCGCCCTCGATCGAGATGCTCAGCGTGCCCTCCGATCCCGGGGTCGAGACCTCGATGCTTTCGCACACCGAGTTGTCGCTGTACTCGGCCAGTTGCAGTGATCCGAGCGGTTTCGACAGCGCGATGCTGCGATCGCGCCAGGCGGCGTCGAGGACCGAATTGAGCCGTTCCAGATCGTCGCGGGTCAACGCCGATCCGCCGTCCTCGGAGCCGATCCCGGACCCGCACGCCGTCGGGGGAGGCAGGGTGCCCGGTGGCACCGGTGTGCTCACCCGCAGTTCGGGGCGCAGCACGATGGTGGTGAGATCGTCGAGCGTGAGCGGGACGGTGCCGCTGTACCGACTGTCCGGGTCGGCCACGGCGGAGTTCTCGTCGGTGGCGTTCGCGTGGATCCAGGTGCCGTCCGGGAAGTAGCCGGCGACACTCCGCGACAGCGTGCGACGGCCGTCGTACTCCGTCCACGTGTCGTCCGCATCCAGCACCGTGCCGTCGGGCAGCGTCGTGCGACGGTCGAGTTCCCCTGCCACACATGGCGGAACGGGTCGGTCCGCCTTGCTGACCGACATCCACAGCGAACCGGGGATCGAGTCCCGGACCAGCGGTCCCCGAGCGCTGGTGACGCCGCCGAAATCGTCCTCGAAGTCCGGTATCTCCGGCTGGTCGTACACCGGAATCGGCTCGAACAGCAGCGACTCCGTCGGGCTGACGAAGGGGATCTCCACGTCCTCGGGCAGGGCGTCGTGAACCGCCGCGGTCATCGACGACGCCTTCAGTGCCGAGAACCACGGGTACCGCGGGTTGTCGTAACTCTGCTCCCCGGAAACGGAGACGGCGAAAGTCCCTCCCTCGGAGGGCGGTTCCACCGTGGCGCACCCGGGAATGTCGACCGGGTACTCGACCGTCGGCGTGACGTACGACGGAACCGCGGCGGCGTCCTCGACGAAGGCCGTGCCGGATCCGCTATCGAGCCGTCCCGCGACGATCACCCCGCTCGCCATGATCGACACCACCACCAGACCCGTCGTCCAGCGGTCCTTTCGCCTGTCCACCCCGTCGCTCACGTGACCCACCCCTGTCGCAGGCGCTCACCCCGAACGAAGGAGCATCCGAAGTCCTATTCGTCGCGATTCCACTGGGCGTTACCGCTCGTGAGCGGCCAGCGAGTCCAGAGACTCGTCAACCACTCACGGGCGCGGAGCGCCTACGGCTCCTCGGGGTTGTTGAACAGTCCCATCTGCTCGGGCCGCGGCTTGGTGTCGGGAGCATTGGCCGGCGGCGGCAGCACGACGGTGCGGAGGGCGTTGCGCAGGGTGCGGACGATGCGCTCCCAGTGCTCCACCGACGCGTCGTCCGTTTCACGCAACCGGGACACCCACGCGGTGCCGGTGTCGAGGAGGGCGAGGATCCGGTCGCGGTCATGACCGCACACGTCGGCGACGACAGCCGGATCGGTGTCGCCGCCGCATCCGGGATCGAGATGGAACAGCGTCTGGAGTTCCTTCGGCAGATCTGCTGACGACATCCCGTTCCCGGTGTGGGGAGCCGATTCCGGTGCGGGTTCCTCGTCGGGACCGCCGGAGTCCCGGTTGAAGAACAGTTCGCCACCGAACCGCGCCGCGAAGTCGCTGTCCACGGTGCGCAGGAAGTCGGCGAACGACTTGCAGCTGTCCGTGAGGTGCTGGGGGACGAACGGGTTGCCCGACACCTCCAGGAACGCCGACAACCGGTCGTCGACCAGCACGAACTTGATCCGCGACCAGGTGCGGTTGAGGTCGGCGGTAACCTCGGCCGCCCGGGTGCGGTCGCTGATGTCGTGTACCAGCGGCGCGAACAGTTGCACGTCGACGGTGTCGGCGAGCGGCCCGACGAACAGAATGGTGTTGCCCATCCGGATCGGGACGTCGCCGTCCGGGTCGCGTTCGGGCAGCAGCCCGAGCATCGGCACCAAGGAGAGCGTGATCAGCTCGTGCAGGTGCTCGGCGTCGCGCGGGAACACGGCGGCCGCGGGGTCGAGTTGCGCGACCAGCGGCGGCCGCGCCGCGACCGGGTCGAATGTCGCGTCGGGATCCGTGCTCGACGTCTCGGTGCTCAGGAACGCCGGATGCGTGATTCCCCAGACGTCGCGGAACGCGGCCACCGCCATCGCGGCCAGCTGATCCGACCACGACAGTTTCTTGTCCACGTAGAACGCGGGGGAGCCGTCGTCCGGTTCGTCGTCCGGGCCGCGGGTCGGACGGTTCCAGCCCAGCTCGGTGAGGTACGTCTGCTCGGCGTCGGTCAGCGCGCGGTCCGGGTGCAGGTAATGATTCGACGGCACCTCGCAGCGCACCGTGTCGCCGTCCCACACCACGAACTGGATGCACGGCATCAGCCCCTGGGATTCGTCGAGTTCCTCGAATCCCGATTCGAGCACCAGAAGGTCCTCGTCCTGCATCGCCGCCAGATAGTCCGCGAGGCGCCGCTGGAACTCCGCCCAGTCGCGGTTCACGCTCGAATCCAGATCGAAGTCCTGCATGTCTGCTCCGTCCGGGTCGGCCACAGGTCACCTACTTCCGCTGTATACGGTAGCGGCGATCGCCGACACCGCAGCGCAGGAGGGGGTGCGGGACTCAGACGGGGTGACCGGCCGCGATCCGTCCGGTCAGCCGGGTGACGGCGTCGAGGAGGTCCCACGACGTGCCCGGTTCCACCGCCACCGCGGTGTCGCCCCACACGAGATATCTGCCGTCGCCGTCGATGTCGCGCCACGCCAGGCCGCCGACGGGGCGCGGTGAGTGCCACGCGCCGCGGAGGACGGTGACGACGCCCTGGCCCATCGACGGCCGGTCGAGGATCCGGGCGACCGCCGCCTGCCGGTGCGCGGCAGCCGCCCGGTCGACCACGACGCCACGCCGGGTGCCCGCGTCGGTGTCGGGAAGCTGCGCGATCAGCTGCCTGCCGACGTCGTACGGTTCACAGCTGCGGATCACCACCTCGCCGCCCGGATGCTGCACCGCCGCGATCCCGTGCCCGCGCGCGAGCGCCCCGATCAGGCGGATCGGGCTACCGCCCACCGACCCGGAGATCTCGATCCGGAGGTCGGGTTCGGCGAGCACCAGCAGCGCCGACGCGAGCGGGTCGTGTTCGGGTCCGGAGAAGTCGGCGCGGATCCGGCGCTGCTCCGCCTCGTACTCGTCGGCGGTGGCCAGCGTGCTGGTGACCTTGAACGGATACGGACAGCGGTCCTGGCCGGTGCGCGCCCAGCATGCCGAGAACTGCGGACCGCTCAACACCCAGTGCCCCACGACTATTCGCCGATCACCGCGGGTGTGACGAGGGGCAGTTTCCCGACGAGTTCGCTTCCCTCGTCGATGCTTTCGAGGTAGGTCGGCGGCTCCTCGTCGTCCGGCGCGGCGGGCAGAGCGGGAGCGGCGGGCCGTTCGGGGGTCGGCGCCCGGTGCGCCGCCACGATGCCGTGCGCGTACTGCGCCACCCCGCCGCCGACGGCCCCGGCCAGTGCCGCACCGGCGATCGGACCGGGAGCGGCCTGCGCGTCCCGGGGCGGGACGTCGCCGGTCTCGCGGGGTTCGCTGCGCGGGCCGGGATCCGCGCCACCCTCGGATTCGGGTGCGGCGACCTGCCCGTCGCTGGGTATGCCGTGCACGCCGTTCGGTCCGATGTCGAAGCCCACCGGCTGCCCGGAGACCGTCGCCGCAGCGTGGGTCGCGGCGAGACCGTCGGTGGGGAGTCGATCGCCGGAAGCCCGATACGCCGACGCGTACAGGGTGTCCATGGCGGCCCGCGCGTCCTGTTCCGCGGCGTCGGCGCCGGCTTCCGCGGCCCAGTTCGCCGGCAGCACCCGGGTCCAGCCGGCCGGGTGGTCTTCGGGCCGGCCGACGGCGCCGCGCACCGCTTCGGCGCCGGCGCTCGCCTGGCGCAACGCATCCCCCACGTCGGTGAAGCGGCCGCCGACCTGTCCCGCCCGGGCGGCGTAGTCGTCGAGTGCCGCCACCACCGCGGTCGCCGAAGGCCCGCGCCAGCCGGTGTCGACCGCGGCCCGGGTCGCGTCGTGGAACGCGGCCACCGACTCCCGGAATTGTCGTCCGAGGTCGTCCCAGGACGCGGCGACCGCCTCGGATTCGGCGGGCTTCAGCGCGTCGACAGCGCGACTGATGGCTCGGTGATCCCACGCGCCCGAGTGAAAGTTTTCCCGGCCATTCATCCCCGACCTCCGATGCTGGACACTTCCGGTCCCGGAGTGGACCCCCCAATCCGGCGGGAAGCCACCTTACCGACTCCTGCGCGGGGCTTGTCACGGCCGCCGATCTCCGAAAGGCTCGGATCCATGCCTTCGCCTTCGCCCGCAGTGTCCGGAACGCGCATCCGGCGGACGTCCGCCCTCGCGGTCGGGGCCACGTCGTTCGCGTTTCTCGTCACGATGATGGGAACGACACTGCCCACCCCGCTGTACTCCATCTATGCGCAGGAACTGGCGTTCAGCGCACTCACCGTCACGATCCTGTTCGCCGTGTACGCGGTCGGGGTGGTGGCCGCGCTCGCCCTGTTCGGGCGGCTGTCCGACGACGTCGGCCGGCGCCCGGTGCTCTTCCTCGCGGTCGCCCTCGCCGCGGTCAGTGCCGTGCTGTTCCTGCTGCCGTCGACGCTTCCGGTGTTCGTGGTGGCCCGGGTGATCTCCGGACTGTCCGCGGGCCTGATGACCGGCACCGGCACCGCCGCGGTGATCGACCTGTTCCCACCCGACCGGAAGGCGGTCGGCGGCATGCTGGCAGTCGCCGTGAACACCGGCGGTCTCGGATTGGGCACGCTCAGCGCAGGGGTCCTCGCCGACCTCACGTCGAGCCCGCTGACCATTCCCTACGTGGTCAATCTCGTGCTCGCCGTCGTCGCGGCCGCCGCGCTGTGGGTCTTCACGCCCGCACCGGCCCTCCGCCCGACGTGGCGTATCCGGCCCCGACGGCTGCAGGTTCCCGCGTCGATCCGCGGCGCATTCGTCACCGCGGTGCTCGCCGCCGGAACGGCGTTCGCGGTGACCGGCGTGCTCACCGCCGTGTCGGCGCTGTTCCTGACGGAGTATCTGGGGTCGCGGAGCCACACGATGGCCGGGCTCGTCGTGTTCCTGACGTTCCTGTTCATGGCGGTCGGGCAACTCCTGGCCCGGCGGATGTCGACGGCCGCCGCCATGCTCGTCGGGTGCCTCGCCCTGATCCCCGCCGCGGCACTGCTGGCGCTCGCGCTGGCGAACACGATCCTCGTGCCGCTGCTCGCGTCGTCGGTGGTCCTCGGCGTCGCCGGAGGCCTGTGCCTCAATGCGTCGATCGCGACCACCGTCGAACGGGTCGAGCAGCAATTTCGCGGTGGGGTGTCGTCGGCGTTCTTCGCCGGGATCTACGTGATGCTGGCCGTTCCCGCGGTCGGTGTCGGTGTGCTGGCCCGCTTCACCGACCTCCGGGCCGCCGGCATCGTCTTCAGCGGGCTGGTGGCCGCACTGGGTGCCGGGGTGGCCGTCGCGCAACTGGTCGGCCGCAGACGGGCCTGAGCGCTAGCCTCGCGGTCTCGTGGTGACCGGCGGGATCGTGATCACCGGACGCGTCGTCGTCGTGGTGGTGGTCGGCGCCAGTGTCGGCGCTGCTCCCACCGATGGCGCTACCGCGGCCGGCGGCGGAACGGTGGCCGTGACCACGGGAGGCCGGGTCACCGGGGTGGTCACCGGGGCGAGGCTGATCGTCGGCGGAGGTGGCGGCGGGGGCGGCGCGACGGTCGTCCGGACCGGAGGCGGGGGGGGCGGCGCGGGGGTCGTCGACGGCGCGGGCGGCGGCGCGGTGGTGACCGGTGCCGGTTCGGTGGTGAGCGTGACGGCCCGCGGGGTGGTCAGCTCCGCCATCTGCCAGGTGGGGGTCGGCGGGACGAACACCTGGAACGTCGCCGGTGCGGCGCTGTACGGCCCCGCGGCCTGCAGACCCTCCGACGTCAGCGGTGGTGGCACGACTGCCGGTCCGCGACTGCCGAACGCGCCGCCCGCGGCGCCGATCATCAGCCCGGAGACCGCCGAAACGGTGGCAATCGCAAGCGCCCCGATCGCTACAGTCCTGTCGTCCATGCTTTACCCGTCGTCGGCGTGCAAATGCGTCCACCATAGAGGGCGCGGCCCCCGGCTGGTGCAGGAGTCCGCAGGCGAGTCGGCCGGGAGGGGTTCGCTCGAAGGTTGCCGGGCGGGGGCCGGGGTTCGGCGCACGCTGACGAGAACCCTTGTTCGGACGAGCCGGTCCGCCGACGATCGAGCGGTGTCCATACCGCTCCGACCGGGGGTAACGATGTCTCTGCTCGACAGGTTGTTCCGCCGCCGCCCGCTGTCCGAACGAGCCGGGGCGGCCGTCGCCGCGTCGGCGATGCTGTTCGCTTCGTGAGCGCACTCGAGATCGTCACCGACGTCCTCGTCCTCGGCGGCGGACCGGCCGCCACCTGGGCGGCACTGTCCGCGGCCCGGGAGGGCGCCCAGGTGGTGCTCGCCGACAAGGGGTACTGCGGAACCAGCGGTCCCACCGCCTCGGGTGGCAACAACCTGTGGAACGTCCCGCCCGGCCCCGCCCGCGAACGGTCGGTGCAGGCCCGCTTCGAGGACGGCGGCCGGCTGTCCGAACCGGCCTGGATGTACCGGGTGCTCGAGGAGACCCACCGCAGGGTGGACGAACTGGCCGATTCCGGCTACCGGTTTCCGTCCGGCGACGACGGCCGGGAGGTCCGCACCAGCCTCCAGGGGCCCGAGTACATGCGCCGGATGCGCAGGCGGGTGCACCGGGCCGGGGTCGTCATCCTCGACCACAGCCCCGCCTTGGAACTGCTCACCACCGGCGACGGCGTCGTGTCCGGCGCCGCCGGTCTGCAACGCCAGAACGGATACGCGCCGTGGTCGGTGCGCGCCGGGGCCGTGGTCGTGGCGACCGGCGGCTGCGCGTTCCTGTCGGGGAGTTTCGGAACGAACGTCGACACCGGCGACGGACTCCTGATGGCCGCCGAGGTCGGGGCGTCGTTCTCCGGCATGGAATTCTCGACCGCCTACGCGCTGGCGCCCGCGTGGAGCGGGCACACCAAGGGATTGATGATGCAGTTCGCCACCTACTACGACGCGGAAGGCCGGCCCCTCGGCGACGGCGGCTTCTCCGCCCGCGGCGCCGCGATGGCGCACCTCGCCACCGGGCGCCCGGTGTATGCGCGGCTGGACCGGGCCCGGCCCGACATCCGCGCCGCCATGCGCACGTCGCAGCCGAATTACTTTCTGCCGCTGGACAAGGCGGGAATCGACCCGTTCACGCAGAAGTATCCCGTGCGGGCGGTACTGGAGGGCACGGTGCGCGGGACCGGAGGCATCCGGATCACCGGCACCGACTGCGCCACTGACGTTCCCGGCCTGTTCGCGGCCGGCGACGCCGCCACCCGCGAGTTGATCACCGGCGGCCGCAGCGGCGGCGGCAGCCACAACGGGGCCTGGGCGGTCTCCTCGGGAACGTGGGCGGGCGCGGGGGCCGCCCGGTTCGCGCGGGGGCGTCCCGTCCCCGACGGAGTGCGCGGCGCGGGAGCCGCCGGTCTGCGCGGACCGTCCGCCCGGCGGCAGGCGTCGCGCGCCATCGTCGGACTGGTCCAGGAGCACACCCTGCCGCTGCGGCGCAGCTACCGGCGCAGCGCGACGAGCCTGCGGGACAGCGTGACCGCCCTCGACGAGGCCTGGTCGGGTGCCGCCGACCTGCTCGGCGGAGCCGAACGGGAACTGCTGCAGGCACGGTCGGCCGCTGCGATGCTCGCCGCGGCCCGGTGGGCGACACACTCCGCGCTGGCGCGGACCGAGACCCGGGGCATGCACGTGCGCACCGACCTGCCCGGCACCGACCCGGCGCAGGCCCGTCGCCTGCTGTCGGGCGGACTGGGCGAAGTGTGGGTGCGGCCCGAACACGGCACCGCCGAGACCAGGACGGTGGCGTCGTGATCGAGCTCGTGGTCGCCGACCGGTGCGTGCAGTGCGACATCTGCATCAAGGTCTGCCCGACGGACGTCTTCCGGCGCGGCGACGACGGGGTTCCCGTCGTCGCACACCAGGAGGACTGTCAGACCTGCTTCATGTGCGAGGCGAACTGTCCCACCGACGCGCTGTACGTCGCACCGTTCGACACCCCGGTCCCCGAGGACTCCACCCACACCGACGCCGACGCGCTGGCGGAGTCCGGGGCGCTCGGCGCCTACCGCGCCGTCATCGGGTGGGGTGGCGGTCGCACGCCGGGCTCCACGCTCGACCGCAATCACCTGTTTGCACCCGTGAGTACTTCTTAACCGCCGGACGTTAACAAGTACTCACGGGGGTGGCCTTGCGGATGAACCGGCCGATCTC
>JBCEBZ010000522.1:0-9947 GCA_039206675.1 Rhodococcus sp. (in: high G+C Gram-positive bacteria) | reverse complement strand
AGGGCGGCTGCCCTGAACGTTCCTCACTGCACGCCTTTCGGTGCGTGGGCCTTCCGGTACTGCCCCGGGCTCGCGCCGAAGGTGCTGCGGAACAACCGGCTGAAATGGGACACGTCGCGGAACCCTGCGCAGTCGCTGACGTCCGCGACGGACAGTTCGGTGGTGAGCAGGTACTTCCGTGCGCGCTCGAGGCGGGCCTGGTACAGCCAGGCCCGCGTCGTCGTGCCTTCGGCACTGAACAGTTTGTGCACGGTGCGCAGCGACATTCCCGCCGCTGCCGCGATGTCGGACAGTGTGAGTTCGCCGTCGTGGAGGTTCTGCTCGATCACCCGTTGTACCCGCGCGAGATCCTCCGTGCGGTGGAGGTGGGCGGGGTTGGTGGCGAGTGGTCCCTCGGTGAGCGCCGTCGCCAGCATGTCGACGGTGGACGACGCGAACGAGACCGCGGCTCCCTCCGACATCGGGGCCTCCAGGCCCGCGATGTCGACCAGCAACCGACCGACCAGTCCGCCCGGACCGGTGGCACCGGAGATCGACCGGGCCGTGCCGTGCTCGACGAGGCGACCGGGCAGACGCGAGGTGAGCACGTTCCGGGGCGAGCGCACGACGATCTGCCGGAACGGGGCCGGTGAGTGGAACACGAAGGGCGCGGCGCAGTCGAGGAGCGCGAAGGACCCCCGCTCGACCGTCGTGGTCCGGCCGGACTGCCGGACCTCCACGCATCCGTCCGTGACGAGACAGACCAAATATCCTTCGCCCGAATCGGACTGGATCATCGAGGGTGAGCGCACGACGGTGTGGGCGTCGGCCCGGATCGTGCTGACGTGCAGATCCCCGAACGGCCGTCCGCCCCACTCCGCATCGAAATGCCGCCGCGGTTCCGGCCACGCGACGTCCGTCTCGCAGTAGAGCTGCTCCAGCGTGCTCGCCCACTGCACGCGGCCCTCGCCGGTATCCAGCTCCCGTGTGCGCAGGGAGACGATCGCGGGCGCGTCGGTGCACGCGGAGTCATTCGATCGTTCGCGCTCAGCCATGGTTCACCACACCTTCGCCTAATAGTGTTCCAGATCACAGGAACGTGGCGTTCGGGCCAATATACCCCACCCCGGCCGGGACGACACCGACGGCGAGGACCGATGCGCCCCGGCGGCTTTCGGCGCCGAAACAGTTCCTGCCCCACGAGACCAGGAGTGCCTCCATGACCACATCAGCATTCGCCGACGCCACCGTCGGAGTGCCCAACGACGTCCGGCCCATGACGGGCGACGAGTACCTCGAATCGTTGCGGGACGGCCGCGAGGTGTATTTCCGCGGCGAGCGCGTGGACGACGTCACCACGCACCCGGCATTCCGGAACTCGGCACGGTCGGTCGCGCGGATGTACGACGCACTCCACCAACCGGAGGCGAAGGGCGTGCTCGCGGTGCCCACCGACACCGGCAACGGCGGCTTCACACACCCGTTCTTCAAGACGGCTCGCAGCGCGGACGACCTGGTCCTCGCCCGTGACGCGATCGTGGCCTGGCAGCGTGAGGTGTACGGCTGGCTGGGCCGGTCGCCCGACTACAAGGCATCGTTCCTCGGCACGCTGGGAGCCAACGCCGACTTCTACGGCCCGTACAAGGAGAACGCGCAGCGCTGGTACAAGCAGTCGCAGGAACGGGTGCTGTACCTCAACCACGCCATCGTGAACCCCCCGATCGACCGCGACAAACCGGCCGACGAGACGGCCGACGTGTGTGTGCACGTGGTCGAGGAAACCGATGCGGGCCTGATCGTGTCCGGAGCCAAGGTGGTGGCGACGGGGTCGGCGATCACGAACGCGAACTTCATCGCCCACTACGGACTTCCGCTCCGCAAGAAGGAGTACGGCCTGATCTTCACGGTGCCGATGGACTCGCCCGGCCTGAAACTGTTCTGCCGCACGTCCTACGAGATGAACGCCGCGGTGATGGGCAGTCCGTTCGACTACCCGCTGTCGAGCCGGTTCGACGAGAACGACGCGATCATGGTGTTCGACCGGGTGCTGGTGCCGTGGGAGAACGTCTTCGCCTACGACACCGAGACCACGAACAATTTTGTCATGAAATCGGGCTTCCTGTCCCGCTTCATGTTCCACGGGTGCGCCCGCCTGGCCGTGAAGCTCGACTTCATCGCCGGCTGTGTGATGAAGGGCGTGGAGATGACCGGTTCCGCCGGCTTCCGCGGTGTGCAAATGCAGATCGGGGAGATCCTCAACTGGCGCGACATGTTCTGGGGCCTGTCCGACTCGATGGCGAAGTCGCCCGAGCCGTGGGTGAACGGCGCCGTGCAGCCGAACCTCAACTACGGTCTCGCCTACCGCACGTTCATGGGGGTCGGCTATCCGCGCATCAAGGAGATCATCCAGCAAACCCTGGGCAGTGGCCTGATCTACCTGAACTCGCATGCGAGCGACTGGGCGAACCCGGCGATGCGCCCGTACCTCGACCAGTACGTGCGCGGGTCGAACGGCATCGCCGCCATCGACCGCGTCCAGTTGCTCAAGCTGCTCTGGGACGCCGTCGGGACGGAATTCGGCGGGCGGCACGAACTCTACGAGCGCAACTACGGCGGAGACCACGAGGCCGTCCGATTCCAGACACTGTTCGCCTACCAGGCGAGCGGTCAGGACCTGGCACTCAAGGGCTTCGCCGAACAGTGCATGTCCGAGTACGACGTCAACGGGTGGACCCGTCCCGACCTGATCAACAACGACGATCTGCGGATCGTCCGGAGCCAGGTGGCCGGCAGATGAGGAACACAGCCATGGCCGGCGCATCGTGCGCGTCCGATCTCGAGGTGACTCCCCTGCACATGCGGAAGGCGCTGGGACGCTTCGCCAGCGGCGTCACCATCGTCACCACCGCCGAGTGCGAGGACGAGGACTCGGTGCACGGGATGACCGCGAATGCGTTCACCTCCGTGTCGCTGGACCCACCGCTCGTGCTCGTCTCGATCTCGACGCGCGCGAAGATGGACGCGAAGATCCGGGAGACCGGAACGTACGGCGTCTCCATCCTCGCGGGCGATCAGGAGCCGGTGTCGCTGCACTTCGCGGGCGCCACGCAGCAACCGGATCTGGTCCGTTTCGTGTGGCGACGGGGCGTCCCGCTGCTCGAGGGCGCCCTGGTCCATCTCGCGTGCACGGTCGTCGCCTCGTATCCCGCGGGCGACCACACCCTGCACGTGGGCCGCGTCGAGCAGCTGTCGTACGACGACGGACACCCGCTCGTCTTCTACACCGGCAGTTTCCGGTCGCTCGAACTCCTCGGGCGCGACGAGCCCTGGGGGTTCTGAAGACACTGCCCGACGACTGGGGCGGTCGCGACAAGCGTCGCGACCGCCCCATACGTACGTATGTATTGCGCGAATCAGTGCTCTGACCTCGTGCGCGCCGCGATCTCGCCTGCCCGGGTCGCGGCAGCGGAGTTCCCGGCGATGGCCCAGTTCACCGGATCGACTTCGACGATCTGCCCCCGCACGAGTGCACGGTCCGCACCGAGCACATCGACGACGAGATCGGTGAAGCGGGCCGCGAGTTCCTGGCGCTGCGCGACGGGACGCCCGGCGAGCACGATCGCGGTGAAGTACGGCGCAGGCGGCGCGCCGTCGGCAACGGTGACGCCCGCGACGGCGACGTCGCCGGGGGTGTAGCGCACGACGAAGGTCCGGACGCGCTCGATCGGGGAGTCGAGCACCTCGGCGTAACAGCGACTCGCCTCGGTCAGCAACGTGCGGTGCTGCTCGGCGGTGTACGCCCCGTCGACGAGGTGGAAATGAGCAACAGGCATGGGTGACAGATCGTTTCGAGGAAGTGATCAGTTGATTCCGTGCCGGGTTCCGGCGTCGACGTTGATCACCGAGCCGTGCAGCACCGCAGCTTCGGGGGCGAGTAGCGTCTCGACGATCCAGCCGATCTCCTGAAGCATCGGCAGGCGGCCGAGGGTGGTCTTGGCCCGGTAGCGGTCCCAGATCTGCTCCGGGTCCCGTCCGGTCTCCGCGGATTCGGTCTCGACGAACGCGCGCAGCCGTGGGGTGTCCACCGGTCCGGGTGCGATCGTGTGGGTCGTGACGCCCTTCGGCCCGTAGAGGGCGCTGAGTTGGCGCATGAGGTTGAAGACCGCGGCGTTGGCCGTTCCGGGCGCGGCGTCGAGCGGTCCGGGTTCGAGGCCGAGGGAACCGGCGATGGTGACGAACCGGGAACCCTCGACGAATTGGTCGCGGACGGCATGCAGGAGGCGGACGAGTCCGCCGACCTTGATGTTCGCCGCCACGGCGAAATCCCCGGGTGCGATGGTGTCGGCGGAGCCTCGGACGGGTAGGCCCGCCGCGAACAACGCCATCCGGACCGGCGCATCCACCCGAGCGGCGATCGCGTCGACGGCGCTGTCGTCGGCGATGTCCGCGGCGCAGGGGATGATCCGCTCGTCCGCGGCGGCGAGCTTCTCGAGGTCGTCGGAGTTGCGGGCGACGGCGAGGACGCGGAGGCCGCGGCGGACCAGCCTCAGGGTGATCTCGGTGCCCATCGCGCCGGTCGCGCCGACGACGACGCAGAGGTCGGGTGTGGTCACAGCAAAGTTCTCCTCGGTTCGGGAAGACGAATGGCCGGGGCGGTGGGCACCGCTCCGGCCGTCCGTGGCGAAGTGTGGTCAGTGGCGCAGGCGGATCGTGACGGCCCGCGGTTCGGTGAAGAACTCGCGCGAGTACTGCCCGCCCTCACGGCCGAGGCCGCTGCTGCCCTCACCGCCGAACGGCAGCCGCAGGTCACGCTCGAAGAACGTGTTGATCCACACCGTTCCGGCCTTCCACCGGGCCGCCATGCGGTGCGCCCGGTTCAGGTTGTCGGTGAACAGGATCCCGGCCAGCCCGTATGGGGAGTCGTTGGCGATGCGCAGCGCCTCCTCCTCGGTGTCGAAGCCGAGGACTGTTTCGACGGGTCCGAAGATCTCCTCGCGGGCGGTGCGGGAGGTGTTGGTGAGTCCGGTGATCACGGTCGGCGGGTAGTAGAACCCTTTCGCGCGGGCGTCGTCGGTGAGCCGGGAACCGCCGGTGACGACCTTTCCGCCCTCTTCCTGCGCGAGTTCGACGTAACCGTGCACCTTTTCGAGGTGTTTCTCCTCGATGAGCGGGCCCAGGAAGTTCGCCGCGTCCTTGGGGTCGCCGACGGTGAGTTTGCGTGCCTCCTCGGTGAACCGCTCGACGAACTCGTCCATGATCGAGTTCTGCACCAGCAACCGTGAACCGGACAGGCACACCTGACCGTTTCCGCCGAAGATCGCGCGGATCGACATCGGCACGGCGACATCGAGGTCGGCGTCCGCGAAGACGATGTTCGCGGACTTGCCGCCCATCTCGGCCGAGACCGGGGTGTGATTCACCGCGGCGGCCTGGAGAATCTTCACACCCGTCGCGCTCGACCCGGTGAACGTGATCCGGTCGACCCGGGGGTCGGCGGTGAGCGGTCCGGCGACCGCCTCGCCGCCGAATCCGTGGACGACGTTGAGGACACCCTCGGGCAGGCCGGCCTCGCGCGCGATTTCGGCGAAGCGGTGTGCGGTCATGGGGGTCTGCGGTGCCGGCTTGAGGACGGCGGTGTTGCCGAATGCCAACGCCGGGGCGATCTTCCAGGTGGCGAGCATCAGCGGGGCGTTCCAGGGGCTGATCGCCGACACCACCCCGGCGGGCGGGTAGAGGGTGTAGGAGAGCAGGTCGCCGTCCGGGTACGCCTCGTTTGCCGCCATCGCCACGTAGTCGGCGAAGAACCGCAGATTGTGGGCGACGCGCGGGATCTCGGCGTGCAGGGACTGGTTGATGCTCTTGCCGCCGTCGCGGGTCTCGATCAGCGCCAGTTCTTCGCGGTGCTCGTCGACCTTGTCGGCGACCGCATGCAGGATCTTCGCCCGCTCCTTCGGCGACATCCGCGGCCAGGGGCCCTCGTCGAAGGCGGTGCGGGCGGCGGTGATCGCGGCGTCGCCGTCCTCGGCGGTGCCACGCGGCACGGTCGCGAGCAGCGAACCATCGTGCGGGTCGCGGGATTCGAAGGTGGCGCCGTCCGAGGCGGACGTCCATTCGCCGCCGATGAGGTGACGAACCTCGGTCACGCCGGGTGCCGGCTCCGTGGTGGTCATGGTGTTGGTTCTCCCGTCTCAGACCGCGGCCGGGGCCGGGGTTTCGTAGGTGCGGCCGGCGAGTTCGGAGGCGACGTCGATGATCATGTCCTCCTGGCCGCCGATGACGCCGCGGCGGCCGAGTTCCATGAGGATGTCGCGGGCGGGGACGCCGAACTTCTTCGCGGCCCGCTTGGTGGGGTGGAAGAACGTGGAATACACCCCGGCGTAGCCGAGGACCAGGGCAGTCTCGTCGACGATCTGCGGTTCCTTCATCAACGGCGCCACAATGTGTTCGGCGGTGTCGATCAGCGGGAACAGGTCGACGCCGGTGTCCCAGCCGGCACGTTCGAACGCGGCCGCGAGGACCTCGGTCTGCGCGTTACCGGCGCTGGCGCCGAGACCGCGCAGCGACCCGTCGATGAACGTGGCCCCGTTCTCCGCCGCGGTCAACGCGTTCGCGATGCCGACGCCGAGGTTGTTGTGGGCGTGGAACCCGATGTCCGCGGAGATGGCCCGGCGCAGCGCGGCGACCCGGTCCCCGGCGTGCCGGGGCACCATCGCGCCGGCGGAGTCGACGACGTAGACCACGTCGGCGCCGTAGGAGTCGAGTTTGGCGGCCTGCTCGGCGAGGGGTTCGGGGTCGAGTTTGTGGCTCATCATCAGGAACGTCATCACCGTCAGACCCTGCTCCTTGGCCCATTCGACGGGCTGCTGGCCGCAGTCGGCCTCGGTGCAGTGCACCGCGACCCGGACGGTCGTGATGCCGGCGTCGATGGCCTTCTGCAGTTCGGCGAGGGTCGCGATGCCGGGCACGTAGAGGGCGGCGATGTCCGCGTTCTCGACGGCGTCGACGGCGGCGCGGACGTAGTCGGGGTCGGTGGCGGCGGCGAACCCGTACTGGATGGACGAGGCGCCGAGACCGATGCCGTGCGCGACCTCGATCGTCGGCACCCCGGCCCGGTCGAGTCCGCGGGCGATGTCGGCGACGTTCTGCGGGGTGAACTGGTGCGACACCGACGACATGCCGTCGCGCAGGGTGGTGTCGACGATCGTGATCTTCTTGCTCACTGTGCTGCTCCCTGGACGAGGTTCTGGCGGGCCATGACGTCGGCGACCTGGACGGCGGCGGCGGTGATGATGTCGAGGTTGCCGGCGTAGGTGGGCAGGAAGTCGCCGGCGCCGATCACCTCGAGCATGACGGTGACGAGGTCGCCGTCGACGTCGACCAGACGCAGTGAGTAGCCGGGGACGTACTGCTGGACCTTGGCGACCATGTCGATCACGGCGCATTCGATGGCGGCCGGGTCGGGGTTGCGGACCTTGGCGTAGACGGTGTCGCGCATGTTCATCGGCGGTTCGGCCGGGTTGATCACCGAGATGGCCTTGGCGCGGTCGGCGCCGGCGACCTGGGCGAGGGCCTTGCCGGTCTTCTCGCTGAATTCGCTGAGGTTCTGCCGGGTGCCCGGCCCGGCGCTGTGGGAGGCGATGGCGGCGACGATCTCGCCGTAGGAGGCGTCGGCGACCTCGTTGATGGCGTGCAGGATGGGGATGGTGGCCTGGCCGGCGCAGCTGACCATGTTCACGTTCGGGGCGCCCAGGTGTGCGTCGAGGTTCACCGCCGGCACGACGTACGGGCCGACCGAGGCGGGGGTCAGGTCGATGGCGGTGATGCCGGCGTCGACGTAGCGCGGCGCCGCGGCGGCGTGGATCTTCGCCGACGTCGCCTCGAACACGAAGTCGGGCAGTTCCGGCTGGGCGAGCAGCCAGTCGAGTCCGCCCGCGGACGCCTCGAGCCCTTCCTGCCGGGCCCGGGCCAGTCCCTCGCTGTCCGGGTCGATCCCGATCATGTACCGGGGTTCGATCTGCTCGGACCGCAGCAGCTTGTACATCAGATCCGTGCCGATGTTCCCGGATCCGACGATCGCGGCGCTCTTTCGACTCATCTTCCAGTCCTTCCCTGGACAGGCGGGGTGATGAGCCGAGGCTACGAAGAATCCGCTGGTGCCCCACCGGTGATTCGGATGTCCGGAACAGGCGGGGACTCTGCGCGATCGGTGTTCGGCTATCGCGAAAAGCACTGACCGCGCCCGCCCGGCTCGGCCACGCTCGTGACATCGACCACAACCGGCGCAGCAGGCCCGGCAGTCGCAGATTCAGGAGAAGCCATGAGTGACGCTCGTTTCGATATCGCGCACCTCGCCCGTGCCGAACTGTTCAGCCCCAAGCCGCAGGAGACGCTGGACTTCTTCACGAAGTTCCTCGGGATGTACGTGACCCATCGGGAGGGACAGTCGGTGTACCTGCGCGGGTACGAGGACCCGTATCAGTGGAGCCTGAAGATCACCGAAGCACCCGAGCCCGGAATGGGCCACGCCGCGATGCGGACGAGTTCGCCGGAAGCCCTCGAGCGACGGGCCCGGTCTCTGGTGGACGGCAACGTCGACGGCAAGTGGAGCGAAGACCAGTTCGGATACGGCAAGACCTTCGAATACCAGTCACCCGACGGACACAACCTGCAATTGGTATGGGAGGCAGAGAAGTACGTCGCTCCCCCGGAGCTGCAGAGCAAGATCCTCACCCGGCCGTCCAAGAAGCCGTTGCAGGGTATCCCGGTGAAGCGCATCGATCACCTCAACCTGATGGCGTCCGATGTGACCGCAGTGAAGGACTCGTTCGAACGGCACCTCGGGTTCCGGACCACCGAGCGCGTCGTCGACGGCAATGTCGAGATCGGCGCGTGGATGAGCTCGAATCTGCTCGGTCACGAGGTCGCCTGCATGCGTGACATGACCGGCGGGCACGGCAAGCTGCACCACCTGGCGTTCTACTACGGCACCGGTCAGCACAACATCGACGCCGTGGAGATGTTCCGCGACTACGACATTCGGATCGAGGCCGGACCCGACAAGCACGGCATCACGCAGAGTCAGTTCCTGTACGTGTTCGAACCGGGCGGCAACCGCATCGAGCTGTTCGGCGAGGCCGGTTACCTGCACCTGGACCCCGACGCCGAGACCAAGACCTGGCAGATGTCCGACATCGACACCGGGCTGGCGATCGGCGGCGCGAAGCTCCCCTGGGAAACGTATTTCACCTACGGCACCCCGAGTCCCCTCTCCCTCGACCAGCACATCGAGAAGTACGCCCACTTCGGGCCCGGCGCCCCCGACCCCGCGCCGGAACTCGCCGTCGCCCCGGCCTGAGCTCGACGGGGCGCCGCCGCGCGTCAGGCCGGGATCGAGGGTTCGGCGTCGACGTCGGTGGTGCCCAGTTGCGCGAAGCGAGTCGGGTCGCGTCGCGCGAGTCGGGCACCGAGTACCAACCCGATCACCACGCTTGCCGGTGTGACGGCGACGAGGATCGCGTTCACGGTCGGCCCGGCCGCGGTGAGCAGGTCCATCTGGGTCACGATCAGCCACGTCGCGTAGATCAACATGGCGAGGGCGGCGGCGGGGGCCACGACGACCCGCCACACCGAATGCCCGCGGCGATCCCGCCAAAAGAAGGCGAGGACGGCTGCCGCCGCCATGGCCTGGAGCACGACGATGCCGACGATGCCGGGCGTATTCACCCAGAGTAGGAGCTGGAGGTAGGGGTCGGCGCCGGCGAGCGCGAAGCCGGCGATGACGACCGCCGCGAGCAGGCTCTGCACCGCGCTCGCCACGTACGGCGACTTGTAGACCGGGTGCAGTGTGCCGAGAACCCGGGGCAGGATGCGCTCGCGCGACAACGCGAAGGTGTAGCGGGTGATCGCGTTGTGGAACGCGAGCAGGCTGGCGAGGATGCTCGTGACGATCAGCAGTTCCATGAGCGTGC
>JBCEBZ010000521.1:0-9967 GCA_039206675.1 Rhodococcus sp. (in: high G+C Gram-positive bacteria) | reverse complement strand
CCGTTCGCGATGATCCAGCTGGCCGATCGCGGGCAGTTCTTCGTCGAGCCGGGCCAGGAGACCTATGAGGGCCAGGTTGTCGGCATCAACCCGCGCGCCGAGGACCTCGACATCAACGTCACCCGCGAGAAGAAGCTGACCAACATGCGTCAGTCCTCCGCCGACGTGATGGAGACCCTCGCCAAGCCGATCAAGCTGGAGCTCGAGGGCGCGATGGAGTTCTGCGCCGGCGACGAGTGCGTCGAGGTCACCCCGGAGGTCGTGCGCGTGCGCAAGGTGCACCTGTCGGCCACCGACCGTGCCCGTGAGCGTTCGCGTTCCAAGGCCCGCGACAAGGCGGCCCTGTAGTCGGCACGTCCGACCACGTCATACACAACCGGGCGGATGTACCTTCGATCGATCGCCGACCGAAGGTACATTCGCTCGTGGGTTTCCGGAGCCTTCCGGTATCTCTGAGGAAAGGCGGCGCGGTGGGTGCTGGGGGTCGACTCGAGAGAGTGCGAGGAGTTCGGGGCCGAACGCGGGGAACGGCAGTGGCCGCGCTCCTGCTGGCCGTGACGACGGCGATCCTCACGTCGTGCACCGCCGATCCGCCGCCGCCGGTCGAGAGCACCGACAGCCCCAAGCCGACGGTGTCGCCGACCGAGAAGCAGCCCGTCGTCGTCGCGATCGACGACGTGGGCAGCGGATTCAACCCGCACCTGCTGTCGGACCAGTCGCCGGCGAACTCCGCGGTCAGCGCGCTCGTGCTGCCGAGCCCGTTCCGGCCGGTGCCCGACCCCGCACGCCCGGGCGGCAGCATCTGGATTCCCGACTCCTCCCTCGTCGTCTCCGCGGACGTCACGTCGCAGGAACCGTTCACCGTGACGTACCAGCTGCGCAACGAAGCGCAATGGTCCGACGGCGCGCCCATCGCCGCCGAGGACTTCCGTTACCTGTGGCAGCAGATGATCAGCGCCCCCGGCGTGGTCGACCCCGCCGGTTACGACCTGATCCAGGACGTCCGGTCGTCGGGCGGCGGCAAGACGGTCACCGTCGTGATGAAGGCCGCCTACCCGGCGTGGCGTGAACTCTTCACCGACCTCCTCCCGTCACACCTCATCAAGGATTCGCCGGGCGGCTTCGCCACCGGACTGGCCGAGAACATTCCGGTGTCGGGCGGGCACTTCCACATCAAGTCCATCGACCGCGGCCGCGACGAGATCCTGCTCGAACGCAACGACCGGTTCTGGGACAAGCCGGCGACCCCCGACCAGATCCTGATGCGGCGCGACGGCACCCCGTCGCAGCTCGCCGACTCGATGCGCAACAACGACACCCAGATCGTCCAGATCCATGGGGGCACGGCAACTTCCGCTCAGCTCGCGGCGATCCCGACGGTGCGGACCGGCGCGTCGTTCCAGCCCCGCGGACTCGACCTCACGCTGAACGGCCGAGTGCCCGAACTCGCCGACGTCCGGGTGCGGAAAAGTCTGCTGAACCTGCTGGACACCGAACTGCTCGCCGTCGTCGGCGCAGGCAGCGAGGCCTCGGCGGTCCCGGCGCGCTCACAGGTCTATGCCCCCTCCGATCCCGGTTACACCGCAACGGCACCCGCGCGGCCGAGCCGCGAACAGGTGCTGGCGCAGCTGGCCGAATACGGCTACGTCGCCGAAACACCCACGGACGCCGTCGTTCCCGCAGGCACGGTGCCGCCGACCCGGCTCGTCCGCGAGGGTGTCCCGCTGACGCTCGTCATCGGCACACCCGAGGGCGACGACACCGCAAGCGCCGTCGCCAACACGGCGGCCGACCAGTTGCGCGGCGCCGGCATCGACGCCACCGTGACGTCGTTGCCCGCCGAGGAGTTGTACGGGGAGTCGCTGAGCAAGGGCGACATCGGAGCGGTCGTCGGCTGGTCGCGCGCCGGGTCGGACCCGGCGACGGCGCTGGCATCCCGGCACAGCTGTCCGCCCGCGGTCGTCGCGACGACCCAGCCGAACGCCGAAACCGCAGGCCCCGAACGGAATTCGGTGTCGGAGGCCGAAGCCCCGTCGAACCTGTCGGGAGTCTGCGATCCCACCCTGCAGCCGTCCATCGACGCCGCGCTGCGCGGGGTCGGGGATGTGCCGCAGGCCCTCGCCGACGCCGACCGCAGGCTCTGGGACCTGGCCGCGGTGCTGCCGATCATGCAGGACCGCACGCTGGTCGCGGCCGGGCCGGGTGTCGACGGGGTATCGCTGTCGGGTGCGGTCCCGGTCGGAATATTCAGTGACGCAGCAGACTGGAGCAGGATCAAGGAATGAGTGAGCGGCGACTTCTGCTGGTGCATGCCCATCCCGACGACGAAACCCTCACCACCGGCGGCACCATCGCGCGTTACGCCGCCGACGGTGCCGACGTCCACGTCCTGACGTGCACGCTCGGCGAGGAAGGCGAGGTGATCGGCGACGAATGGGCGCATCTGGTCGCCGGCGCCGCCGACCAGCTCGGCGGGTTCCGGATCGGCGAGCTGACGTCCGCGCTGTCGTCTCTCGGGGCGGGTCGGCCACGATTCCTCCTGGGGGCGGGACGCTTCCGTGACTCCGGCATGGCGGGTACGGCGTCGGCGGCGAACCCGCGCGCCTTCGTCAACGCCGACCCGGACTCGGTGACCGCGGCGATCGTGGCGGTCATCCGCGAGGTGCGGCCGCACGTCGTCGTCACGTACGACCCGGACGGCGGATACGGGCACCCCGACCACATCCAGGCGCACCGGGTCGTCACGGCGGCCGTCGAGGCGGCGGGAGGCGAACAGTTCCCCGACGCGGGCGTCCCCTGGGAGGTCGCGAAGCTGTACTGGACGGTGACCGAGGCGAGCGCACTCGAGGCGGGACTCTGCCGAATCGGCGACGTTCCCGACGGCTGGCGACTGCCGGAGCCCGGCGAATTGCCCAGCGTGCCGGACGCCGACGTGACGACGGTGATCGACGTGCGGGGCGTGCTCGAGGCGAAGCGGAACGCGCTGTCGGCGCACGCCACCCAGGTGACCGTCGCGCCGAGCGGCACCGAGTACGCGCTCTCCAACGACATCGCGCAGCCGATCCTGGTGGAGGAGCACTTCGTGCTGGTGCGCGGCGCCCTCGGGGACCGGGACGCCGACGGCAGGGAGCGGGACCTTTTCGCCGGTGTGGGCCACTGACCGCAGGTACCTGTGACCGGCGTTACGTATTACACTGTGGCGCACGTCACGCAGCGGCCGCGGTCGAGTCCGCGTGGCACCCGTCAGGAGAGGCGATAGATGTACAACTGGGATGTTCAGAACGCCATCGTCGCGTTCGTCGATACGCTTCGGCCCTCGTGGCCGGCCCAGCACGACCTGTACTACAGCGTGCTGTACGGATTCGCCGACATGCAGAGCCATTTGCTGACCCTGCTGGGCTACCCGCCCGTCGCCTGATCCACTATTGACGCATGACCGTCGGCACCGCAGCGAAACCCGGGCACCTCGACGCTTTGGGGAGGATCACCCTCGCGCTGCTGGTGTTCGACGGTTTTCTGTGCGCCGTCCTGTCGGTGCTGTTCCTGCCCAGCTACCTCGGTGCCACGCCGTTTCCGATCAGCATCCTCGCCGCCGCGGTCGCCAATCTGGCGCTGGTGATCGCCGCCCGGTCCACGACCGGCCGGGTCAGGTCGGGAGTGCTGCCGCTCGCCGGCTGGGGATTCGGTTTCCTGCTCTGCATGTTCGGCGGCCCGGGCGGCGACGTGCTCATGCTCGCGTCCGTCTGGACGCTCCTGCTCCTGTTCGGCGCGCTGCTGCCTGCGGCGGTCTACCTGTGGAAGGTCAGCGCGAAGGCGGCTTTCGGGGCTGTTTCGCCTCCGGAACGCGAGGGTACGCGATAGCCACCAGCAGTCTGCTGAAGGAGCATCGCGATGACAGACCAGAACTTCACGACCGACGACGCCGGAATCCCGGTCACGAGTGACGAACACTCGCTCAGCATCGGGACGGACGGGCCCATCCTTCTCCAGGACCACTACCTGATCGAGAAGATGGCCCAGTTCAACCGCGAACGCGTTGCGGAACGCCAACCGCACGCGAAGGGGGGCGGGGCGTTCGGACGGTTCGAAGTCACCGAGGACGTCTCCGCCTACACGAAAGCCGATCTCTTCCAGCCCGGGAAGAAGACGGAACTGCTGATCCGATTCTCGTCCGTCGCCGGCGAGCGCGGCAGCCCGGACACGTGGCGCGACCCTCGCGGGTTCGCGATCAAGTTCTACACCGACCAGGGCAACTACGACATGGTCGGCAACAACACGCCCGTCTTCTTCATGCGCGACCCGATGAAGTTCCAGGACTTCATCCGCTCACAGAAACGGCGTGCCGACAACAACCTTCGCGACCACGACATGCAATGGGACTTCTGGACGCTGTCCCCGGAGTCGGCGCACCAGGTCACCTGGCTCATGGGCGACCGCGGCATCCCGCGCACGTGGCGGCACATGAACGGATACTCGAGCCACACGTACATGTGGGTGAACGCCGCGGGCGAGAAGTTCTGGGTGAAGTACCACTTCAAGACCGACCAGGGCGTCGAGTTCTTCACGCAGCACGAGGGCGACCAGATGGCGTCCATGGACACCGATTACCACACACGGGATCTGTGGGAGCACATCGACGGCGGCGAATACCCGAGCTGGACCCTGAACATGCAGATCATGCCGTTCAAGGATGCGGACGACTACCGGTTCAACCCGTTCGACCTCACCAAGGTGTGGCCGCACGGCGACTACCCGCTGATCCCCGTCGGCAGAATGACACTCGACCGCAACCCCACGGATTACCACTGCGAGATCGAGCAGGCCGCGTTCGAGCCCAGCAATCTGGTTCCCGGAATCGGTCCGAGCCCCGACAAGATGCTCGTCGGCCGGCTGTTCTCCTACCCGGACGCCCACCGCTACCGCATCGGCGCCAACTACAAGGAACTGCCCGTCAACCGGCCACACGTCCCCGTCCGCTCGTACTCGAAGGACGGCAACATGCGGCACCACAACCCGGGTGATCCGGTGTACGTGCCGAATTCGAAGGGCGGTCCGCACGCCGACCCGTCGCAGGTCGGGGAGACCGCCACCTGGTACGCCGCCGGCGACATGGTCCGCTCGCCCTACGCACTCCACAAGGAGGACGACGACTGGGGTCAGGCGGGGACGATGGTCCGTGAGGTACTCGACGACGCTGCCCGGGACCGTCTGGTGGACAACATCGTCGGGCATCTGCTGAACGGCGTCAGCGAACCGATCCTGGCGAAGGCGTTCGACTACTGGCGCAACGTCGACAAGACCCTCGGCGACCGGATCGCCGACGGCGTGTCGGCGAAGCAGTCGGAGACCGACCCGAAGGCGGGGGAGCAGGCCAATACGGCGCGCAGCGGCGCGCAGGCGAAGGCCTGACCGTCGTTCGCCCCTAACCCTCGTACGCCACCGGGTGCCGGGGTTGGTACAGCATCATCTCGCCCGCTCCCGGGATCTTCAGGGCGGTGGTGAGGCCGTACCCGTCGTCGCGGATTCCGCGGGTGAACTCGGCGCCCTTGGCCTCGAGTTCCGCGACGGTCGCTTCGATGTCGTCGCACATCAGCGAGATCTCGTGGTGGGGCCTCGTCGACCACGGTTCGCCGCCCCGATCGTCCGAGGTGGGATGCACACCCATCTCGGACGGTCCGGTGCCGAAGATCAGCCACCCGCCCCCGGCATCGACGTGGGACCAGCCGAGGACGTCGCGGAAGAAGGCGCGGGCGGCGTCGGCGTCGTCGGCGTAGACCAAAGTGTGCACAGCTGTGATCATGTGGGCAGCTTAGTGCGATTCGTCCGTCACACTGGGAGAATGTCGAACGACGAACTTTCCGGACTGACCATCGCCGTCACCGCCGAACGCCGGGCAGCCGAGTTCATCACGCTGCTCGAACGGCACGGCGCCGCCATCGTCCACACCCCGGCCATCCACGTACTTCCGCTCGTCGACGACTCCGATCTGCGCGCCCGCACCGCCGATCTCATCGCGTCGCCGCCGGACCTCCTCGTCGTCAGCACCGCCGTCGGATTCCGGGGATGGCTGGACGCGGCGCGGGCCTGGGACGAGGAGGACGCGCTGCTCGCCGCCCTGCAGTCGGCCCGGATCATCACCCGCGGTCCCAAGGCGAAGGGCGCCGTCCGCGGTGCAGGCCTGCGCGAGGAGTGGTCGCCCGACACGGAGTCGTCCGAGGAAGTGCACGAGCACCTCGTGGCACAGGGCGTGCGCGGGCTGCGCGTCGCGGTCCAGTTGCACGGCACCATCACCGAATGGGAACCGATGACCGACCTGAGCGTCTCGCTCGCCGGCGCCGGGGCAGACACGACGGCCGTGTCCGTGTATCGGTGGATCAGACCGGAGAACCAGCAGCCACTGTCGACGCTGCTCGACCGGATCGTCCGCGCCGACGTCGACGCCGTCACCTTCACCAGCGCACCGGCCGTGTCCTCGCTCCTCAGCACCGCGAAGGACACCGACCGGGTCGAGGCCCTCCTGCACGCGTTCCACGGTCCGGTCGCACCCGTCTGCGTCGGTGCCGTGACGGCCTCGCCGCTCACCGTCCTCGGCGTGGACACCATGCAACCCGCCCGCCCCCGGCTCGGCAGCCTGGCGAAATACATCATCGAGGAACTCCCGAAGCGGCAGCACGTGGGGTGAATGGCACCTTCGGCGCCTCGGATGCGTCGGATGTACCGTTCGCCCGGGTCACCCGCGCAGGCCGGCCACTCGTGCGGCGTCGGACAGCACCGCCTCGAGCATGGCGGGGGTGAGCCGGCCGGTGAACGTGTTCTGCTGGCTGACGTGATAGCACCCGAACAGATGCAGGGGACGTTCCGGGCCGGCCAGTTCGACGTGCGCGCCGTGCCCGAACTTGGGCCGGGGCCGGGGGACGGCCCAGCCGGCGTCGTCGAGGACGGGCAGCAGCGACTGCCAGCCGAAGCCGCCGAGCACGATCACCGACCGCAGGCCGGGTTGCAGGATGCGCAGTTCGGCGTCGAGCCAGTGGCGGCAGTTGTCGCGTTCCTCCGGGGTGGGCTTGTTCGCGGGCGGCGCACAGTGCACCGGGGACGTGATCCGCACGCCGAACAGTTCGAGGCCGTCGCCGATGTGGGTGGCGGTGGGCTGGCTCGCCAGACCCACGGCGTGCAGGGCGGCGTAGAGGAAGTCGCCGCTGCGGTCTCCGGTGAACATGCGCCCGGTCCGGTTCGCGCCGTGCGCGGCGGGGGCGAGACCGACGATCAGCAGCGGAGCGTCGGCCGGGCCGAATCCGGGAACAGGCCGGCCCCAATAGGTTTCGTCGCGGAACGAGGCGCGTTTCTCGCGCGCGACCTGCTCCCGCCATTCGACGAGGCGAGGGCAGGCCCGGCATTCGATCAACTGTGCGTCGAGTCCGGCGATGTCGGTCAGCGCCGCGCCCACACGTCACCTCCGCCGGGAGTCACCGACTCGATGAGCGACCACGCCTGGTCGGCAGGCAGATCGATCACGAGGTACTTTCCGGTGCCGGCGGGGGTCGCGGCGATGACGGTCGCCACCCCGGCCCGCCGCTGGAAGAACGTCTGACGGACGGTCCACCCGATGACGCCGTCGGCCTCCAGACTGTCGCGGGCACGGTCGAGGGAGCCGCTGCTGGTGATCAACCACCCGGGCAGCACCGCATGTCCGAGACCCCGGTACCGATCCCACGCCAGCGCCACGCCGCCGACGGCCAGCGCGACGATCCCGGCCCACACCGCCCAGAACACGGGCCGGTCGACGATCAGGAACACCAGAGCGGCGGCGAGCGCGATCTCCGCGGGGATCAGCGCCCGGGTGTAGCGCCGGCGTGCGGCGACCGGGCCGTGCGCCGTGAGCGGGACCGCGGCCTGGCGGTGGTCGCCGATGACGGTGGCCATCACCCGCTCCGCCTCCGCGCGCGGCGCCTGCGGGAGCAGCAGCGAGGACTCGCGCCTCTCGGCGCTGACACCCGTCATGACGGCGTCCAGTCGCGCACCGCCGGCGAGTCGCAGGAGGAGCGGTTCCTTCAGCGTCGTACCGCGGAGGCGGGCGCGATCGAGAGTGGTCTGCCGGGTCTTCAACAGACCGTGGCTGACGTGCAGGGTGCGCCCGTTGTCCGTCAGCGTCATGTTGCCGTAGGTCAGCAGGTACCGAACGCAGGCGAGCGCGCTGGCGACGATCAGGAGGACGATGCTCCCGACGACGACGGCCACGGCGATCCCGACGCGCTCGGCGGATTCGATTCCCTCGGCCACCGTCGACGAGCGGGCGATCCTCGCGCCGATTCCGTACTGGAACGCGAGTCCGACGATCGCCGCGATGGTCACCACCCCGGTCACCGAGAACGGGGCGTAGCGGACCCAGGCGGGAGTCCAGTGGCCGATCTCGGTCACCTCGGGTTCCTGCGTGACCGCGGTGCGCTCGACTTCGGGGGAGGGCTGACGGGCGAGGAGCGCGGCGCGCAGGTCGGGCACCAGCCCGGTGGACAGCGCGTTGAGTTCGAACTTCGCCGCGTCCGGTTTGGACCCCACCTGCTGGCCGGTGCCGATGCGCACGATCGACAGCCCGAGCAGCCGATGCAGCACCCCCGCCTCCACGTCGACGGAGCGGATCCGGTTGCGCGGTACGGACAGCAGGCGCTTGCGGAACAGGCCCTGCCGCAGTTGCACGTGGACCGGGCCGATGCGGTAACTCGTCGTGAACCAGCGCGAGACGCCGAACACCACGAACACGACAATCGCGACGAGACTCCACACATGGTTGCCGCTCTGGGTGCCGATCACCAGCGAAATCAGCAACACCGGCAGGAGTTTGACGATCTCGTTCACGGGGTGGACCAGCAGCATCCGGCGGTCCAGGCGCAACCAGGGCTGCTCCTCCTCCGCGGCGACCGCGGCCTCGCCGTGCGCGATGGGCGGAGCGACACCCGGCTCCGGTGCCGCACTCACGTGGCGTCACCGACATTGGTGCCCGCGATCTCGGTGAGCCGCGCGACGGTGCGGTCGGCGGTGTCCTGATCGAGGGCGGCAATCTTGACGGCACCCGCGGACGACGCCGTCGTGACGGTGACGGTCGCGAGCCCCAGCATGCGGTCGACGGGTCCGCGTTCGGTGTCGACGGTCTGAATGCGGGAGATGGGCGCGATGCGACGCTCCTGCGTGAACCAGCCGCTGCGCGTGTAGACCGCGGTGTCGCTGATCTCCCACCGATGCACCCGGTACCGCCAGAGCGGGACGACGGCGACGTGGACGATCGCGAGCACGACGGTGATCGCGAGGACCGTGACATGAACCCACACGGGCCACCAGTGGAAGACGAGAGCGACAACCTGCACGACGAAGACCGGAAACCAGAGTAGGGCGGCGTTGATTGCCCACAGCTGCTTGGCTTTGGGGCTGGGCCGCCACAGCGGCTCCGCCATGGTGACGGTGGTGGGCACACTCATGCCCCTACTTTGGCCGTGCCCCGCCATTCTGTCGAGAACAGACCTATGGTGGGAGGACCCCCGAAGCGAAAGGAGCGCAGACATGACGTCATTCGATGCGGCCGATTCTCCGGAGGTTCCCGAGGCGGACCGGCTCGAGCAGGAAATCGCCGTCGACGACGACAATTCCGACGAGGTCGAGGAAGTGTCTTCGCTGGAGGTGAACGAGGCAGACGCGGCCGAGCAGAGCCGGGCGGTTCCGGTCGACGAGGACTACCCGCGCGGGTAGCGATCCGCACCGCTCACGGAGACTGGGTGGCACGGCTCGTCGTCGATGGCGCATGATCGCTGGGTGACCCATTCAGGTGAAGAATCCGGCCGGCCCACGATGCTTCCCATGCCGGGCGTTCCGGCCGCACCCCCCTCCGGCGCGTCCGCGCAGGAAGTGGCACCGTCCGCCTCTGCCATGCGGCGGGTGTTGCGGCGGGCGCGGGACGGTGCGACGTTGAACGTGGACGAGG
>JBCEBZ010000520.1:0-9974 GCA_039206675.1 Rhodococcus sp. (in: high G+C Gram-positive bacteria) | reverse complement strand
ATCCTTTCGCGACTTCATGCTCTTCGAGAAGCACGCGATCGACGCCGCCCGCGGAATGGCTCGGCGTTTCATGCCCAAGGTCTACCAGGACGCCAGCGCCTTCGAACGGGTGAACGGCGGGACTTTCCCGCAGTTCCGTCCGAACGTGTTGTGGTACAGCCAGCCGATCTATTACATGTCCAACGCCCTCACGGTCATCCCGTCCGGTGTGCCGGTGTGCGCGCCGACATACACCAAGGCGCTCGACTTCGAGCTCGAGCTCGGTGTGGTGTTGGAGCGGCCCTTGCGCGATGCCTCGGCCGAAGAAGCCGCGGCCGCCATCGGAGCTGTTGTCGTCATCAACGACTTCTCGGCCCGGGACGTGCAGCTCGCGGAGATGCGTTCGGGTTTCGGGCCGCAGCGGTCCAAGCACTTCGCCACCTCCATGTCGTCGACCGCGGTCACCGGGACGAACATCGCCCTCGGTCTGGATCGACTGACCGCGACCGTCACGATCGACGGCCAGGTCATCTCGGAGACGGGAACCCAGGGCATGCAGTACTCGGTGGGCGAGGCGATCGCCTATTGTTCGCAGGGCGAACAACTCTTCCCCGGTGAGCTGTTCGCGACGGGAACCTTGCCGGGTGGATCGGGGATGGAGCTGGGTCACTGGCTCGCCCCTGGACAGAGACTGCGCCTGGAGATCGACGGCATCGGGGTCATCGAGCATCACATCGGAGGAGAATCATGAAAATCGACCAGGTATCCGACTCGGTCTACGCGGTAGCCGGGACGAACGTCAACTGGGCCCTGGTCACCAGCGATTCCGGTGTGACGCTCATCGACGCCGGATATCCCGGCGACACGGCGGATGCGTTGAAGTCGGTACGCGAAGTCGGACATACGCCCGACGACGTCACCGCGGTCCTGATCACCCACGCGCACCTCGACCACATCGGCGCGATCCCCACCCTCGTCGAGAAGGTCGGGATGCCGGTCTACGCCGGCGGTGCCGAGGTGCCGCACGCCCGACGTGAGTATCTGGAGCAGATCACGCCGAAGGAGATGCTCCGACAGCTCACGAACTCCGCAGGCCGACGTTGGGTCGCTCAGACCATGATCGCCGTTCGTGGGCGCATGGACATCCGGATCCCGTCGGTCGTCAGCGCCGACGACGTGGTCCTGCCTGCCGGACTGACGCCGATTCCGACGCCCGGGCACACGACGGGGCACACGGCGTATCTCTTGGCGGACGAGGGAGTGCTGTTCTCCGGTGACGCTCTGGTCACCGGGCACCCGCTCAGCCCGTGTTCCGGGCCCCAGATCTTGCCCGCGGTGTTCAATCACGACGAGTCCCGAACACGTGACAGTGCAAGGCTTCTCGAGAACCTCGCCGCTCGCACGATCGTGCCCGGACACGGGCCGTCGATCCACGTGGATCCGGAGTCCGCATGAACGACGAGTACGCGTACGGCAACGGGATGGTGACCCGACGGGAGGTGATGGGCGACGAATTCGTCGATCGTGCCCTCGCCCGCACCGCAGGTACGGAGTCCGAGGAGTTGCAGCGGCACATCACCGAACACGTGTGGGATGCCGTCTGGAACCGCCTGGGCCTCACCCGCCGGGACCGAAGTCTGC
Source organism: Rhodococcus sp. (in: high G+C Gram-positive bacteria) (assembly GCA_039206675.1). GTDB lineage: Bacteria > Actinomycetota > Actinomycetes > Mycobacteriales > Mycobacteriaceae > Rhodococcus_F. The sequence goes on along the minus strand of JBCEBZ010000520.1, from coordinate 8,354 downwards.
TCAACCTCGGCATGCTGACTGCACTGCGTGCCGACGGCGAGTTGGCCGGGCACGTCCGCGGGGCACTGACCAACGGCCTCACCCGCGACGAGATCGTGGAGGCGATCATCCAGACCGCGGGATACTGCGGCGCGCCCGCATCGCTGGCCGCGATGCGCACCGTCCAGCAGGTCCTCGACGAAACCGATTGAACATGGAGAACTCATGGCAAGGATTACCCTCGTCGACCCCTCGGCGGCATCCGAGCGGGAGAAGACGATCTACCACCGATTCCCCTCGAACCTCGTCGCAGGCCTTCTTCGTACGACGCCGGACATCGCGGAGGGCTATCTCTCCCTGGGAGCGGCGCTGTCGAGTTCGCCCCTGTCACCGCGGATCCGCGAGATGGTCATTCTCCGAGTCGGCGTACTCTGCGGCAGTTCCTACGAGTGGATGCAGCATGTCGACATCGCCACGTCGGTCGGCGCCGGCCCCGACGAGCTCGCAGCGATCGAATCCGGGGACCTCAGTACGCTGACGAAACTCGAACGCGCGGTTCTGCGGTTCGTCGACGACATGGTCGAGCAGCCGAAGGCGAGTACCGCGGCGTTCGACGGTGCCGTGGCCGCCCTCGGTCAACAGGGCGCCGCGACGGTCGCCCTACTCACCGGGCACTATCTGATGACGGCGCGCTTTCTCGAAACGCTCGAGATCGACCTCGACGCGGCACCGACCAGCTGGGACAACGCCTGATTCAGGGCGATGGATGGTGACGCAGCCCTTCCCGGCCGGCCCTCGCGGTTCACACGCCGAAGTGCTCGACGAACCAATCCCGGGCCAGCGAGCTGGTTCGCTCGAAGCCGTCGACGTACACATCGAAGTGTCCGCCTGGGATGATCTCGATCCGCTTCGGTTCGCGGGCCGTCTCGAAGGCCCGCAGTGCGATATCGGTCGGGAACAGGACGTCGCCCCGCGCGGGCAGGAGGAGCAGCGGAGTCGGCGCGATCTTCGCGATGAAGTCGGCCGGCACGTACTCGCCCAGCATCTCCACCGAACGGAGGGTGACCGTGTTCCGCCACGACGGCGCCCGCTTCTCGAAGGTCTCCGTGAACCACGTGTACGAATCGGACGTCGGAAGCGCCGACGGTGCGGTCGGATCCGCGTCGACCACCGGGACGACCGCCGGTGCCTCTCCGTGGAATCGAGCCAGACGGTCACCCTCGAACATCCGCTGAAAGCCCTCCAGGAAGTCCGGCCGGACGAGGCGGCGGAGGTTCTCGTAGCCGTCGATCGCCGGACCCTGGGCGACGACGGCCTTCACGCGCCGGTCGATCGCCGCCACGACCAGCACGTGACCACCGGAGTAGCTCGAACCCCAGACGCCGATTCGATCGGGGTCGGTCTCGTCGAGGGTGATCGCGTACGTGATCGCCGTCCGGTAGTCGCGGATCTGCTGCCACGGGTCGATCTCCTGGCGTGGTTCTCCGCCACTGGCACCGAAATTGCGGTGGTCGTAGACGAGTGCGTTGAGTCCGGCGGCGGCGAAGACCTCCGCGTACTCGTCCAGGTGCATCTCCTTGACCGCGGAGAATCCATGGGTCAACACGACGGTCGGCCGCTTTCCGTTCCCGGTGCCCGGATAGAACCAGCCGCGGAGGGTTACTCCGTCCGCGTCGAACTCGACGTCCCTACGCTGTGTGGCCATGAATTCCCGTCCTTCTGAAAACTCTTGTGGCGCAGTCCGGGATATCCCGTTGCTGTGACCAGCATCGCACTCGGCCCGGGTGATGGCCATGAACCGTTCGGACAGGCTGATGAAGCGACGCGCCAGACGAGGTTTACGCGCCGCGCTCGCGGAAATCGCTGGGCGCCAGCCCGTAGAATGCCTTGAACGCCCTGCTCAGGTGACTTGCATCGGAGAAGCCCAGGCGGCCGGCGATGCGGGCGAGGGACTGGTCCGTCTCCGCCAGCTCCTGACGAGCACGCGCGAGTCGCCGCGAGCGGATGATGCCGCCGACGGTCTGCCCGGTCGCGCTGTACGCCCCGTTCACCGTCCGAACCGACACGGCATGTGCCTCCGCGATCGCGTCCAGTGACAATTCACCGCCGAGGAGATTCTGCTCGATGTATTTGTCGATCGCCGAGAACGGAACGATCAGGCTGCGCTTGGACAGCCACTCGTGCACGGCGAACCTCGCAGGGAGCGAACTGTCCCAGAAGACGACGTCGCCGGAACCTATGCGGACCGAGTCATCGCCGTAGGAGATGGTCTCGCGACCACCGCGATTCATCATGACGACGAAGAACTCACCGTCGGTGTCGGCGATGTGGCGCCGCTGCCTGGTACCGGACGTCGGACCGCAAACACAGTCGACGAGGGCGAGATCATCGATCCACCAACGCTGTACGGCGGCATCGAACTCCTGCTCGGGCACCGACAGCTGTGTGGTCCACGGGAGATGGGTCTTCGACAGCATCCCCTGCCACGCGTCTCGGCGATCGGCCTCACCAGTCGCGGGCAGGCGAAAGATCTCGCTCATCTGATCACTCGTTCATTGCACGCAACTGACGGCGCTGGGCCTGCTGCTCGATCCTGCATTGCTCGTCGAACGGAACGGCGCCGACTGCGGCGACGAGTCGCTTGGTCTCACGGACCGCGCTCGGAACTGACCGGAGTATTGATCCGACGAGCCGCTCGGCCTCGGCCTCCAGTCCGTCCAGGGGCACAGTCGTGCGGACGATCCCGAGGTCTTTCGCCTCCTGTGCCGTCACGGTGCGCGCAGTTACACAGATTTCCAACGCTCGGGCGTAGCCGACCAATTGGACGAGTGGGGTCAACCCTGTGAGGTCGGGAACCAGACCAAGAGCCGGCTCCTTCATCGCGAAGACGGCGTCTTCGGCGGCGATTCGTAGATCTCATGACAATGCCAGCTGAAAGCCGGCACCGATCGCATGACCTTGAATCAGCGCGATACTGATGTATCGCGGGTCGCGCCAACAGGTGAAGGCCTCCTGGTATTCGGCGATGCTCCGCTCGATCTCGGAGTCGGGTCCGTCGGCCAGCCCCACCACCGTCTCGACTCCGGCCCCGCGAAAGGTAGAGTCGAGCATGTCCCGGTCCAAGCCCGCTGAGAAGCTCTTCCCCTCGCCGGCGATCAGCACCACGCGAACGGAATCCGGGAGGGTGCGGCCGATCTCCGCCAGGCACCGCCACATCGCCGGGGTTTGAGCGTTCCGCCGCGAGGGGCGATCGAGTGTGATCCGAGCGACGGCACCGTCAACCGTGCATCGCAACCCGACGGAGGCGAGCTGTTCAGGTGTGATCATGAGCGCACCGCGGAATTCGGATCGCCCGCCTCACCCACGATGACGGCGACCTCGTTGCCGAGCGCGGGTGCGAGTACGCCGATCGCGAAGGCGTCTGCGCTCACGCTCGCGTCGTGCTGCGCTTCGTCTGACGCCGCCAGCACGATTCGTGCGTGCATCCACGCCCCCGCGACGGCACCCCACAGCATGGTGTACGGGACGGCGCTCGCAAGGTTGTCGCGGGCGTCGGCCCCTCTCTCGAGGATCTTCTGAGTGCAACGGTCGACGGCGCCTACGGCGTCACGAAGTACGTGGAGCAGCGTGGGGGCGAGGCCGCCGGACGCATCGAGACGGTCGAGGTCGTCCCGTACCGTCGCCACAACCTCCGATGCGACTGCACCACTGTCCCGAATCAGCTTGCGGCCGATCAGATCGTTGGCCTGGATCGCCGTCGTCCCTTCGTAGATCGGTAGGATTCTCGCGTCCCTCAGGTACTGGGCAGCACCCGTTTCCTCGATGAAGCCCATGCCACCGTGCACCTGCAGTCCGTCCGAAACGACCTGCTGGGCGCGCTCGGTGCACCACGCCTTGAAGATTGGGACGAAGAAATCCCGGTGCCGTGCGGCGTCCGCCCGTTGCGGTTCGGGTGCCAGCTCGGCCAGGTCGGACCACGCCGCGAGTTGTAGCGACAATGCTCGCATGGCGGTGACCGAACTGGACATGCCCAACAGGAGGCGGCGCACGTCCGGGTGATCCGCGATAGGCGCGTCACCCGCGATCCCGACGACCCGTCCCTGGATGCGTTCGGCGGCGTACACCTGCGCATGCTGTGTCGCTCGATCGGCGATGCCGAGCGCTTGCACGCCGACTCCGATCCGGGCCTTGTTCATCATGACGAACATCGAGGACAAACCATCTCCGACACCGCCCACGAGGAAACCCGCTGCACCGTCGAATGCCATGACGCACGTAGGGCAGGCGTGGATGCCGAGCTTGCTCTCGGTCGACACGCAACTGACCGTGTTGCGCGTGCCGATGCCGCCGTCATCACCCGGCAGGTACTTCGGGACCAGGAACAGCGACAAGCCGCGCAACCCCTCCGGCGCACCTTCCGTGCGGGCCAGTACCAGATGGATGATGTTCTCGGCCGCGTCGTGTTCACCCCAACTGATGAAGATCTTCTCGCCGTGGATTCGCCAGGTGTCGTCGGCCTCGGGGACGGCGGTCGTGCGAATACGACTCAGATCTGTGCCGGCCTGCGGCTCAGTGAGATTCATCGTCCCGGTCCAGCGTCCGGCGATCATCGGCGGCAGGTAGGTCGAACGAATCTCCGGGGAGGCAATTTCGGCGATCGCAGGGATCGCACCGCCAGTGAGCAACGGCCCCAGAGACATCGACAGATTCGACGCCGCCCACAGTTCCTCGACGGCGTGGCGCACCACATCCGGTGCGTCGCCGCCGCCGTACTCGGAAGGCTGAGCGAATCCCAACCACCCGCCCTTCGCGAGTGTGGCGAACGCGTCCGTGTATCCGTCCGGAAGGGACACCTCTCCGTCAGTGATCGACAGCCCCTGTCGGTCGCCGGGGCCGTTCAGCGGTTCCAGAACGTCGGCTGCGATACGGCTGGCTTCCCTGATGGTGACGGAGATGTCGTCGATCGTCATTCCCGACTCGCTCCGTGCGAGCACCTCCCCGACGTCGATGACCTCACGAACCAGAAAGTCGTAGGAGTCGGTGGGCGGGCGATAGCTGGAACTCATAGAAATTCTCCTAGAGAATGTATTACTGGTGTGGATTCGGACTCGGTGCGATCAGACTGTGAGCAGGCCCCCGTCGACGGTGATCGCTTGCACTCGACTGCGCGGCCCCTTAGAGCGCGTCGGCCAGCTCGGTCCCCTGCCGGATCGCCCGCTTGGCATCGAGTTCGGCGGCCACGTCCGCACCACCGATGAGGTGGGTGGGAATGCCTGCCGTCAAGAGGTCGCTGTACAGATCGCGCCGCGGTTCCTGGCCGGCACACACGATCACCGTGTCGACTTCCAGGGTCTGCTCTTGCCCGTCGATCTCAATGTGGAGACCGTCGTCGTCGACGCGCCGATAGGTCACGCCCGCGAGCATCGTGACACCGCGCCGGCTGAGCTCGGCTCGGTGGATCCACCCGGTCGTCACCCCCAAGCCCGCACCCACCTTGGTGTGCTTGCGCTGCAGGAGGAAGACGTCGCGTGGCGAGTTGATCGGCGCCGCTGCTGTGATCCCGCCCGGCTCGATGAATTCGGGGTCAACACCCCAGTGGGCGAACCATCGCGCGGTGTCCAACGCCGATGACGGCCCGTCCTGAGTCACGAACTCCGCCACGTCGAAACCGATTCCGCCGGCCCCGATGATGGCGACCCGCCGCCCGACGGCGACGTCACCACGTAGTACATCGAGATAGCCCACGACGCACGGATGGTCCGCACCCTCCAGGTCCCAGAGTCGCGGGGTCACGCCGGTAGCGAGCACGACCTCGTCGAAGCCCGCCTCGACGATCTGCTCAGCGGAGACGGACTCCCCGAGACGAAGCTGAACGCCTGCAGCGGGAAGCTCCGTGCGGAAGTAGCGCAGGGTCTCGGCGAACTCCTCCTTCCCGGGGATCCGGCGCGCGATGTCGAACTGGCCGCCGACTGAATCTGCCGCGTCATGGAGGACCACATCGTGCCCACGCTTCGCGGCAGCGAGCGAGAAGGCCATGCCCGCCGGGCCCGCGCCCACCACACCGATGCGCTTCCGCCGACGAACCGGCGCCAGAGTGATCAATGTTTCGTGGGCTGCACGAGGATTCACCAGGCAGGTCGAAATCCTGTGTGAGAGAGTGTGGTCGATGCACGCCTGATTGCACGCGATGCACGTGTTGATCCGATCGGATCGGCCGACCCGAGCCTTCGCCGGGAACTCGGGGTCGGCGAGGAACGGCCGCGCCATGGACACGGCATCCGCGCACCCCCGCGCGAGGAGGTCTTCAGCGACCTCGGGAGTGTTGATCCGATTGCTCGCGACGATGGGGATCCCGACGGACTCCCGGATGCGTGCGGTCACCTCTACGAAGGCTGCTCGTGGAACCGAGGTCGCGATGGTGGGAACGCGCGACTCATGCCATCCGATACCCGTGTTGAGGAGATCGACTCCCGCCTGCTGGAGCTCCTTTGCCAGAGCGATGTTCTCCTCCAGGCTGATCCCGCCGGGAACGAGGTCGAGCAACGACTGTCGGTACATCACGAGGAAGTCCTCCGGCGCCGCAGCACGGACCCGCCGCACGATCTCGACGGGAAACTGCATCCGGTCGATGAAGTCACCGCCCCAGCCGTCGGTGCGAAGGTTGGTCGCCGGTGCCAGGAAGGTGTTGATGAGGTACCCCTCTGACCCCATGATCTCGACGCCGTCGTACCCGGCCTCGTGCGCGAGTCCGCGGCGCGCACGTAGTCCTCGATGGTCAGTTCCACCTCATCGGTGGAGAGCTCTCGTGGGGTGTGCCGGTTGATGGGGGCGCGGACGGCGCTCGCTGCGACCAGGTCCGCGTGATCGGCGTAGCGGCCGAAGTGCAGGATCTGCAGGACGATCCGTCCGTTCTCACGGTGCACCGCCTCGGTGACGACTCGGTGATCGTCGACGTCCTTTTCCGTGCTGATCACCGCGCCGGTCTCGAAGGGGCGCCCCTCCTGGTTGGGTGCGACGCCGCCGGTGACCATGAGCGCGACGCCTCCTCGCGCGCGTTCTGCGTAGAACTGCGCCATCCGCTCGAAGCCGCCTTCGGCCTCTTCGAGTCCGAGGTGCATCGATCCCATGATCATGCGATTGGGCAGGATGACGCGGCCGAGGTCGAGCGGTTCGAAGAGGTGCGGAAAGTGATCCATGACTGCCTCCAGTGAGAATCAGAAATGATCGCGGACGAGCCGCCCACCGTCATTCTGTGATATTCGTGTTATGTCCGGTCCGGCGTAGTAGCCGGTGTCTGATGAAGATATTCAGAGTGAAATGGATTATTGATCGCTTGGAGCCAACGATTCGGTGGTCGCTGCAACTTGAGGAGAGTGCCGATCGTCGGCCGAGACGCGATATTCCTTGACGGCAAGGGAAGTGGCCGCCGCGCCGAAGTCCGGGTCCGGGTCTGCGACGGTCTCCACGACCGCGTCATGCGGAATGTAGACGCGGTGAGCCCGCGGCGTTTCAGATCCCCATTCGATGATCACGCAATCGCCGTGTGTCGAAGCCGCCATTCGATCGACGAGATCGAGAGCGATGTTGAAAGGTACGTCGATTCGGATTCCGTTGACCCGGATGTAGGACATCGGTGCCTCATTTGATGATCGTTGCCTGAACCGTTATCCCGCTTTGGTTGTCGGCGCTGTCGACGACATCTTGCAGGTCGTCCCGATTTTCAATTGACAGTCGTGTTCGTGGATTCCCGCTTCTGCGCAATTTCCGCGCCGTCCTCGGTCAGGCCTGCCACTGTTCGCAGGAGTTCATCGATGTGATCGGACGCGATCGTCCTCGGAGATACCCCGTATTTCAGGCAGAGTGCCGCGGCGGCTGCGGTGGCGATGGCGTGTTGGGCACCGTTGCCCATGAACTTGGTGACCGACCCGGCGATGTGGGTGACGCTGATGTGCTTGCCGGCCATCATGACGTTGTCGAGGTCTGCCGAGTACAGGCAGCGGAAGGGCACCTCGAAGGGCAATCCGTCGCGGGTGTCCCACTTCCAGTCCCGGAGCCGGAAGTCGTAGTCCTCGTCGATCGGGTAGTGCAGGCAGAACGCGCCCGAGTTCAGCGCGACCGCGTCGGGGAACTGTCGGTGCTCGCGGATGTCGTTCTCGGTGAGGACGTAGTCGCCGAGGTAGCGCCGGAACTCGCCCTGCCCGGCGACGAAGGCCACCCAGTCCAGCGCGAGGTTCGCGTAGGTGTCGGGCTCGATCTGTTTGACGTTGGCGAAGGTCCCGTAGAGCGCGCACAGGAGGTGGTCGCGGATCTCCTCGCCCTGTGTGTACGGATCCAGCCACTGCCCGTACTCCCAGAAGTGGGTGGCCGGGACCAGC
>JBCEBZ010000519.1:0-9981 GCA_039206675.1 Rhodococcus sp. (in: high G+C Gram-positive bacteria) | reverse complement strand
AACGCGAGCAGGCTGGCGAGGATGCTCGTGACGATCAGCAGTTCCATGAGCGTGCTCGCCCAGCCACCGACGTAGTTCGCGATGGCGTCGAAATACATCGCGGCGGGATCCGAGGCCGCAAGAGCGAGTGCCTGATCCGGACCGTACGCCTGGATGATGATCCACACCATGAACGCGTAGAAGAGACCGAGGAACGCCACCGCCAGGTAGGTGGCCCGGGGGATCGTCCGGGCCGGATCCTTCGCCTCCTCCCGGTAGAGGGCGGTCGCTTCGAACCCGATGAACGCGGCGAACGCGAGCGTCAGCACCCCGCCCAGGCCGGGACTGAAGACGTGGGCGGGAGCGAACGACTCGACACCGAGGCCCTCGGCGCCACCCCGAAACAGAACGGCGACGGCGAGCAGCACCAGGATGCCGGTCTCGGCACTGAGCAGCAGGATCAGGAACCGTGCGCCGACGTGGACCGATCGCGACCCCAGGAACCAGACGAGCGCGACTCCGATCAGCGACCACACTCCCCACGGAAGGTCCAGGCCGACCAGATCCGCCATGGTGGACTGGGTGAAATATCCGAGGGCGCCGAAGATCCCGATCTCGAGGGCGTTGTAGGAGACGAGGGCGAGCACCGCGGCGGCGAGGCCCCATCGAGGACCGAGTCCGAGCGAGATGTACGAGTAGAACGCGCCCGCGTTGTGGATGTACTTGCTCATCGCGGTGAAGCCGATTGCGAACACGCCCAGCGCGAGCCCGGCCAGGATGTACCCGCCGGGCGCCCCGATGCCCGCGACGTTCAGCGCCAGCGGGGCCACCCCCGCCATCACCAGCAACGGCGCGGCCGCCGCCACGACGAAGAACACGATGCCGGAGGTGCCGAGGGCACCACCTTCCAACTGCGTGCCGGAGGGTCCGGGTGCGGATTTCTTCATGAGGGACTTCTCCAGTCAGGGCACGGGCGCGACGGCGGGAGCCGGGGGCGCGGATACACGACGAGGTTCTAATCGAATGTGTTTCGATTAGAATAGAACGTTGTGATCGGCGCCACAAGGGCATAATCGAATGAATTTCGATTGGAGAGGTGGGGGTAGCGATGGGCAGACCTCGCGTGGCACGCCTGGACCGCGAACGCATCGCGGCGGCGGCACTCGAATTGGTGGATCGTGACGGCGACTTCAGAATGCCGGATCTGGCACGGCACCTGAACGTGCAGGTGTCGTCGATCTATCACCACGCCAAGGGGCGGGCGGCCGTCGTCGAACTGGTGCGCCACCGCGTCGTACGAGAGATCGACGGGTCCGCCTTCGAGCGCCTGCCCTGGGACGAGGCCTTCTCGGAGTGGGCCCGGTCGTATCGGGCGGCGTTCAGCAGGCACCCCACGGCCATCCGCCTGCTGGCCACGGAGACGGTGCGCGATCCCGGTTCGCTGTCGGTGTATCACGCCGCGGCGGCGGGCCTGCGCGACGCCGGCTTCCCAGACGACCACATCATGGCCGTCATCACCGCCGCGGAGAATTTCCTGCTCGGCGCCGCCCTGGACGCGGCCGCGCCGGAGGTCATGATCGAAGCGGAGGAGGCGACGGCCGACGATGCGCTCACCCGGGCGCTCGCCGCCGCACCCCGCGGGCCGGAGCGGGCCGAGCAGGCCTTCGAACTCGGCCTCGCGGCCCTGCTGGCGGGCTTCCGCAACCTCCTGCAGGAGAGCGGCGTGGCCGGACGTCAGTGAACTTGCCTGCCGCCCAGCCAGGTTCGGGTCACATCGAGCGCGGCGAGCGCCTGCGCCGACGACAGGTCGTAGGGGTCGACCGGCAACTGGATCATGTCGGCGCGCATCCCCGGCCGGAGACGACCCCACCGGCCCTCCTCGAATCCCTGGTAGGCGACGCCCGCCGAATAAGCCGCGAGGGCCCGTTCGAGTCCGACGCGTTCCCGTGGCAGCCATCCCTCCGACGGGATGCCGGACGGGGTCTGGCGGTGAATCGCGGTGGCAATTCCCTTGATCGGCTCGTAGGCCGTGATGGGCCAGTCGCTGCCGAACGCCACCCGGGCGCCGCGCTCGGCGAGGGTGCCGATCCGATACTGCTGCGCGCTCCGCTCGGCGCCGATCCGCGGCATCGTCAGTTCCGTCATCAGGGCGTCGAGCTGGGCCCACAGCGGCTGGAAATTGGCGACCACCCCGAGCGAGGCGAACCGGTCGAGGTCGTCGCCGTCGACCAACTGCAGATGCGCGATGGTGGCGCGCCGATCACGGGTACCGTTGCACCGGTCGACGTACTCGATCGCGTCGAGCGCCATGCGCACCCCGGCGTCGCCGATGGCGTGGATGTGGATCTGGAACCCCAGCCGGTCCACCTCGGCGGCGGCCCGCGACAGTTCGCCGGTGGTCCAGTTGCTGATGCCGTGGGAGTGGGGGCAGTCCGTGTAGGGATCCAGTAGCGCCGCCGTACCGGCCTCGATCACGCCGTCGGCGAAGAACTTGACCGTTCGCGCCCCGACCGCGTCGCCGCCCCGTTCCTCGACGGCCCGCCGCGCGTCGACGAACGCCTTCAGATCGGCCTCCCAGCTCTCCGGCACGGCCCGAAACGCGAGGTTGGCGCGGGTGGACAGACGCCCGCGGTCGGCGGCCGCCAGCCAGACCTCGACGTCGTCGAGTTCGGTCCACGCATCCTGCACCCACGTGATACCCGCGGCCGCGAACATCGCCGACACCGAGGCCAGCGCGTCGACCCGATCGTCGAGCGTCACCTCCGGCACCAGCGCGAGAACGGGATTGATGGCGCCCCACTCGCGCAGGGTGCCGAGCAGTTCACCGTCCGCGGTCCGCACGAGCTCCCCGCCCGCCGGATCCGGGGTGTCCCGAGTCAGGCCGGCGCACCGCAGCGCTTCGCTGTTGACCCACGCGGTGTGATGATCCATCGTGCGCAGGACCACCGGCCGGTCGGGCACCACGCCGTCGAGCCAGCGGGCGTCGAAGCGCCCGCCCTCCGCCAGCGTCGGAGACACCCCGTCCCCGAATACGCAGGCGGCATCGGGGTTCTCGTCCGCCCACCGGCGCACCGCGCGCAGGACCTCGTCGACGCTGCGACAGTCGCGAATCGCGGCACCGCGCAGTCCGAGCCCGCCCATCAGCGGGTGGACGTGCCCGTCTCCGAACGACGGCAGCAACGCGCCGCCGCCCAGGTCGATCACCTCGGTGCGACTCGACCGCAGGGCCCGGGCCCGCTCCCCCAGGGCGAGCACCCGGCCACCGGCCACGGCGAGTGCGTCCGTGACGGACGAGTCGGGATCACCGGTGTGCACGGTGCCTCCCACGACGAGCAGTTCGGCGTCCACGGCCCCTCCTCCAACTAATCGAATATGATTCGATTAAGCTAGGTCGCGCTCGGCCCGGCGTCAAGACCCGCCGCGGTCACGGGACGAAACCGGGAGCCCACAGCCCCCTTGCGGATCGTAGACCGGTCGTATACAACTGGTGTACGGCCTTCGCGTGATCGGCTTCACAGTCGGATGAAGGCAAAGAAGCGGGCTCGGCGGCTGTTGGAGCAACCACCGAGCCCAGGCAGCACCATCTGCGCGACCGTTCGAGTCGCCTACTTGGAGGTAGGCGCAAGGACGTGCAGCTCGTCACGTAGCGACGATTCGACCTAGGAGTCGACTATGGCAACCGCCAGAGACAAATCTATCAATCGCAGACCACACACCAGCCTGCCCGTCATCGCAGGTTCGAGCCTCGCCGGCACCGCAGTCGAGTGGTACGACTTCTTCCTGTACGGAACAGCGGCGGCGCTCGTGTTCAACAAGCTGTTCTTCCCCACCGAGGATCCCCTGGTGGGCACGATGCTCGCGTTCGCCACCTACGCGGTCGGCTTCGTGGCGCGCCCGCTCGGCGCCGCGGTGCTCGGACACTACGGGGACGTCAAGGGCCGGCGGGCCACCCTGATCGCCAGCCTGATGCTCATGGGGGTGTCGACCTTCCTCATCGCGTTCCTGCCCACCTACGCGTCCATCGGCGTCGCCGCACCGCTGATCCTGGTGCTCCTGCGGCTGGTGCAGGGCTTCGCCCTCGGCGGCGAGTGGGGCGGAGCGGTCCTGCTGGTCTCCGAACACGGCGATTCGAAACGGCGGGCATTCTGGGCCGCGTGGCCCAATCTCGGTCCGCCGCTGGGCAATCTGCTGGCCGCCGGGGTGCTCGCCGTCCTCGGTTCCGCGCTGTCCGAGGAGGCGTTCCTCTCCTGGGGGTGGCGGATCGCGTTCGGGCTGTCGGCACTGCTGGTGATCATCGGTCTGGTGCTCCGGCTGTACGTCGCCGAGACCCCGCTGTTCGAGCAGTCCCGGGATACCGCACCCGCCGAGAAGAAGGGCATGCCGCTCGCCGCGGCAGTTCGCGGACACTGGCGCCAGATCCTCCTCGCGGCCTTCACCCGCTTCGGCGAGAACGCCGGCTTCTACATCTTCTCGCTGTTCGTCATCACCTACATCACCCAGATCCTCGAACTCGACCGCGGCACCGGACTGAACGCCGTCATGATCGGCATGGTCGTCGCCCTGGTGACGATCCCGATGTTCGCCGTGCTCGCCGACCGGATCGGCAGGCGACCGATCTACCTCGGCGCGTCCGCCGCCACCATCGTGTGGGCATTCGTGTTCTTCGCCCTGCTGGACACGAAGAATCCGGCGGCCATCACCCTCGCGGTGTCGGTGGGGCTGCTGATCTTCGCCGCCTACAGCGCCGTGATCGGCGCGTTCTTCTCCGAACTGTTTCCCACCGAGGTCCGCTACTCCGGAGTCTCGCTGGCCTACAACCTCGCGTCGGTCCTCGCCGGTTCGCTGGCACCGATCATCGCGATCGCGCTCTACACCCGGTTCGGCACCGGATACGCCATCGGTGCCTACCTCGCCGCCATGGGAGTCATCTCCCTGATCGCCTCACTCCTCGCACGGGAAACACAGACCGTGGATCTCGCGGCCGTGGGCGACGAGGCGGCGGTCCGGACGCCGGAAACGCCGGCGTCCGTCACCAACTGACTCTCCTCGAAGGGGCAAGCCATGACGACATCGAAGACCACCGGAGCGACCGCACCGGAGCTGGCCTACGAGTGGCTGAAGAACACCATCATCACCTTGCCCCGCGACGAAGAGATGTTCCTGTCCGAGGCGCAGGTCGCCGCATCGTCCGGCATTTCCCGAACCCCGGTGCGCGAGGCGCTGTTACGACTCGAGGCCGAAGGCTTCATCCGGCGGGTGCCCCACAAGGGCGCGTTCATCCCGGCGCTGTCCGACAGCGACGTCGAAGCCGTCATGCAGGCCCGCCGGGTGGTCGAGGAATGGTCCGTCACCGAAGTGGCGCCCCAGCCGGGCCTGGTACCGGACCGGCTCCGCATCCTCCTCGAGCTGCAGGAGAACGACACCGACCCGGTCGACTTCATCGCCCACGACCTCGAATTCCACACGGCCATCATCCGCGCCGCCGGCAACCCGCTGATGAACACCTTCTACAGCTCATTGCGGGACCGTCAGATGCGGATGGGCGTACGCATCGTCATGGCCGACGAAACCCGCAAGAAGCAGGTCCTCGTCGAGCACCGCGCCATCGCCGACGCGATCGCGGCGGGAGACCCCCATGCCGCGGTCCGGGCGGTCCGGGAGCACCTCGACACCACCCTGCAATCCATGAAACGGCCGAACATCTAACGGCACGAAGGAAACCCATGAAGATAGCCCTGGCCCAGGTGGCCAGCCCCGATACCGAGACCCCCGCGCACCGGCTCGAGCGCGTTCGCACCCTCCTGACCGGGCTCGACGAGCGAGTCGACCTGATCGTCCTGCCCGAACTGTGGCGCGTGGGATACAACCACTTCGACGACTACGCCACGGCCGCCGAAACTCTCGGCGGCGGAACCGTCCAGGTCCTCGCCTCCGTCGCCGTCCAACGGCAGTGCTACATCCACGCCGGCAGCATCGTCGAACAGGGCGAAGAGGGCCGGCTGCGCAACACGGCGGTCCTGATCGGCCCGGACGGCCGGATCCACCACCACTACAGCAAGGTTCACGTGTTCGGATACGCCTCCCTCGAAGCGCAGCTGCTGCAGCCGGGAACGCAGATCCACACCACCGACACCCCGTTCGGCACCATCGCCGCCACCACCTGCTACGACCTGCGCTTCCCGGGGCTGTGGACCGAATTGGTCGCCGCCGGAGCCACACTCGTCATCGTGCCCGCGGCCTGGCCGAAGGCCCGCAGGGAGCACTGGCGGCTGCTGACGTCGGCCCGCGCCGTCGACAACCAGGTCTTCGTGATCGCGTGCAACGCCACCGGGACCCACAATTCCGTCGAACTCGGTGGCCACAGCCGGATCGTCGACCCGTGGGGAACGGTGATCGCCGAGGCGGATTCGTCCGAGGGCATCACCATCGCCGAGATCGACCCCACCGTGGTCGACCGCACCCGCGCCGAGTTCCCGGTCCTGAAGGACCGGCTCGACGACTACAGCTTCCTGAACCGCAGAAAGGTTTTGTCATGACCGGCGCCACCACGGAGGTGCTCACCTTCGACACCCTCGACACCTCCGAGACCCTGCGATTCGACGCCGTCCGGACCCTGGTCGCCGGGTACACCGGCCGCGACGAAGCGGCCGTGCAGCATCACATCGACGAACTCGCCGCCATCGGTGTCGCACCGCCGGAGCAGGTTCCGATGTTCTACCCCGTCGAGACCGCGACGATCACCACCGCGACGCAGGCCCCGGTCACCGGCGCGCACACGTCGGGCGAGGTGGAGCCGGTGATCCTGCGGCACCAGGGGCGGTACTACCTCGGCGTCGGCTCCGATCACACCGACCGCCAACTCGAAACCGTCGACATCGGCGACTCCAAGCGCGCGTGCCCGAAGCCGGTGGGTCCCCGCGTGGTCGAGATCGCGGACTGGGCGTCGTTCGACTGGGACGCGTGCCGGGCCCGGTCGTGGGTCGACGGGGTGCTGTATCAAGACGGGACGCTCGCCAATCTCCGTACACCGCACAATCTTCTGCAGATCTTCGCCGAGCGGATCGGCGACACCGGCGAGGACCTGCTCTGCTTCGCGGGCACCCTGCCGCTGCTCGACGGGAAGTTCACCCCCGGTCACCGGTGGGACCTCGAACTCACCCTGCCCGACGGCCGGACCCTGACCCACTCCTACACCACCGAAGGACACTGACATGCGCACCGGAGCCGACTACCTGGCCTCCCTGAACGACGGGCGAGTCGTGCTCGTCGACGGGGAGCAGATCGACGACGTCACCACCCATCCGGCGTTCGCGCCCGTGGCCCGGACGATGGCCGAGATGTTCGACCTCGCCGCGGACGAGGCCAACGGCATGCAGTACGTCGCGCCCGAGACCGGGAACCCGGCCAACCGCGTGTTCTCGATTCCGCGATCGCGGGAGGAACTCGCGCAGCGGCGGGAGGCGATCGAGCGGTGGGCGAAGCACACGCACGGCTGGATCGGCCGCAGCCCCGACCACGTGGGGACGTTCCTGGCCGCGTTCGCGGCGCATCCCGAGGTGTTCGCCGCCGAGGGCGACCACGATTTCGGGGCGAACGTCTCCGCGCTGTACCGGCGCCTGCTCGACGAGAACCTCTACGTCTCGTACGCGATCATCCCGCCGCAGGTCTCCCGCGCGACGACGGCGTCGGGCTGGGAGGGCGAATATCTGCAGGCCGGCGTCGTCGAGGAGACCCCCGAGGGCCTCGTCATCCGCGGTTCGCAGATGCTGGCCACCGGCGGTGCGATCGCCGACGAAATCTTCGTCTCGTGCATCAAACCGCTCGGCCCCGACGACAAGGACTTCGCCGTCGGCTTCGTCGTCCCGGCCAACGCCCCCGGCCTCAAGCAGTACGTCCGCCGCCCGTACGTCCCGGCCGCGACGAGCTCGTTCGACTACCCCCTGACCTGCCGTTACGACGAGCCCGACTCGCTGCTCGTCTTCGACGACGTCCTCGTGCCGTGGGATCGGGTGTTCGTCGACCGCGACACCACCGGGGTCCGCCGGCAGTTCTTCGAGACGGGCGCGCACGTACTCGGCAACTGGCAGGCGCAGATCCGGTTCGCGACGAAGCTGGAGTTCATCGCCGGCGTCGCGCGTCGCGTCACCCAGGTCAACGGCGTCGACAAGATCCCCAGCGTGCAGGAGAAGCTCGGCGAACTCGCCGCACTCGTCAGCGGTGTCCGGTCCGCGGTGCTGGCCGCCGAGTACACCGCCGAGCCGGATTCGGTGGGGATGTGGTTGCCGGGCAAGCAGGCGCTGTACGGGTCGATGGGCCTGCAGTCGGAGATCTACCCGCGGGTGATCGCCATCCTGCGTGACCTCGTCGGCGGCGGCGTGCTGCAACTCCCGTCGAGCGTCAAGGATCTCACCAGCCCACTGACGTCCCGGGACATCGGACACTATGTCCAGTCCCCCGGCGTCCCGTCCGAGGAGCGCATCAAACTCTTCAAGCTGGCCTGGGACATCATCGGCTCCGAATTCGCCGGACGCCACCAGCAGTACGAGATGTTCTACGCCGGAGCCCCCTTCGTGGTGAAGGGCGCGTACACGTACCGCAACTACGACTACGACAGCGCCGTCGCCGCAGTGCAGCAGTTCACCGACGGCTACAAAGCAGAGAGCGAGTAAACGATCATGGCCAAGCCCGAATTCGAATTCTTCCCGGTCACCGACGTCGAATGGACCGTGTGTCCGGGGGACGATCCGAAGATCACCGAACGCATCCTCGCCAGGGACCCCGACGGCAACGTCGCCACCCGGATCCTGCGCTACGAACCCGGCGCCGACTCCACCCCGATGGGCGTGCAGAAACACGATTTCTGGGAGGAGGTGTACATCCTCGAGGGATCGTTCACCGACCTCACCCTCGGCGAGACGTTCACCGCCGGAATGTACGCGTGCAGGCCGCCCGGCATGCCCCACGGTCCCTGGAGCACGGACGAAGGCGTCGTCACCTTCGAAGTCCGGTACCACAGTAAGTAGGCCCACGATGACCCTTCCGGCATTCCACGCCCCCACCCCGATGGACATGCGGCGCAGCATGGGCCGGTTCACCACCGGCGTCGCCGTCGTCAGCGCCGACGACGGCGACAACAACCCCAGTGCGATGACGATCAGCTCGCTGACGTCGATCAGCCTGGACCCGGCGATCCTGCTCGTCTCGCTCACCCACGGCTCCCGCACCACCGAGGCCGTGGAAGCCGCGGGCGCGTTCGCCGTCTCCATCCTCGGCTCCCGCCAGGAGGCCCTCGCCCGGCGTTTCGCAACCCGCGGCGGCGCCCGATTCGACGACCTGCCCTGCGATCACAGCCGCTCGGGCCTGCCGCTGATCAAAGACGCTCTGGCCCAGCTCGAATGCAGGGTCCACAGCGCCCACGACATCGGCGACCACCGCGTCTTCTACGGCGAAGTCACCGACATGCGCTGCCGGGAGGGCACCGGACTCGTCTTCTACTCCGGGCGATTCGGCGACTTCCACGACTTCGGCCACGACGAGGTCCCCTGGTTGTTCTGATCGGCCCGACGCGAACGTGCTCGCCGGCGCATCACTTGTGGTGCGCCGGCGATCGGCGTTGCACCGAAATTGTGCAACAATAGTGCACGTCAGCACGGACCTGATCGACTCAGGAAGGGAAGATTCTCATGCCCCCGAACCGCGTTCGCATCGAACGCTCGACACGGTACGTACGATGTTGTTGTACAACATCACGTGGGAGGCGGAGATGACTACGCAGGCCATTTTTCGCGGCGGGTCCGGTGACTTCCGATGGTGCTAGCTGCGGGCGCGGACCCGAACAACGAGGGCAGCCCCGATGCGGGCGCCAACCGGACACTGCAGGCGTATCACGATCTACGCGCCCTGATCCTCTCCGGTCACTACGAACCGGACTCCCGCCTCACCGAGTCGGGCCTCACCACCCAGCTCCAGGTCTCACGTGGGACGATCCGTTCGGTGTTGGCG
>JBCEBZ010000518.1:0-10004 GCA_039206675.1 Rhodococcus sp. (in: high G+C Gram-positive bacteria) | reverse complement strand
TCACCTCGGCGCGGCCGAGCGGCGCCCGCCCGGCGGTGCCGGCGAAGATGACGTCTTCCATCTTGCCGCCGCGCAGCGCCTTCGCCCCCTGCTCACCCATCACCCAGGTGAGGGCGTCGACGACGTTGGACTTACCCGACCCGTTGGGCCCCACGACACAGGTGATTCCCGGCTCGAATCGCAGAGTCGTTGCGGACGCAAAGGATTTGAATCCCTTCAGCGTCAGACTCTTCAGATGCATGACGGAGAACTTTACCTTCGGTTCACCGTTCGACGAACCCGGTGAGGTCGCCGCGGGGGGAATCCCATTGCTCCACGACGAGATCCACCGCGCCCGGCGTGTCTCCCGACCGCAGCAGCGTCAGCAGTGTCTCCAGCTTGTCCCGGGGTCCCTCGGCGATGACGAGTACGCGGCCGTCCTTCTGGTTGGCGGCGTATCCGACGAGGCCGAGCTCGAGTGCGCGGGCACGGGTCCACCACCGGAATCCGACACCCTGCACGTACCCGTGCACCCACGCGGTCATTCTCTCCATGTCCGTCACGACCGTTCGAGCTTGTAGATCTTCCCGGTGAAACTGGTGGCGTAGAGCGCGTCCGGGTCCCAGCCCGGCCCGGCGCCGAAGCGCACCGAGGACACGAGGGGCAGCCCGGACGCCAGCGCGCAGCTCTCCCCGGTCGCCGGATCGACGCGGACCACCTTGCCGCCGCCGTTGTACGCGACGTACACGATTCCGTCCGGTCCGACGGTGAGGTCGTCGGCCGCGTTGAGCGGCCCGGAGCCGGGCAACTCGACGGACACGACGGGACCGCGCAGGTCGTCTTCGCGGAGGATGCGCAGCGTGGTGGTGGTGTCGAACGTCGTGACCGTGTACACGCTGCCGTCGTGCACGGCGAGGCCGTCGACCGTTCCCAGATCGGTGCGCACGACCTCCGGTGTGTGGGGATCGCCGGCCGGGACCCGCGTCAGGCCGGCGCCGGAGCCGAGATTCCGTGCGGTGAGGATGTCGCCGTTGCTCAGCCGGACGAGCCCGTTCGGCATGACCAGCCCCTCGGCGACGGTGCTGGTGTCCCCCGTGTCGATGTCCACGACGTCGACGGTGCCGCTCGTCGAGCCGGTGACCCCGGAGGCGAAGGAATTTCCCGTGGCGAAGTACGCGTGATCGCCGTCCACGGCGATCCCGCCCGGCGACTCGACGTCGGGCACGATCGGGGTGACGGTGCCGTCGGGACCGACCCCGTCCAGGGCTCCGCCGCCCACCAGACCCGTCCGCGACACCAGCATGGTGCCCGCGCCGTCGAAGGCCAGGTTCTCGAGCACGCCGGCGCCGGACGTCACCTCCGACACCGACCACGGGGTGCAGGCGCCGCCGGGCGGCGAGAACACGGGCCCGGCCGCAGCCGGCGCGACCACGAGCAGACCCGCGCAGAGCGCCGACCCGCCCGCGAGCGCGGCGAGCTCACGCCGCATCATTGTTCCTTCTCGACGGTCAACGTCACTTTCGTCCCGGCCTTCAGCGTCCGCCCGACGGTGCACACCTTGTCGACCGACCGTTCCACGAGTGTGACCAGACGATCCTGCGCGTCGGCGTCGAGCTCACTGAGATCGAGCTCGAGCACCTCGTCGAGCTGCGGGTACACCTCGTTGTCCCGGTCGGCGGCGCCGGACACCCGGATGGTGGCCTCGTAGTTGTCGCCCAGGCGCCGCGACAGCGGGAAGTCCGAGCTCATTCCGCTGCACGCGGCAAGGGCGATCTTCAGGAGCTCCCCCGGAGTGAACACGCCCTCCACACCCTCGGAGCCGATCAGGACCTCGGCGCCGCGGGAGCTGCGGCCGGTGTACCGCCGGGTGCCCGTTCGCTCGACCCACAGTGAGGTGGGCGCCGTCGTGTCGGAAGTCTGTTCTGCCATGCGCTCAATCCTGCCACCGACGGGCGCAACACCAGGTAGGCGGGTGGGCGGCACCGGTTTCCACGTATTTGTGAACGCCGATTCTCAGCAGTGGGAAGCGGTGGGCCGTAGGGTGAACCGATCAACGACGCCGAGACGTAGCGGGGAATGCAGATGGGGCAGATCGGGAGTGCGGGAGAACACCGACTTCAATCCGAGTTCGGCACCGGGGATCGTGCCGCCAAGTTCTACTCGGATCAGATGCTGGACCATCTCAATCCGACGATGATCGAGTTCGTCGGGCGCCAGGAGATCGCGTTCATCGCCACCGCCGACGCGTCCGGCGAGTGCGACAACAGTCTGCGCGCCGGGACACCGGGATTCATGCACGTCATCGACCCGAAGACCCTCGCGTACCCGGAGTACCGCGGCAACGGCGTCATGGCGAGCCTCGGCAACATCCTGGAAAACCCGCACGTCGGAATCATTCTCGTGGACTTCGTGCAGGACCTCATCGGGCTGCACGTGAACGGTTCGGCCCGGATCGTCGACGACGAGACCCTTCGCTCCGAGATCGCGGATCTGCCGGCGGACCACTCCGGCGGGCGGATCCCGGAACGCTGGGTGGTGGTGGACGTGGAGGAGGCATACATCCACTGCCGCAAGCACATTCCGAGGATGGCACCGGTTCCCCGCCACCGCGAATGGGGAACCGACGACGCGAAACGCAAGGGCGGCGACTACTTCGACGCCAAGGCGACGCCGCGCCACGACGCCGACGGCCGGATCGACCAGGAGTCCACTCCCGCCGGACTCACCCAGGTCATCTCGCCGGGCTTCTCCGTGGCGCCGGCTGGCACTTCGGGCAACTGAACGAGGAGCGGTTCATGAACTTCTCCCGCCGGATCGCGGTGCCGCAGCGCGGGCACGGGCGATCCTCCTGGCCGTAGGCGGACAGGGAACGGTCGAAGTAGCCCGACTCGCCGTTGACGTTCACGTACAGCGCGTCGAAGGACGTGCCGCCCTGGGACAGTGCCTCACGCATGACCTGCTGGGCGGCCGTGAGCACGGCACCGATCCGGGGACCGGTCAGCCGGTCGGTGAGCCGATTTCCGTGGATCTGCGCGCGCCACAACGCCTCGTCCGCATAGATGTTGCCGATGCCGGAGACGACGGTCTGGTCCAGCAGCACACGCTTGATCTCGGTGTGCTTGCCGCGCACCACCTTCACGGTGGCCGCGAGATCGAAACGCGAATCCAGTGGGTCGCGGGCGATGTGCGCCACCGAGTCCGGCACGAGCGAGCCGTCGACCTCGACGAGGGGCGCGAGCGCCCAGCCGCCGAACGTCCGCTGATCCACGAACCGGAGGTCGAGACCGGAATCGAGCCGGGCCCGGATGCGCAGATGCTTCTCGGTGGGCAATTCCGGTGGCTGCACGAGCATTTGACCGCTCATACCGAGATGGACCACGAGTGCGACCGTACTGGGTTCGAGGACCAGCCACAGATACTTTCCGCGGCGGTCGGCGCCCGCGATACGTTCGCCGGTGAGTTGTCCGGCGAGGTCGGCGGCGCCGGGCAGGTGCCGCCGGATCGCGCGCGGATGAAGAATGTCCACGGCATCGATCGACGCCCCCACGATGTGGCGTTCGAGTCCGCGCCGGACTACCTCGACTTCGGGTAGTTCAGGCACTGACGTCGTCGGCCGCTACGTCGGGGCCTGCGTCGGACAACGCATTCCACGCCGTGCTCGCGGCTTTCTGCTCGGCCTCTTTCTTGGAGCGGCCGATACCGACGCCGAGGGGCTTGCCGCCGACGATCACGGTGGCGGTGAACTCCTTGTCGTGATCCGGACCGGTCGCGGTGATCTCGTACGCCGGAACCCCGACGCCACGCTCCGCGGTCAGTTCCTGCAGGCTCGTCTTCCAGTCCAGGCCCGCGCCGAGGCGGGGGGCCCGCTGGAGGAGGTCGCTGAAGAGATCGAGCACGACGCGCCGCGCCGTGTCGATTCCGTGCTCGAGGTGGATGGCGCCGAGAATCGACTCCATGCCGTCGGCCAGGATGCTCGGCTTGTCGCGTCCGCCGGTCATCTCCTCGCCCTTCCCGAGCAGGAGATGGGCACCGAGACCGCCCTCACCGAGGCTTCGTGCCACCTCCGCGAGCGCGTGCATGTTCACGATGCTCGCCCGGATCTTCGCGAGGTCGCCCTCGGATTTGTCGGGGTGCGCGAGGTAGAGCTTCTCCGTGACGGTGACCCCGAGTACGGAGTCGCCGAGGAACTCGAGACGCTCGTTGGTCGGCAGACCACCGTTCTCGTACGCATACGAGCGGTGCGTCAACGCCAGGGTGAGCAGTGAAGGCTCGATTTCTACGCCGAGGGCGGCGAGGAGGGAAGCATGATCCTCCTCGCCGCCGGCGGGTGTATTACTGATGTCGCTCGTCACAACGCCTCTCCGTGGAGAATTAGACGGCGGCAGTGACCTGGCGGCCCTTGTACGTGCCACACGACGGGCACGCGACGTGGGGCAGCGTCTTCTCGCCGCAGCCACGGTTGGGGCACGTGACGAGGGTAGGCACAGTGGTCTTCCACTGGCTACGACGCGACCTCGTGTTGGATCGCGACATTCTGCGCTTGGGGACAGCCACTTCTACTTCTCCTCGGCTTCGTTGTTCACAAGATTCTTGCTGGGTTCCGAATCCACGCCAAATTTGGCTGCAAGACCAGCCCAGCGAGGATCAAGTATGTCATGCCCGTGGCCAGATTCGGCAATCGCCAGGCGAACGCCACATTCTGGGCACAATCCTTGGCAGTCGTCACTGCAGAGCGGCTGCAATGGCAGTGCGAGGCCGACGGCGTCGATCACGACGGGTTCGAGGTCGATCTCGTCGTCGACGACGTGATAGACCTCCCCCTCCTCCGTGGTCTCCTCCGTGGTGCTGTCCGGGTACGCGAACAACTCCGTGAGAGTCAGGTCCACCGTGCCGGAGAACGGCTCGAGGCATCTCGAGCACTCCCCGGCCGTGTCGGCTCGCAACGAACCGGTGACCAGGACCCCCTCGGATACGGCCTCCAACCGGAGATCCAGATCGATCTCCGACCCTTCCTCGATGGCGATCAGGTCGAGACCGATGCGCTGTGGCGCCGTCACCACCCGTTCCACGGTGCGCATCGAACCGGGACGACGGCCGAGTTTGACCGTGTCCAGCACGAAGTCCGCGTCCCGACGGGAGCGCGATGAGCTGTGGCGATGGGATGACAACAGACTTCACTTTCGAGAAAAGGGGAACGACTAAGGGCAACCACTCCACGATACGCAATGAGCGCGGTGGAGCCAAATTCGATGGAAAGTCCGGACGCTCGGCGCCGAACTCAGCGACGACGCTCGGCGCGGCGGTCGTCGACGTCGTAGTCGGAGGCGTAGTCGGGTACACCCGAACCTGTCCGCAACTGCTGACGCCCCCGCCCGACGGACCGGACGGTGCCGTTCAGGAAGTCCTCGAACTCCGCGAGCTTCGTGTCCACGTACAGGTCGCAGTCCGAGCGGAGACGATCCGATTCGGCGTGCGCGGAATCGATCACCCGGGCCGACTCGGCGTGCGCGGCCTGGACGACCTCCGTCTGCGAGACGAGCCGCGCCTGCTCGGCAGTCCCCTCCGCGACGGACCTCTCGTAGGACGCCTTGCCCGACTCGATCATGCGGTCCGCCTCGGACCTTGCCCGTCCCGTGAGCTGGTCGTACTCGCGCCGGCCTTCGGCGACGGAGGACTCGGCCTCGGCGCGGGCGTCGGTCACCAACTGCTCGGCGTGTGCGCGGGCCTCGGCCACCATCCGGTCGGCCTGCGCCTTCGCGTCCGCCAGGATGCGATCGGCGTCGTCGCGGGCGTTCTCGATGGTGGAGTTCGCCTCGGCGTTGGCGCTGGAGACGGTCTTCTCCGCGTTGGACCTGGCGTCCCCCACCAGTTTGTCCTTGTGGTCCAGGACGTCCTGGGCGTCGTCGAGTTCACCGGGAATCGCATCGCGCACGTCGTCGAGCAGTTCGAGGACGTCGCCGCGGGGAACCACGCAGCCGGCGGTCATCGGTACGCCGCGTGCCTCTTCGACAATCGCGACAAGTTCGTCGAGCGCCTCGAATACCCGGTACACAAGCAACCCCAATCGTCGATGACCCTCAGCAGGTCGGCGCAGCCGTCCTCGTGCAAGTCTGCCCGACCGGACGCCGAGGGTGTGTCCTGGCAGCCGGTGTGTCGGGTATCAGCTGCTCTCGGCGGCGCGCTCGGCGATCCGCGTGAGAAGGCGGGCGTGCACCTTCTCGGGCAGCATGTCGGAGACGTCGCCGCCGAAGGTGGCCACCTCCTTCACGAGCGAACTCGACAGGTAGCTGTAGGTGGGGTTGGTCGGGATGAAGAGAGTGTCGACGCCACTGAGCTTCTGGTTCATCTGCGCCATCTGCAGCTCGTAGTCGAAGTCGTTGGCACCGCGCAGGCCCTTGACGATCGCCGTGATCCCTTGCTGCTTGGCGTAATCCACCAGCAGGCCGTGCCAGGAGGAGACCCGCACGTTCG
Source organism: Rhodococcus sp. (in: high G+C Gram-positive bacteria) (assembly GCA_039206675.1). Classification (GTDB taxonomy): domain Bacteria; phylum Actinomycetota; class Actinomycetes; order Mycobacteriales; family Mycobacteriaceae; genus Rhodococcus_F. The sequence continues at coordinate 3,554 of JBCEBZ010000518.1, read as the reverse complement.
TCAGGTCGGCGGTGGAGTCTTCGAGCATCTCGATGCGTTCCTCGACGGTGAACAGGCCACGCTTGTTCTTGTTGACCATGACCGTCACGATGACCTCGTCGAACTGCGCGGCAGCTCTGCCGATCACGTCAAGGTGGCCATTGGTCACGGGGTCGAAGGATCCGGGGCAGACAGCGCCAGTCATGAGTCCAGACCGTAGCAGGTCGCCAATTCGATTCTCGCCTCACCGTACTTCTTCGCCTTGACGGGCGCGAAGCCGTCGGGCCAGGCCGTCTCGGGTGACCTCGACGACCGTTCGAGCACCACGATCGAGCCGTCGCCGACCCAGCCGTTGACCCGCAGGTGACCGAGGACCGTCTGCACCGCCGCGTCGTCGACGGCGTACGGCGGATCCGCCATCACCAGGTCGTACGGCCGGTCGGCGGTGCCCGCGAGCACCGCGGCCACCGGAGCGCCGCGGACTTCCGCGCCGGGCAGGCCGACCGTCGTCACGTTGTGCTTGATGACGCCCGCCGCCTTCGAGTCGGACTCGACGAGGACGACGCGATCCGCACCCCGGGACAGCGCCTCGAGGCCGAGCGCCCCCGATCCCGCGTAGAGATCGAGAACGGACGCGCCCTCGAGGTCCATCCTGCTGTGCAGGGCGCTGAACAACGCCTCGCGGACCCGGTCCGAGGTGGGCCGGGTCCCGCTCGGCGGGACTCGCAGGCGTCGGCCGCCCGCGAGTCCCGCGATGATCCGAGTCACTCGCTCGCGGACTCCCCCGTCGCCACGACGGCGAGGAGGTCGCCGCCCTCCACCTGCTGGACCGAACCGATGGCCAGCCGGGAGACGGTGCCACCGCGGGGTGCGGTGATGGCCGCTTCCATCTTCATGGCCTCGATGGTGGCGATCGTGTCGCCTGCGGCGACGTGCTGACCCTCGGCGACGGCGAGGGTCACCACACCGGCGAACGGTGCCGGCACGTGGCCGGGGTTGTTCTTGTCGGCCTTCTCCGCGGCGGGGATCTCACTGGAGATCGACCGGTCCCGCACCGACACCGGGCGCAACTGCCCGTTGAGAATGGCCATGACGGTGCGGTATCCCCGCTCGTCGGGCTCGGAGATGGCCTCGAGCCCGATGAGCAGCTCGACACCCTGCGCGAGGCGGACCCGGTGCTCGTCGCCGCGCCGCAGTCCGTAGAAGAACTGGTTCGCCGACAGCTGCGAGGTGTCGCCGTACTTGTCCCGGTGCTCGAGGAATTCCTTCGTCGGGCCGGGGAACAGCAGCCGGTTGAGGGTCGCGCGGCGTTCCGCCGACGTACCCGCAAGGGCCTTCTCGTCCTCCGCCGACAGCGGCACCTCGGGCTTGGCGTCGCCACGACCTTCGAGTGCCCGGGTGCGGAACGGTTCCGGCCAGCCACCGGGCGGGGTGCCCAGTTCGCCGCGCAGGAATCCGACCACCGAGTCGGGGAGGTCGAACTTCGCGGGGTTCTCCTTGAACTCCTCGGTGGAGGCACCGGAGCCGACCAGGTGCAGGGCGAGGTCGCCGACCACCTTCGAGGACGGGGTGACCTTCACCAGGCGGCCGAGCATCCGGTCGGCGGCCGCGTACTTGGCCTCGACCTCCTCGAACTTGTCGCCGAGCCCGAGGGCCACGGCCTGGGTGCGCAGGTTCGACAGCTGACCACCCGGGATCTCGTGGGTGTAGACACGCCCGGTGGGGGCGGGCAGCCCGGACTCGAACGGTGCGTAGACCTTGCGCAGCGCCTCCCAGTACGGCTCGAGGTCGCACACGGCCTGCAGGTCCAGGCCGGTGTCGTGCTCCGAGTGCGCCGCCGCGGCCACGATCGCCGACAACGCCGGCTGGCTGGTGGTGCCCGCCATCGCCGCCGAGGCGCCGTCGACCGCGTCCGCTCCGGCCTGCCACGCGGCCAGGTACGTCGCGAGCTGACCGCCGGGGGTGTCGTGGGTGTGCACGTGCACGGGCAGGTCGAAGTTCTTGCGCAGCGCGGTCACCAGGGTGGTGGCGGCCGGGGCGCGGAGCAGTCCGGCCATGTCCTTGATCGCGATGATGTGCGCACCGGCCTCGACGATCTCCTCCGCCAGGCGCAGGTAGTAGTCGAGGGTGTACAGCTTCTCGTGCGGGTTCGACAGGTCGCCGGTGTAGGACAGCGCGACCTCGGCGACCGAGGTGCCGGTCTCACGGACGGCGTCGATGGCCGGCCGCATCTGGTCGACGTTGTTGAGGGCGTCGAAGATGCGGAAGATGTCGATGCCGCTGTTCGTGGCCTCCTCGACGAACGCCCGCGTCACCTTCTCCGGGTACGGGGTGTAGCCGACGGTGTTGCGGCCGCGCAGCAGCATCTGCAGGCAGATGTTGGGCACGGCCTCACGCAGCGCCGACAGCCGGTACCAGGGGTCCTCGTGCAGGAACCGCAGCGCCACGTCGTAGGTGGCACCGCCCCACGCCTCGATCGAGAGCAGTTCCGGGGTCAGCCGGGCGACGTGTCCGGCGACGTCGAGCAGACCGCTGGTGCGCACGCGGGTCGCGAGCAGCGACTGGTGGGCGTCGCGGAACGTGGTCTCGGTGACCGCGAGTGCCTTCTGCTCCCGCAGTGCCTTGGCGAATCCCTCCGGCCCGAGAGCGAGGAGCTTCTGGCGGCTGCCGTCCTGCGGCGGCGCGGACAGATCGATCTGGGGCAGCTTGTCGCGCGGGTACACCGCGGACGGCCGCTCGCCGTGCGGCTTGTTGACCGTCACGTCGGCGAGGTAGGACAGGATCTTGGTGCCACGGTCGGCGGAGCTGCGCAGCGTGAGCAGCTCGGGGCGCTCCTCGATGAACGAGGTGGTGACCCGTCCCGCCTTGAAATCGGGGTCGTCGAGCACCGCCTGCAGGAACGGGATGTTCGTCGACACGCCGCGGATCCGGAACTCGGCGACCGCGCGGCGGGCCCGGGCGACCGCGGTCTCGAAGTCCCGGCCGCGGCAGGTGAGCTTGACGAGCATCGAGTCGAAGTACGCGCCCACCTCGGCTCCGAGGGTGGCACCGCCGTCGAGACGGATGCCGGCACCGCCCGGGGTGCGGTACGCGGTGATCCGGCCGGTGTCCGGACGGAACCCGTTGGCCGGGTCCTCGGTGGTGATGCGGCACTGCAACGCCGCACCGCGCAGCGTGATCTTGTCCTGGCTCAGGCCCAGATCGGCGAGGGTCTCGCCCGACGCGATCCGCAGCTGCGACTGCACGAGGTCGACGTCGGTGACCTCCTCGGTCACGGTGTGCTCGACCTGGATGCGCGGGTTCATCTCGATGAACACGTGGTTACCGCGGGTGTCGAGGAGGAATTCGACGGTGCCCGCACAGGCGTAGTTGATCTCCTTCGCGAACGCGACGGCGTCCGCGCAGATCTTCGCCCGCAGCTCGTCCGGCAGGTTCGGGGCCGGCGCGAGTTCGATGACCTTCTGGTGACGACGCTGCAGCGAGCAGTCCCGCTCGAACAGGTGGATGACGTTGCCCTGACCGTCGGCCAGGATCTGGACCTCGATGTGCCGCGGGTCGACGACGGCCTGCTCGAG
>JBCEBZ010000517.1:0-10030 GCA_039206675.1 Rhodococcus sp. (in: high G+C Gram-positive bacteria) | reverse complement strand
CGCCATGTCGCGAGACTCGCACGAGCGCCCGTCCGCGGCGATTCTGGGTGAAACGCTGCAGGACATCCAATTTCGCCGCGGTGTCCCCGTCGACGCGATGGCGCTGGGCCCGGATCCCGACGCGGACGCACCTCCGCAGCGCCCCGCGCGACCGCCGACAGGACGATCATCCGCCGGTTCCTCGGGATCGCCGACCGACGGGAGCCTTCCCCTCGACTTGACGAGCTTCGTCGGCCGACGGAAAGAACTCGCCGAGGCCCGGACACTGCTCTCGGCGTCACGGCTGGTCACGTTGACCGGTATCGGCGGCGTCGGCAAGACCCGACTGGCACTGCGCGTCGCCACCGACATTCGTCGGGCATTCGACGACGGGGTCCGGCTGGTCGAATTGGGTGAACTGCGCGACGGGTCGTTGCTGGGGGAGGTCGTGGCGGCGGGGCTGGGATTGCGGCAGCGGTCGCCGAGACCGCTGCAGACCCTCGTGGAGTTCCTGGAGCCGCGCGACATGCTGCTGGTCCTCGACAACTGCGAGCAGGTGGTGGATGCGGCGGCAGACCTGACGGAGACCGTGCTGCGTACGTGCCCCGGCCTGCGGATCCTGGCGACGAGTCGCGAGACCCTGGACGTCGCGGGGGAAGCCGCCCTGCGCGTTCGTCCACTGGCGCTTCCGGATTCGGACAGCGAGCCGTCGCTGAAGAGTCTGCCCGGGTACGACGCGGTGACGTTGTTCGCCGAGCGGGCGGCCACGGCGGTACCGGGCTTCGAGGTCACCGAGGAGAATGCCGCCGCCGTCATCCGGATCTGCATTCGACTGGACGGTCTGCCCCTGGCCATCGAGCTGGCGGCGGCGAGGCTGCGCTCGATGTCGCCGGAACAGATCCTGCAGCGGTTGACCAACCGGTACGAGCTGCTGACCCGCGGAAGCAGGAGTGCGCCGACTCGTCAGCAGACGTTGCGGTGGAGTATCGACTGGAGCTACGACCTGTGCCTGCCGGCGGAGCAACAGCTGTGGGCCCGGCTGTCGGTCTTCGCCGGCAGCTTCGAGCTGGACGCCGCCGAGCACGTGTCCATGTACGACGCCGAACCGGCCGGTCTCATCGATCTGATCGCGTCGCTCGTGGACAAGTCGATCCTCATCCGCGAGGGATCGGGGGCGGTGGTGCGATTCCGGATGCTCGAAACGCTGCGTGAGTACGGCCGGGAGAAACTCGAACAGGCCGGAACTCTCCCGGACCTTCGACTGCGGCATCACAGCTGGTACCGGCAACTCGCCCGCCAAGCCGAATCCGAATGGATCGGCCCCCGGCAGGTCGCCTGGCTCGAGCGGCTCGAGCGTGAACAACCCAACCTGCGCGAAGCGATGGAGTACGGCCTGTCCGCCTCGCCCGAGGCGGGGCTGGAGATCGCGACCGCACTGTATCCGTTCTGGGTTTCTCGTGGGCTGCTCCGCGAGGGTCGCCGCTGGCTCGACCGCGCGCTGGCACAGGAGGGAGGACGCGACACCGCACTCCGGGTCAAGGCGTTGCATGCGGCCAGTGTCCTCGCCAGCCGGAACGAGGATCTGGAGCGGGCGGCCGACCTGATCGACGAGGGGCGTGTTCTCGCCCAGACCCGGGGAAGCGCATTCGATCGCGCACTGATGCTTCACGCCGACGGAGCGCACGCCGTGCACGGCGGCAACCCGGAGCGCGCGGTGAGCTCGTTCACCGGGTCGCTCGAGGTGTTACGCGGCGAGCGCAACCTCTTTGCACACGTCACGGCACTGCATGCGCTCGGGTTGGTTCACGAGATCCTCGGGCACGTCGAGACCGCCACCGGCTGTCTCGACGAGGCGATCCGGATTTCCGAATCACACGGTGAATCGGTGTACCTGGGCCGCTCGTCGCTGACCCTCGGGCTGGTGATGTGGCGGGAGGGCGACCGTGATCGCGCGGTGCTGCTGCTGCGACGGGGACTCGAACTGGCCCGAGTGGTCGACGATCCGTTCGGAGCCACCTGGTGCCTCGAGATCCTCGGCTGGATCTCGTCCCGCGAGAACGATTTTCACCGTGCCGCCGTCCTGCTGGCAGCGGCCGAGGTGCTCCGACGGAGGGTGGGCACCTCCATTGTCCAGATCCCCAACTTGACCGAATCCCACCAGGAATGCGAGCGCGTCACGCGGCACTCGCTCGGTGCCCGGGCGTTCGAGACTGCGTCTCGCGAGGGCGAGGCGCTGGGCTTCGCCGCCGCCGCCTCGTATGCCCTGGGCGAATCACTCCCGGCAGCGCCGCGGCGCGGCGATCCCGCGGCGGCACTGACCAAGCGCGAACGGCAGGTCGCCGGCCTGGTTGCACAGGGCCTGACCAACAAGGCGATCGCCGCCCGCCTCGTGATCTCCCAACGCACCGCGCAGGGTCACGTCGAGCACGTACTCGCGAAACTCGGATTCTCGTCGCGGGCCCAGATCGCGGCCTGGATCGCACGGCAGTCCGACGACGACGACCACAAGAAACCCTGACATCGCCGATTCGGGGCGGATAACGAAATGTGGCCGGACATCGAAAGCCGCGCCGCCGCCCCGCCGCGGTTCTACGCTGAACGTGTGGTGGCTCTCGTGCGGGCGGTCCGGCGGCTGGCTCTGGGACGCCCGCTGCGCAGTGACGATCTCGGGGAGCAGTTGCTGACCAAGCGTCTGGCGCTGCCGATCTTCGCGTCCGACCCGCTGTCGTCGGTGGCGTATGCGACGCAGGAGATCCTGCTGATCCTGTCGCTGGGCGGTCTCGCGTACTTCTATCTGACGCCGTATCTGGCGGTCGGGGTGGTGGTGCTTCTCGCCGTCGTCGCGCTGTCGTACCGCCAGGTGGTGTACGCCTATCCGAGCGGGGGCGGCTCGTACGAGGTGGCCACCAAGAACCTCGGCCCGTCCGCGGGGTTGACGGTGGCGTCGGCGCTGCTGATCGATTACGTGATGACGGTGGCGGTGTCGGTCTCGGCCGGCGTCGACAATCTGATCTCGGCCGTGCCCGCGCTGAACACGCACCGGGTGGCGCTGGCCGTGGCGTTCGTGGTGCTGCTGACGGTGATGAACCTGCGCGGGATCCGCGAATCGGGGACCACGTTCGCGTTCCCGACGTACGGGTTCATCGCCGGTGTGATGATTCTGATCGTGACGGGGTTCATCCGCGTCGCGGCCGGTTCGACGCCCGTCGCCGAAAGCGCCGGCTACACCATCGAACCGGAACTGTCCGGGCTGACCGGTCTGGCACTCGTGTTCTTCGCGCTGCGCGCGTTCTCGTCCGGATGCACGGCGCTGACAGGGGTCGAGGCGATCTCGAACGGGGTGCCCGCGTTCCGTAAACCGAAGAGCGCCAACGCCGCGAAAACCCTCATGGCGATGGCGGCGACGGCCATCGTGATGTTCGCCGGGATCACCGCGCTGGCCATCGTCACCAAGGTGCACGTCGCGGTGAACCCGTGCGACCTGATCGGGTTCGCCGGAAACTGCGAGACCGACCCGCAGCGCACCGTCATCGCCCAGATCGCGGCCGCCGTCTTCGGCGGCACCACCAACTTCGGCTTCTTCTACGTGCAGGCCGCGACCGTGCTGATCCTCGTGCTCGCCGCGAACACCGCCTACAACGGCTTCCCGCTGCTCGCCTCGGTGCTCGGCCGCGACCGCTACCTTCCCGTCCAGCTCAACACTCGCGGCGACCGGTTGGCGTTCAGCAACGGCATCGTGCTTCTCGCAGTGACGGCGGGCGGACTGATCGTCCTGTTCGAGGCGTCCGTCACCCACCTCATCCAGCTGTACATCCTCGGCGTGTTCACGTCCTTCACGCTCAGCCAGGCGGGCATGGTCCGGCACTGGAACGGTGTACTGGCAACCGAATCCGACTCCCGCGAACGTCGTCGCATCCACGGCAGGAGGGCACTCAACGGCACCGGGGCCCTCCTCACCGGCACCGTCCTGATCATCGTCACGATCACGAAGTTCACCCAGGGCGCCTACCTGGTGGTCATCGCGATGCCGATCCTGTTCTTCCTGATGCGCGGGGTCCGGCGGCACTACGACCGGATCGCGGCGCTCCTCGTCGTCGACGAGGACAGCTTCACCCTCCCCTCCCAGGTGCACACCATCGTGCTGGTGTCCGTGCTCAACAAACCCACCGCCCGGGCACTCGCCTACGCCCGCGCCACCCATCCGACGACGCTGGAGGCCGTCACCGTACTGGGCGCCGACACCACGAAGCTGCAGCGGGAGTGGGAGAAATACGAGATTCCGGTGCCGCTGAAGGTTCTCGAATCGCCGTACCGCGAAGTCACCGGCCCCATCGTGGGATACGTGAAATCCGTCCGGAAACGGGTCCCCGGCGGAGTCGTCACCATCTTCATCCCCGAATACGTGGTCGGTCGCTGGTGGGAACACCTGCTGCACAACCAGAATGCGCTGCGCCTCAAGGGCCGGTTGCTGTTCACGTCCGGGGTGATGGTCACGAGCGTGCCGTGGCTGCTGGATTCGGCCACCCGGGCCGGCGCCCCGCTCGGCAAGCCCGCGCCGGGTGACATCCGGCGCGGCCTGCCCACCACCGTCGAGCTCAGCGGAAAGTCGGCTTCAGGTACTCCGTGAGGCCGTCGACGGCGACCGGACTCTGCCGGAACCCCAGATAGCCGTCCGGACGGACGACGAACGCGGCGGAACCCTCGGCACCGTAGGCGCGCGCGAACTCGCCGTCGCGGTCCCGGATCAGCGGCAGTACCGTCTCCCCGACGTCGGCGGAAGGCGAGGCGACGAGGTACGTGTCGACGAGTCCGCCGGTCGCCGCGTCCACCGACGTCGCGGCGGCCTCGAGCAGTTCCAGCCCGCGCGCGTCGACCGACTCGTCGGCGTACAGCAGCAGCGTGTGGTTCGGTCCCGCGAGGAGCGTGAACAGCCGGAGGGGAAACGCGACCGTGATACGGGTCAGCCCGCGGGCGTCCGGTGCCCGGCTGCCGGGCTCGAGAACCGCATTCGACGCCGGTCGGCCGACGATCGGACTGTCCGCGTAGCTGATGAGAAGTTGTGCCTCACGGCGGATCACGTAATCGGGATCCGAAGACCCCGCCCCGATCCCCTCCCGGGCACTGCGGACGGTGCGTCCCACCACCTCTTCCCCGACGGGCCGCCGCTCGGCGTCGTAGCTGTCCAGCAGATCGGGGGCCGCGGCGCCGGACACCGCCAGCGCAACCTTCCACGCCAGGTTGTGCGCGTCCTGGATGCCGGTGTTCATGCCCTGCGCACCGGTCGGCGGATGGATGTGCGCGGCGTCGCCCGCGACGAACACCCGTCCGCGCCCGTACGAGTCGACGATGCGGTGGCTGATCCGGAAGACGGACGACCAGCGGAGATTCGAGGCCCGCGTCGGCTGGGGTGAGAGGCGGTCGAGCACGGCCTGAATGTGGCTGAGCCCGGGTTTCGGTCCCGCTTCGAACCCGTGCGCGATCTTGTCGGCCGCGGGGGTGCCGGTGCCGGCGAGGTCGTCGGGCACCAGCATCGACATCCGGTACCGGCGGCGTCCGGGCAGCGGAATGCACACGAGCAGGTCGTCGGTCTCGCCGTCCGTCTGGTGCATCGACCGGATTCCGTAGCCACGCGGCATCGTCCAGTCGACCTCGACGTCGCCGAGCATGTACTGCTCGACGAACGCACCACCCTCGAAGGTGAGGCCGAGGCCCTTGCGGACCACGCTGTGGGCGCCGTCGCAGCCGAAAAGATATTGCGTTCGGACGGTTTCGTCGCCGTCCGCTCCGGTGACCGTCGCGATTACTCCGTTGTCGTCCTGTTCGAACGCCGTCAGTCTCGTTCCGCGTTCGACCGTGGTGCCGAACGCGCCCAGGTGCTCGGTGAGGATGCGTTCTGTCTCGTACTGGGGCAGCCCGATGAATTCGAACGGGATGTCCGCCGGGAGCGACAGATCCAGCCGGGTGACCTCGTCGCCGTTGACGTACACGATCTGCCCGCGCATCTCGATCGACGCGTCGAGGATGTTCCGCAGAACGCCCATGCTCTCGAACACCTCGAGGGTGCGCGGCTGGATTCCCACCGCCTTCGCATACTGCGGGGGCTCGAGCAGCGGATCGATGATGCGGCAGGCGACGCCTCGCCTGCGCAGTTCGATCGCCGCCGTCAGGCCGACGGGACCCGCTCCGACCACCAATACCTCGGGATGCACCACAGACACCGCCTCGTCAGCAGGGACCGACCACCGCCCAGTATGCGGGACCGGCCACCGGTTCGACCGGGGTTCGGGCCAGGCGGGGAAATAGCCGGATCGGCCGTCAGCGGGTTTCAGGCGGACACAGCGTGTCCTCGCGGACGGCGGACGGCCTCCCTCGCCACCAGTTCGATCGTCACGGCCACCGCGCAGGTCTGCGCGAGCAGCAGACCCACCAGCACGAGGATCTGGACGGCGCCGGCTTGAACGGCGGAACCGCTCGCGAGCAGCACCCCGACGAACGCCCCGGGCAGGGTGACCAGCCCGACGGTCCGGGTCTGGTCGAGCCCCGGAAGCAGCGCGTCCGCGGCGGCGGACCGGACCACCTCGACGCGGGCGTCGCGGGTGCTGAGTCCGAGACTGAGACCCGCCTCCACCTCGCCCCACCGCTGTTCGACGGCATCGAGCCCGCGCCGCGCCGCGAGGGACGTCGCCGTCATCGCACCACCGAGCACGATCCCGCCGACCGGAACGAGAGCGACACCGTCGAGCGGAACCACGCGGCTGACCAGCATCATCGGCAGCACGATGCCCACACCCGCGGCGAGGGACAGCGCCAGCCACAACGCGGACCGCCCGGCCTTCGCGCGCCGGGCGGACGTTCCCACCGCCGCCGCGAACATGACGACCAGCACGAGGATCGAGGACCACAGCTGAGCGAGAGCGGCGGCCAGGATCAGGGACACCGCGGCGAGCTGGGCGGCGCCCCGGATCGCCGCGGCGGGCACGACCAGCGGACTACCGAGCCGGGTGAAGCGGTAGACCACGGCCGCGCACACGACCATCACGGTGCACAGCACGGCCAGTCCGACACCGGGATTCGCCAGGGACGTACTCACCCGGCCCAGTGTTCCTCACGTGCGGCCCCGGGTTCCGGTGTACCCGTTCTGCCCACGCGGCCCGGGGAGTGCGTGCGACCATGGAGGTGTCGACGCTCTACGCCCGATGACGCTGACCGGAGGCCGTGGCGATGGACGACCGGGGGAACACAGCGCACCCGCGAGTCGTGGTCGAGACCGACCACGGCCGCACGAGCCACAGCGCGGGCAGAGCCGTCCGGATCGGCCGGGACCCGCAGTTGGAGGTCACGATCGTCGACCCCGTGGTCTCGCGCGAACATGCACGGCTCACCTGGGACGACGGCTGGCAGCTCGTCGACTCCGGCAGTAAGAACGGGCTCTACGTCGACGGCGAGCGCCGCGAGAAGGTCCCCGTCACGAGCCCCGTCCGCGTCCGGCTGGGTGACGCGACCGAGGGGCCGGTCGTACGGCTCTCGGTCGAGGATCCGGACGCGACGCGACAGGACGTGGGCGCCCGATGGGACGAGTCGACGGTCAGTGTCGGAACGCCGAGCGCCCCGCCCGCGCCACCGCACGAGGCGACTCCGGCGGGATCCGTCACGGTGGGACGGTCTCCCGACAACGACCTCGTCGTGCGGGACGTGCTGGCCTCACGCCATCACGCGATCGTCCACCACGTACCGTCCGGCCTCGAGATCGACGACCTGGGGAGCGTCAACGGAACGTTCGTCGGCGGCGCCCGGGTGTCGCGCGCGCAGCTGACCGACGGCGACGTCGTCACGATCGGCAACACCGATTTCGGCGTGCAGGAAGGCCGGCTCGTTCCGCGGCGGGTGGTGGCTCCGGCCGCGGGCGGTCTGCGGGTGGACGGCGTCGGACTCACCATCGAAGGCGGGCGGCGCCTCCTCGAGGACGTCACGTTCACTGCCCAGCCGGGCAGTCTCACCGCGGTCATCGGCCCCTCCGGCGCGGGTAAGACCACGGTGGCCACCATCATCTCCGGTTCGGAACGACCCACGGAGGGCGTGGTCGAGTTCGAGGGACGCAGCGTGCACGCCGAATACCAGGTGCTGCGCTCCCGCATCGGGATGGTCCCGCAGGACGACGTCGTGCACCGCCAGTTGACCATCCGGCAGGCACTCGGCTACGCGGCCGAACTGCGACTGCCTCCGGACACCAGCCAAGCCGACCGCGAGGAGGTGATCGCGACGGTGCTCGACGAACTGCAACTGTCCGAGCACGCCGACACCAGGGTCGACCGACTGTCCGGCGGGCAACGCAAGCGTGCGTCCGTCGCGATGGAGTTGCTCACCGGCCCGTCCCTGCTGATCCTCGACGAACCGACGTCGGGCCTCGACCCCGCGCTCGACCGGCAGATCATGGCGACGTTGCGCCGGCTCGCCGACTCGGGCCGCGTCGTCGTCATCGTCACCCACTCGCTGTCGTACCTCGAGATGTGCGATCAGGTGCTGCTGCTGGCGCCGGGCGGCAAGACCGCGTACGTGGGCCCGCCGGATCGGGTCGGTGCCGCGCTCGGCAGCACCGACTGGGCCGACATCTTCGCCCGGGTCGCCGCCGACCCCGACGGGGTGTTCGCCGACTACCGCGCCACCCGCCCGTCGGTGGAGGTGGCGGCGCCGAGCCCGCCGGGCCCTCTCGGCAGTCCGGCGCACACGTCGCGGCGCAAGCAGTTGAGCACCGTCGCCCGCCGCCAGGTGCGGTTGATCCGCGCCGACCGGGGCTACCTGATCTTCCTGTCCCTGCTGCCGTTCGTGCTCGGCGGGCTGGCCGTGCTCGTGCCGGGCGACACCGGGTTCGGCCCGTCCGGACTCGACGAGTCCGGCGAACTCACCCAGATCCTGGTCGTGCTGATCCTCGGCGCCGCCTTCATGGGATGCTCACTGACCATCCGCGACCTGGTCGGCGAGCGCATGATCTATCACCGCGAACGCGCCGCCGGGCTGCTCCCGTCCGCCTATCTGACGGCGAAGATCGTCGTGTTCTGCGCCGCCGCGATCGTGCAGTCGGTGATCATGGTGCTGATCGTGTTCGCAGGCAAGGGTTTTCCGGGCCGGGGCAGCCTGATTCCCTCCGGCTCCGTCGAACTGATCGTGGACATCGCCGTCACCACCTGCTCCTGCGTCCTCGTCGGTTTGGCGCTGTCTTCGCTGGCGCGCTCCAACGAGCAGGTGATGCCGATGCTGGTGGTCACGATCATGGTGCAGCTGGTGATGTGCGGTGGATTGATCACCATCACCGGACGCAAGGTCCTCGAACAGCTGTCGTGGCTCTTCCCGTCCCGCTGGGGGTTCGCGGCCTCCGCCTCGACGGTCGACCTGCGCACCAACGCCACCGGCACCGAGCCCGACACACTGTGGCAGCACGCCGCGTCGTGGTGGCTGCTCAGCATCGCCATGCTGGTGCTCATCAGTTGTGTGCTCGCGGTCTTCACCTACGCCCGGCTCCGGCTTCGCCGTTCCCGCCGGGGCTGACTGCGGACGCTAGCTCAGTTCGACGACGGTCCCCAGGTCGTGCACGTGCTCCTGGTCCGACGACGCGGCGTCCGGCGTGATGTCGCCTCGCGCCGTGTGGGCCATCGTTCTCGCCTCGCCCGCGACGAAGGCGACCGGTACGGCCACGGCGACGGACAGAACGGCGGCTGCTGCGTCGAACGCCAGGCGGGCGACGCCGAATGCGCAGTCCGCGGTTTCTCGGATCTTCATCGTCCGCCTTCCCTCATCCCAGCCCACAGGACGCAGCGGACCACTCTACTTTGCAGAATCATTACCGTACGAGGGGCACGCGATACTCGCGAGTAGCAAACCGACCAGATCGAATGATTCTGTCGCCGACCCTCGGAGCCGGCGACCGACGCGAGGGAAGACAGGCACGTATCCAGGTCATTCGGCCGGTGCGCCCGGCCCGTGCCGGGGTCACGCTGTACCCAGAGCGCGCCCCGCAGACGCGACACCACACCGAGCGCACTGGAGTACCGACGGC
>JBCEBZ010000516.1:0-10041 GCA_039206675.1 Rhodococcus sp. (in: high G+C Gram-positive bacteria) | reverse complement strand
TCGACGGATCGGCGGCTGTGGTCAGGATGCAGGGAGTTCACGGCTCCATCTCCGGCGCTATCGGGCCGGTCACCATCCGTCCGTACGCGATGGCGGTCACGTCGAACGGTGACACCGTCATGACTTACGGTGTGCCGCAGAAGCTCAACTGATTCACACCGCACGAACCACGATGTGCAGGCCGGCGCGACTCAGTCGCGCCGGTCTGTCGTTGCTCGAACGGTCCGCACTCCACGCTGAGTGAGACATGTTCGAAAAGAACAGAATTCGTCGTTTCCGGCCGGTGCATGCGAGTAGCATTCAGTGTGTGCTGCAAGTTCGATGCAACCGATCCAGCGGCATGTCGGCCCCCGTTCACTGCCCTCACAAGCGGTGGCGGGGGCGCGTCGCGCGCTGGCTTGCGGTACGTGGCGGTCACGCAGACCAGGCCGACCCCATGATCCGCTCCACCATGCTCACGCGGCGGAAACCGGGCACGAAATGCTCGAGCACGTCGGCATTGACGGTGCCGTAGGTCGTGTCCGGCCGGTAGCTGAGCCCGTCGACGAAGGCACGTAGAAACTCGTTCTTGAAGTCGCCGCGCGGATGAACAGCGGTGATCTCCTCCACCTGACCCGGATCCAGCCGGTCCAAACCCAACCCCACCACATCGGTGAGGACACCGAAGTTGGTGGCGGCGACCTCATCCCCCATCCGGCCGGGAATCCCCGGCGTGGTGTGCAACGCGATCGCCGTCCAGACCACCTCCGCAGCAGCACCGGAGAAGCCCTGATCGAGCAGGAACCGGCGAGCGTGATCGGCCCCATCGAGCTCGAACCGCTGCTCGACATCCGAGAACGGGCGCAGCAGACCCGTGTCATGAAACAGGGCAGCCAAGTACAGCAACTCCGGGTCCGGCCGCAGACCGAGCTCACGAGCGCGGAGCGTGCTGAAGAGGAACACCCGCCGCGAGTGATGGAAGATCAGCGGATTGGTCGTCTCCCGGATGACGCGTGTCGCCTCCGCCGCCGCCGGCGTCTCGGGAATTTCCACTCCTGCGATGATCTCGGACATGGGCCCTGCCCTTCCAGGTGTCGATGTTGTAGAACGGACGGTGTGCCCGTCCCCTCACGATGCCGAACATCCCGGACCAGCACCGCCCCGGTCCGGCCATGATGCACCCGAATCCGGACAGGCGGTAAGCATGGCCGCCGGCCCCCACCCGCATCGGGTCGCGATCCTCGTCTACGACGGCGTGAAACTGCTCGACGTTGCCGGCCCTGCCGAGGTATTTGCGGAGGCCAATCGTTGCGGCGCCGACTACCGGATCGTGCTGGTGTCACCCACCGGCGCCGACGTGGCCTCGTCGATCGGCATCCACCTCTCCGTCGACGGCGACATCGAATCGGAGTCCGGCCCCGATACCTTCCTCGTCGCCGGCGGCGACATCTTCCCCCGAATCGCCATAGCCGGCGACCTGATCGACGCCGCGAACACTCTCGCCGCACGAGCTACTCGGGTCGGGTCCATCTGCACCGGGGCGTTCATCCTCGCCGCAGCCGGACTCCTCGACGGCAAACGCGCCACCACACACTGGAAAGTCGCACACCAACTCGCTGCCCGGCACCCCACGACGCACGTCGAACCCGACTCGATCTACGTTCGCGACGGCACCACCTACACCTCCGCCGGCGTCAGCGCCGGCATCGACCTCGCGCTGGCACTGGTCGAGGAAGACCACGGCCCCGAACTGACCCGCGACGTCGCACGACACCTGGTGGTCTACCTGCAGCGTGCCGGCGGACAGTCACAATTCTCCGCCCCACTCCAGGGCCCACCACCGCGAACGCCGGCCCTTCGCCGCGTCGTGGACGTGGTGACAGCGGACCCCGCCGGGAACCACTCCCTCACCGAACTCGCCAAACACCTCAACGTCAGCGCCCGGCACCTCACCCGCCTCTTTCGAGCCGAGCTGTCCATCACCCCGGCCCGCTACGTCGAACTGATCCGCTTCGACATGGCAAAGGCCCTCCTCGACCAGGGACACAATGCAACACAGGCAGCATCGCTCGCCGGATTCCCCAGATACGAAAGTCTCCGACGAGTCTTCGTTCGCGAGCTGTCGATGTCACCGACCGCCTACCAGCGTCGCTTCGGCACCGCCCACCGCGCCGACGCGGGATAGTCCTGCGCAGGCGCAGGATTACCGCAGACCTGACATCCGACAGCCGTGGGCTCCCTCAATGAGTCGTTACGTGGACGGACACTCGGAATCGGCCGACTCGGCGCAACCGTGAGCCCATTGATCGACAGCGGCGCACGCCGGCTTCTGCGGGCCGGCGCTCGAAAGCCGTGTGCGGGCCCGTTCGACGGCCGTGACACCCGGTCTGCCGTCCTCCGCGGAACCACCCCGGGGGCTAGATTTCGACCCCGTACAGGGTGGCGGGATGACCACCCTTCGGGTGTTACCACCGGCCCGCTCCCGGAGCAGAGTTGGTGTCGTTCGCAAGACGCGGACTTCACCCACCAGGCAGGAGTAACACAATGACCTCGATCAAGACCCGCACCGCCGTCGCAGCCGCCGCAGGCGTCGCCGTAGGACTGGGAGTGTTGATGGCGCAAGGTGCCACCGCCGGTGCCGCACCCGCCGAGGGGGTCGCTCCGCACGCGGTTTCCCCATACACCGTCCAGGTACGGGACCGCATCGGATGTGCCGATGCCTGGCCCATGGTCGCCTGCGACGCCCCGGACGAGGACAGGCCCCCGCAGGTCACCCTGGTCGAACCCGGCACCACGCTGACCCAGCCGGGCGGCACCGACCTCTTCGGATCCTCGAGTGCCCCGTTCCATGCGGCGAATTACCCCCTCGAACCCGACGACGGCGTGATCTCCCACTCGCTCGATCCCGACATGCCCTGGATGTGACCCCAATATCGTGTGTGGTGGGCGGCAGGATCCGAGCGATCCCAGCAGGTCGCCGCGGCCACCGCCGCTGAACTCGAAGCCGGCCGGCGAGACCCCTACCGCCAACTCGGCCGGAACTTCCACCCCGTCCGACGCTGAGGTCCGAACTGACCGGGATCACGCACCCGCACCGCGTCGAATGATAGATTCCCAATATGCGGAGTGAACGCTCCGCTTCGTTGGGAGTATTCATGACAACCGCTTCGCCGCGGACGCACTATCAATTGACATTTACCGTTCTCACTATCGGTGTCGGCGCCTTCGCCCTTCTGCAGTCGCTGTTGATGCCGGTGTTGCCCACCCTCGAGTCGGCACTGGGCACGACCCAGGCCGACGTCACGTGGGTATTGACCGCCTACCTGTTGTCGGCGTCGATCTTCACCCCGGTCATGGGACGCCTCGGCGACATGCACGGGAAGAAGCGCGTGTTCGTCCTTGCACTCGCCGCACTGGCGGTGGGGTCTCTGCTCGCCGCCCTCGCCACGTCTCTGCCGGTGATGATCGCGGCTCGGGCGATCCAGGGCATCGGCGGCGGCGTGCTGCCCCTGGCGTTCGGCATCATCCGTGACGAGTTCCCCGAGGAGAAGGTGGCGGGAGCAGTCGGTGTCATCGCCGCACTCACCGCTGTCGGCGCCGGTTTGGGCATTGTTCTCGCCGGACCCATCGTGACCGTGCTGAGTTACCACTGGCTGTTCTGGATTCCGCTGATCATGGTCGTCCTCGCGGGGTTGGCCGCGCAGATCCTGATACCAGAGTCTCCGGTACACACTGCCGGAAAGATCAACTGGCTCACCGCACTGCTGCTCTCCGGGTGGCTGGTGGCGCTACTGCTCGGTGTGAGTCAGGCGCCCGCGTGGGGTTGGGGCTCTCCGATCGTCGTCGGCCTCCTGGTGGCTGCCGCGGTCATCGTCGTGACGTGGGTTGCCGCCGAAGCACGATCGTCCAACCCGCTGATCGACATGCAGATGATGCGGGTCCGCAGCGTCTGGGCGGCCAACCTGCTTGCTCTGCTGATGGGCGTCGGGATGTACGCCGCGTTCGGCTTCCTACCGCAGTTTCTGCAAACGCCCACGTCCGCCGGGTACGGCTTCGGCGCTTCCGTCACCGAGTCGGGTCTGATGCTGCTGCCCCTGAGCGTGGGAATGTTCCTTCTCGGCCTCGCCTCCGGCCGCCTGGCGGCTCGACTGGGTTCGAAGTGCCTGCTGATCACAGGATCGATCGTGAGTGCGATCGGCTACTTCGTGGTGGCGTTTGCGCATCAGACCGAGACCGAAATTTACCTCGCGACGTCATTGATCGGAATAGGTTTCGGACTTGCCTTCTCGGCGATGTCGAATGTCGTGGTCGCGGCGGTGCCGTCCGAACAGACCGGTGTCGCCAGCGGCATGAACGCGAACATCCGTACGATCGGCGGGTCTCTGGGCGCTGCACTCATGGCCAGCATCGTCACGGCCGGAGCGTCGTCCGCGGGCGTTCCGCCGGAATCCGGTTACACCCATGGATTCGTGGTTCTGGGCACAGCAGTGGGCCTCGGCGCAGTCGCAGCAATGTTCATCCCGGCGATGAAGCGGGACGAGAGCACGCGTCTCGAAGAGTCGACCGCACTGCGGCACCCGGAACTCGCCATGGTCGCGGGAGGCACTCTGGTGGGAGACGAACCCGAATGAAGTCCGACGTGAGGGTGCAGGGAAGCGAGAAAGCGCTGCGCCGCGACGCCGCGGAGAACCGGCAGCGACTACTCGACGCGGCGGCCACCGTGTTCAGCGAGCGTGGCCTGGATGTGGGGGTCGACGAGATCGCCCGGGTCGCCGGCGTCGGGATCGGCACCCTCTACCGCCGGTTCCCCACCAAGGACGCACTGGTCAGTGAGCTCGTTCGACAGGTATTCGACGACTTCCTGACCGTGGCCAACGAAGCGCTGTCCGCGCCGAACGGCGAAGGGCTCGAGCAAGTGCTGTATGGCACGGGTGCCATCCTGGCGTCCAACCGAGGATGTTTGTCTCGTATGTGGAACGACGACGAGACCACGATCCTCAGGGACGAGTATCGACGGATCCTGTTCGAACTCCTGGCACGAGCCAAGAAACACGGCCGCATCCGCGAGGATGCCACCGACGCCGACCTGGACCTCATCTTCTGGTCCGTGCGCGGCGTCGTCGCGACAACCCGCGGCGTCACCGACACCGGGTGGCGCCGGACCATGGCAATCATGATCGCGGGACTGAGTCCCGGCGCGGACGCACTCGACGCGAGCCCGATGAGCGCTCAGCACGTCGCACAAATCATCGACAACATGTCGGCCCGATAAGGCACGGCGGATCCCTGTCCGCCGCGTCAGACACGGCGCAGGTGGCCGGCCGTCCAGTCGGCAACCAGCGACAGCACCTCCGGATCCACGGCGTCGCGCACGAGTCGGCGATAGGCGCGCAACGACGGTGGATCCGCATCACGTCGGATCAGGTGCGTCAGGTCCGGAACCCGGACGGTGTCGGCCCCGCCGGGCACCAGTTCCGCAATCACCGCGAGATCATCCGGGTCCACCTGGACGTCCTTTGCTCCGGTGATCGCGAGGACCGGCGCAGAGTTCTCCCGCAACAGCGGTTTCGGGTCGAAGTCGAGGAACTCCCGGAACCAGCGTGCATTCACCCGGCGACCACCCATCCTCGCGGCATCAGTGGTGGTCCGGGAGAGCTTCTCGAGCGCCGCACGCTGCCTCTCCTTCACATCGATTCGCAGCGCCCGCAGGACCGCCCGCACCGGAGCGGGCAGCCCGTCGACGGCCTTGCCGGACTGCCATTGCAGAACCTGCCGCCCCGTCACCGCCGGACACGCGAGGAGCACCACTGCGGCCGGGTCGACCCCACGATCCGCTCCCAGCGCCACTGCCAGGCAGGCACCCTCGCTGTGCCCGATGACCGCGATCGAACTTCGTCCGAATCCTCCCGTCGTGCGCAACCAGTCGACGGCGGCAGCGGCGTCGGCGATGTTGTCCGACAGACCCGTCGACAGGTAGTCGCCGCCCGAGCGTGCGACTCCGCGCTTGTCGTATCGCAGCGACGCGACACCGGCCCGGGCCAACGCGTCCGCGAGGGCACGGCTCACGCCGATCGGAAGCTTCGCGTGGTCGCCGTCGCGATCGAGCCGACCGGACCCGGTGAGGATCACCGCCGCCGGACCGCCCTCCGCACCCGCCGGAACCGTCGCCGTGCCGACCAGGACGGTGCCGTCACCCGACCGGAACCTCACTTCGCGTTCGACCGCTCGCACTCGCCCGGGATCGAGCAGATCACGGATCTGCACCGCGGCGCGAACGGGATCGGGCACGGTCACGATCAGCTCGTCGAACTCCGCTCCCGCGCCCCGTCCGAGGGTGCGGACGCGGACCGCCGGGACACCCGCCCGCGCCGCCACGAAGGAGCGCACTCCCCCGCCGCGCCAGGTCCCGATGCACAGACGCCGCGGAATTCCCAGACCCGGTGCCCGCACACCCCGGATGTTCGCGAACGGGTCGGCGATCACCTCGGCGCCGCGAATCAGCGGCATGGGTACGGCGACGTCCCCGTGTAGTCCGGCAAATTTTTCGAACCTGGACAAAGCGAGCCGCACCTCGCTCGCGCTCACACTGATCTCGGCCATCGGACGCCCTCCCGTCGGTGCTGCCCAATGTCGATCTCATCATTGGGTGACCGCTTCGCGCACTGAATTGGAACCGCCGCCTCGCACAGGGGCGGCGAGGCGGCGGGATCGCTGTGCGGTGAACCGGCGGCCTCAGCCCTTGATGAGGTCGTCGATCTGGCCGATCGCCTGCGAGGCACCCTCGATGACGCCCATGTCGAGCACCTGCTGAAGACCTTCCGCGGTCGCGTAGGTGCTGACGTAAGTGGCGACGGTCTTGCCGTCCTTCTCCTCGAAGGAGAACTCGTTGGTGGACACCGGCATCGACTCGATCGGGGAGAAATCCGCGTCGGCAAATCCGTCGGTGAAGGTGAACCCGGTCGGCTCGTCGACGGAAATGATGTTCCAGTAGCCCGCATGCTTGTCGCCTTCGGGGCCGGTCATGTAGTACGTGACCCGACCGCCGGGAGCGAACTCGTGGTCGACGACGGTCGCCGGGTACGTCGGCGGGCCCCACACCTTCTCGAGCTGGCGGGGATCGGCATAGATCTGCCAGAT
This sequence comes from Rhodococcus sp. (in: high G+C Gram-positive bacteria), assembly GCA_039206675.1. Taxonomy (GTDB): domain Bacteria; phylum Actinomycetota; class Actinomycetes; order Mycobacteriales; family Mycobacteriaceae; genus Rhodococcus_F. The sequence continues at coordinate 2,925 of JBCEBZ010000516.1, read as the reverse complement.
CCGCGCTCGGGGTGCGGCGAATTCGGCAGTGATGGTCAGGGTCAATGCATCGGCGTCGTGGCTGACGTTCGTGACAGGCATCGTTCATTCCTTCCGTAGCGGTTCCGTTGCGATCAGTTCGTCGATGCGGGCGATTCGTCCACGCCAGACCTGCTCCAACTCGGCGAGCATGGACGACACCGCGCGCACTGCTTCCACATCGCCCGTGGCGAGTTGTTCACGGCCGCTGCGTCGCTTGACGAGCAAGCCGGCCTTCTGGAGGACGGCCACGTGCTTCTGGACGGCGGCGAAACTCATGTCGTACTTCGCTGCCAGTGCCGAGACGGAATGTTCCCCGGCCAGCACGCGACGCATGATGTCGCGCCGCGTTCGGTCGGAGAGCGCATGAAACAGGGCATCGGCCCGGTCCTCGTCTGTCTCTGACACATCCACAACATACAACCGATTGGTTGTATGTGCAAGACCCCTCTCGGCGAGCGTTCAACGACACGCAAATACCTGTGTGGCATAGATCACACCTTCGCGATCCGACTCGCCGGTGGATCTACCATTTCCTCGCGAAGGTACACACCCAGTGCACCTTGCAGGCGCACGTTTCGACAGCCAAAACCCTGCCTGCCGAACGGGATTGACTCGACCCGCTGCGCCGCAACCCACCCCCGACGGCGCGGTGGGATCCGAGGCGGTGTCCTGCTTAAACGTCACGGCGAGGCCCGGTCAGAGCGGAAATCCACTCCGACCGGGCCGCTTCGGTTCACCCCGCCACGCATCGCATCCGCAGACGGACCGATACCCGCCGTCCTCACCCGACGCAGATCAGCACACCCACGACCACTACCGCGACCAGCGAGGCGCCGCCGCAGATCAACCACGCCTGAGTGGCGAGTTGTCGCCACTGATCGCACCGGCCGGTCATTTCCGCGACCGCGACAGATCGCCCCTCATTCGCATCGGACGCGGGTGACTCCGAAAGCCGGCGGGCCTTCGCGTCCGCCCGTGCCGCCACACCGAACGACACGGGGACCACCAGCAGCGCAACCACCAGCAGGCCCACCATCGCACCCAAACCCGTCCCGAACATTCCATTTCCTTCCACACCAGATGACGCCCGTCGCAGGTGCCGCGCGTCTGTCACCGCCACCCGCACCCACGGGCACAATCAATCCCCGTCAGCTATATCGCCACACGGCCGCCCGGTGTTGCATCCTCGGACCGCCGATGCCCGCGAAGGACCAGAGTCACCGCCGGGCTACACGCCCGGTACCGGGAAATTCCACATCGCCACGACGATCACGCCCATGACCAGTCCGGCGCACACGACGGTGCCAATAACACTGACACGTAACGCATCCAGTAGATCGGCCCCCGACTTCTTGCTGATCCGTGCCATGACCACTCTTTCTTTCACGTGCAGGGTTTCTGACTGCCACGTCGACGACGGTGCACCCCATACATTCACCCGAGTTCGCCACCGGCACAACGGCCGATATACCTACACCCATACCCCCGTCGGGCTTCAGACACGCGCGCAACCACAACTCACAACCGAGCGCTGAACATCTCCACACTTTTTCATGTGTTTCATGTCACATCGCTGCGTATACGTCCCGGCCCCAAGCGTTTCGCCACTCGCGCCTCGAAATGACACTTACCGGTCGGTAATTCAGGGGATCGGAAAATAATGCAATGGCATAGGTCACACTCCGTGGACTTCCACACCCCGTGTCACAAAAATGACTGATACGCCGCTCGTCACGACGTGCAGGCGATCCGTGTAGCGCCCCCGCCAGCTGATTCCCATCGTTGGCGGGGGCTGCGCCTGGCTGCACCGCGAGCCCGCGCAACACCCGCGGCTGCCCCCTCAGAGCGGCCGTACCGCCCTGATCGGCAGCACAATTGGCCAACCACGCGACGGCATGCAGTCGCGAGAGCCGAGCCAGAGACTCGACCTCAACGCTCGGGGTGGGCGGCGGTATAAGCCTCCCAGACTTCGGCGCGCAGTCGTCCGCGGTCCGAGACGGGAAGGCCGTGTTCCCGGGCCCACGCTCTGACGTCGGCAGTGGATGGTTCGGGTGTCGCGGCGCTGCTGTCATCTGCGGTGGGAACGTCGTCTGACTGTGCGTCGTCTGCCTGTGCGTCGATGTCGGTGTCCACGTCGTCGGCGTGAGCGGACAGGTCCGTGGCCGGCAGTCTCCTCTTCGCAGGCCTTCTGCGTTTCAGCGCCCCCGCGGCACCGAGCAGGCCCTTACCCACGTTCGCGGCGGTGGTCTCGGCACCGTCGACAACGGGTCGGACGGACTCGTCGGCGGGGACATCTTCGATCAGCTCCGCGGTGTCCTCGACCAGTTCGTCGGCGGTCTGGAGCGCCTCGTCACTGCCGCTCGGGAGCAGGCGGCCGACGTCGATGTCGACGTCGCTGCGGGCCGTACCGGCGGTCACGGCCGCCACCCTCACGGCATCGAGGAGTTGACCGCGCACCGATTCGTCGAGGGCGGCGAACTCGGGCGATGCTTGCAGCAGCTTCGCAGCGTGGTCGACCATCTCTTGAGGGCTGCCGGCGAGGCGCCCGGCACCCGCCGCGGCAAGCATCATGCCCGGCTTCGTGTGGCGGGTTCGGCCCAGCCAATATCCCACGATCACCGCGATCGCGACCTGCAGTCTGGTCATCATCGTCGACTCCCACGGATGGATTTGACCGTGCGGCCTCTCCAGCCGACTACCCCGGACCGCCTGCGCTCAATCGCCCGGCGGCAGGCACCAGGACGACACAATCATGGCGCTTCGTGAGAACACGCTCGACGTGCAACGACAATTGCACTCGCACGTCTTGAAGCAAGTCCGCAGCCATTACGATGGCGTTAGCTCAACAGTGACCCTCCATGTCGACGGTGACGTGCCGGTCACCGTGCAGTGGTATCCCGGATT
>JBCEBZ010000515.1:0-10094 GCA_039206675.1 Rhodococcus sp. (in: high G+C Gram-positive bacteria) | reverse complement strand
GCAGACTGTTTCGAACTCTTGGCGGCGGATCTGTCAGCCATTGTCGCTCCATCTTCGAGAGTGGCAACCACGAACTGAACCCGACCATACCCAGGAAACCGGATAAGTCCACTTCGGTATCGACGGAGTGGCTTTTTCGTGAGATCCCAAGAACCGCAGTAATGCTCACGAACTTGCTTATTCCCTGCCGGTGGCTATGGTGCAGGCAGGCATCAACGCCATCTACCGGAGGACTGAAATGTGAATGCAGCTACCGATCGTCAATGGGCGGTTCGTGACGCTGTTCTGCGTTGGCTTCTCGCGAAGGCCACGGAAGGGTACCGGAGTCCGATTCTGGACGCGGACGCCATCGGTGAGACCGTCGGCTGGGCGCCGTCGCCCTTGACCCGGGACGAAGTGGCCGACGCGTCGAATTATCTCTACAAGGAAGGGCATGTGACGGGCGTGCCGGTGATGGGCATCGGAATTCCGCGTCCGATGCTGACGGTGGCCGGTCGGCGCGTCGCGAAGGCGGGAAGGTCTCTGCGCCCAGCGAATTGCGGTCATGATGTCGGTGGGGGCCACACGGTCCTGGATACCGGCCTCGTGCATTAACCGTAGGTGAGTGGCACGGTGTGCGTCAGCACACCGTGCCACTCACGTGGGGAGATGGCACACTTCGGGGGTGGAGCTTTCGCGGACCTTCGAATGGCGCGGCAGGTCGGTGGCGTGGGACAGGTTCGGGAACGGCCCCGCGGTGGTGATGTGCCACGGGACGCCGTGGTCTTCGCAGCTGTGGTGGCCGTTCGCGCACGCACTCGCCGCCGAGTTCTCGGTCTACCTGTGGGACATGCCCGGGTACGGACAGTCGTCGATGGACGGCGCCCACGACGTCGATCTCGGCGTCCAGGGTGAACTGCTCACCGACCTCCTCCGGCATTGGAACCTCGAGGCGCCCCATGTCGTCGCGCACGACTACGGGGGCGCCGTCTCGCTCCGCGCTCACCTCGTGCACGGCGCGCGGTACGCCTCGCTCGCCTTGATCGACGTGGTGGCGCTGCGGCCGTGGGGATCCGACTATTTCCGGCTGGTCGCGGACAACGCCGACGTCTTCGCGGCGCAACCGGCGTCGGTGCACCGTGGCGCCCTCGAGGCGTACATCGCGGGCGCGTCCCACCACGGTCTGACCCCCGCTCAGATGGCAGTGCTGACCACGCCGTGGTTGTCGGAGCAGGGTCAGGTCGCGTTCTACCGGCAGATCGCCCAGGCCGACGAGCGGTTCACCGACGAGATCCAGGACCGGTACGCGTCGATCGACCTTCCTGTCGCGGTCGTGTGGGGCAGGGACGATGCCTGGATCCCCGTCGACCGAGCCGAGGAACTGGCGCGCCTCATCCCCGGTGCGACACTCGAGGTCATCGACGGCGCCGGGCACCTGATCCAGTTCGATGCTCCCGTCGAACTGGCGGTGTCACTGCACAGATGGCTCACGGCGCAGTCAAACCCGCGATGACGGCGGCGGTGGTGTCGGCGATCGCCGAGTTGTTTCCCTGCGCGTCTTCCTGATTCGTGAGGCTGTCGGTGAGGACGGCGAGCACGACAGGGGAGCCGTCCGGACTCCAGGCGACGCCGGCGTCGTTGGCGGTCCCGAACCCGCCGCCACCGGTCTTGTCGGCGGCGGTCCATCCGGGCGGCAGACCGGCACGCATCCGCTTGTCCGAGGTCTTGCTCGCCCGCATCCAGTCGAGAAGCTGATCGCGGCTCGCCGCGTCGAGGGCGTCGCCGAGGAGCAGTGCCCGGAAGCCCTGGGCGAGGCCGGTCGGTGTCGTCGTGTCCCGGGGATCGCCGCGGAACGCGGTGTTGAGTTCGGTCTCCCACCGGTCCAGTCGGGTGCTCTCGTCACCGACGTCGCGGGCGAGTGCGGTGATCGCCTGCGGCCCGCCGATCTCGCGGAGCAGGTAGTTTCCGGCGGTGTTGTCGCTCTGTGTCAACGCCGCTTCGGCGATCTGCCCCAATGTCATCGGAGTGCCCACCGCTGCGGCGGTGACCGGCGAGTTCTCGACGAGGTCGCCGGGTTCGATCGTCACCGTCTGGTCGAGGGATGCCGATCCGTCCTCGATCTTGCGAAGAACCGCGGCGGACGCGTAGGCCTTGAACGTCGAGCACATGGCAAATCGTTCGTCGCCCCGGTGGCTGTAGACCGCGCCGGTCTCGGGATCGACAGCCGTCACGCCGATCCGCGTGGTGTACTGCGCCTCCAACGCCTCGATTTTCGCGTCGAGCGACTGGTGATCCGGCGCGGGCGCCTCCGAGGTCGCGGGCAGGGCCTGCTCCGCGGTGGCTGTGCACGCCCCGGCCAGCAACGGCAGAGCCAGTGCGAGTGCGACGGCACCGCGGCGGCCGGTGTGCCTGCGCTTCGGGTGATTTCGATGTGTGAGCATGGATCCAATGTGAGGTGCCGCTGCCCATAGCGCAAAGACGATTCGGCCGCCGCGGCAGGTCGGGTGCGCTATAGACCCAGGTCGGCGGCATGTTTTGTGTGTGCGAACTGACGGCCCCGCCCGAGGTGGGCGATCGGAACTGGTTCAATGGTCGCCATGGATCTGCTACGCCATCTGAGTTTCTTTGTCGCCGTTGCGGAAGAGGGACACTTCGGGAATGCCGCGTCGAGACTCGGCATGACGCAGCCGCCGCTGTCGCAGGGGGTACGGCGGCTCGAACAGAGACTCGGCACCGAATTGATCCAGCGCAGCGCGCGCGGCGTCGGACTCACCGACGCCGGACGCCAATTGCTCCCGCGTGCGCGGCTTCTCGTCGACGACGCAGCGAGATTCGAGGACGAGGCGCAGCGCATCGCGGGTGGTCGAGATGCGGTGGTGCGCTGGGGTGTCTCGCATTCGGTGGCCGACGTAGTGGTGGTGCGGTGTGTCCGTAGCTTGCGGGAGGCCGACGAGACCCACGACACTCGGGTGGTGACGACCACGGCGTCCACCACCGAACTCGTGGACGCCGTCCGTGCGGGCAGTCTCGACGTCGCCGTGGTCGAGCACCCGGCCCTGCTGACCGGTCTCGACAGCGGACCGGTGATCAAGCTCCGGCGGTGGGTGGTGGTTCCGGACGACCATCCGGTGGCGGCCGCGAAGAAGGCGCAGGTCCGGATGCTGCGCGGGCTGATGCTGGCCGCCGGTCCGCGGTCGGACAATCCGCCCGCCCACGACCTGTTCGTCGACCTGTGGCGGGTGCGGGGTCTGGATCCGGACATCGTGATCGCTTCGGGGCAGCGGGAACTCCTCGCGCGTGTGTCGGCCGGCGGTCATTTCGGAGTGACGGCGACTCCGCCCACGGTGATGCCCGGTGTGGCGTGGGTCGATCTGCTGCGCGACGACCTGTCGTTGCGCGTGCGCATCGTCTGGCGCTCCGGGGCACACGTCGCATCGTCTGCCGCGGCTCTCGACCGGGTGCTGATCAGGGCCGATCGGTGATGTCGGCGGAGAAGCGGATCCGTGATGTCTTCGCCGACGCCGGGTGCACCGGATGGTTGCACGCCCGGCGGATCGGAGCCCCGGTCGGCGACGGCGGCGATATCGCGGTCGGTGCGGACGACCTCGTCGTGCTCGCGTCCGTCTACAAGCTTCCGTTGCTCGTGGCCCTGTGCCGCGCTTTCGAATCCGGGGAGCTGTCGCCGACGGCGACCGTCCGGGTCAATCCGACCGACTGCACTCCGGGGCCGACCGGAGTGTCGACGTTCCGCGACCCGGTGGTGTTGAGCTGGCGGGATCTGGCGTTGTCGATGATGACTGTGTCCGACAACGCGGCCGCCGATTTGGTTCTCGGGCGAGTGGGACTGGAGAGCGTGGAGCGGACACTGTCGGAATTGGGCCTGACGAGCACGCGGATCGTCGGCGGCACGGCGGATGCGCACCGCAGTCTGGTCATCGACGCGCATGCGCACACGACCGCGGAAGCATTCGCGGCGCTGGCCGACAACGACGAGGCGTGGACGGTGTCCGCCTACGACCCGTCGTACGCGAGCGCGACGACCCCGCGGGAGATGACGTCGCTTCTCGACGCGATCTGGAGCGGACGGGCGGTGCCCGGGGCGCAGGGCGAGTTCGTCCGGCAGGTGATGTCCGCGCAGATCTGGCAGCACCGCATCCGTTCCGGGTTTCCGCACTCCGGGGTGGACGTCGCCGGGAAGACCGGCACCATCGGGGCCATCCGCAACGAGGTGGCCGTCGTGTCGTTTCCCGGTGAGATTCCCGTCGCCGTCGCGGTCTTCACCCGTGCCGCCCGGACGGACCCGGTGCTTCCGGTGGTCGATGCGGCGATCGGGCACGTCGCCCGGATCGCGGTGACCGAACTCCGCTCCGGCAGCCTGGACTGAAGGGTGGCCCCGGTGCTCAGCCCGGATAGCGCCGGGGCGTGAAGACCCTCGTCCCGTGTTCGTTCTCGACGACGGTCGTCATGGACGAGCCCACGATGAGCAGGCACCGCATGTCGATCTCCGCCGGGTCGAGGTCGGCGAGCCGCACGACCCGTACCGACTCCTGCGGGCCCGCCACGTCGCGGCCGATGATCACCGGGGTGTCGGGGGAGCGGTGCTCGAGGACGAGGTCGCGCATCGCCGCGACCTGCCAGGTGCGGGTCTTCGACGCCGGGTTGTAGACGGCGAAGGCCATGTCCGCGCTCGCGACCGCCGAAATACGCTGCGCCACAACGTCCCATGGCTTGAGTCGATCGGACAGCGACAGCACGGCGTAGTCGTGCCCGAGGGGCGCTCCGACCCGGCTTGCCACGGCGTTCGCGGCGGTCATACCGGGCAGCACGCGGACGGGGACGCCCCGCCACTGCTCCTCGGCGGCCACTTCCAGCACGGCGGCCGCCATCGCGAACACACCCGGGTCGCCCGAGGACACGACGGCGACGCGGGCACCGTTCTTCGCGAGGTCGAGCGCCATCGCGGCCCGTTCGGCCTCGACCCGGTTGTCGCTGGAGTGCCGGCGCTGGCCCGGACGTTCGGGGACCCGGTCGATGTACGGCCCGTATCCGACGAGGTCGGTCGCGAGCGACAGTTCGTGCTGCACTTCCGGGGTCGTCCAGGCCTGATCGCCGGGGCCGAGCCCGACGACGACGAGTTCGCCCTGCGGCGGCGCGTCCTCGCGCCGGGCGTTCGACGGGCTCGGCACGATGGCGATCGAGAAGTAGGGGACGTCGCTGTCCGACACGTCGTCCGCGTGATCGATCTTCTGCCGGGTCGTGCTGGCCCGCTCGACGTACCACGTCTCGTCGATGCGACCGGAATCCTTCAAGGCCTGCCGCACGGCCGGGTAGGTGCGCCCGAGTTTCAGGATGGCGGCGGCGTCGGTCTCCCGCAGGCGCCGCGTCAGCTCACCGCGCGGCAGGGTTCCGGGCAGGACGGTGAGGATTTCCTCGCCCTCGACGAGCGGCATCGCCAGCGCGGCCGAGGCAGCGCTGATCGACGTCACCCCGGGAATGACCTCCGCCTCGAAGCGCTGCGCCAGCCGCTTGTGCATGTGCATGTAGGAGCTGTAGAAGAGCGGGTCGCCCGCCGCGAGGAGCGCCACCGAACGGCCGGCCTCGAGGTGCGCGGCGAGCCGCTGCGACGCTTCCTCGTAGAACTCGTCCATCGCCCCCTGGTATCCGCCCGGGTGGTCGACGGTCTCGGTGGTGACCGGGTAGACGAGGTGCTCCTCGATCTGGTCGTCACGCAGGTACGGCGCCGCGACCGCGCGGGAGATGCTCTTGCCGTGCCGGGCGCTGTGGAACGCCACCACGTCGGCCTCGGTGATGATCCGCGCGGCCTTGACCGTCACCAGTTCCGGGTCGCCCGGTCCGATGCCGACGCCCCACAGCTTGCCGGTCGACCGTTCTTCGGGACTCATTCGACTTCGCTCGCAATCGCATTCAGCGCCGCAGCCGTGATGGCACTACCACCGCGGCGGCCGCGGACCACCAGATAGTCGAGTCCGCTCGGGTGCTCGATCAACGCTTCCTTCGACTCCGCCGCACCGATGAACCCGACCGGACCGCCCACGATCGCGGCAGGCCGGGGTGCACCGGATTCGATCATGTCCAGCAGGTAGAACAGGGCCGTCGGGGCGTTGCCGATCGCGACGACGGCGCCCTCCAGTTTGCTGCCCCACAATTCGAGCGCGGCCGCCGAGCGGGTGTTCCCGATCTGCTCCGCCAGCACCGGAACCCGGGGGTCGCGCAGGGTGCAGATCACCTCGTTGTCCGCCGGGAGTCGCTTGCGGGTCACGCCGGCAGCGACCATCTGCGCGTCGCACAGGATCGGGGCGCCGTCCGCCAGCGCCGCGCGGGCGGCCTTCACGACGCCGGGGGTGAACGCGACGTCGCCCACGAGATCGACCTGACCGCTCGCGTGGATCATGCGGACCACGGCCTGTGAGACGTCCTCGGGAAAGGCACTGAGATCCGCCTCGGCGCGGATCGTGGCGAAGGACTGGCGGTAGATCTCCGCGCCGTCTCGGATGTACTCGATCATCCGCTCACGATAGAGGCTCCGGGTTCACCGCTCCTCCACCCGGTAACCCGTCTCGGTGGCGACGACGTCGGTGACCTCGCCCTTGGGGCGGCCGCAGCACCGCTCGCAACCCGACCAGTGCTGTCGGCCCTCCACCGGGAGTTCGCCGCTCGCGACGGCGTCCCGCGCATCGGTCCGCACATCGGCGAGCGCCTTCTCGCACCCGGGTTGCCCGGTACAGGCGCTGACGTTCAGCCACGGGGAGTTCTCGTCGAAGATCAGGCCCATCGGGGCGAGGACCCGGACCACCTGCTCGGCGGACCACTCGTCCAGATCGCACAGCAGCACCGATTTCCAGGGTGTGACTATCACTGGCTTCTCGACCGCGGCGAGGAACTCCGCCAGCCGGGCGTCGAGGACGCCGAACGCGAGACCGCCGCCGAGGGTCACGTTTCCGTCCGGCTGGTCGAGCCACCCGATCGGCGGCCGGTGCTCGTCGAACCCGCGGACCGGGTCGGCGGTCGGGGCGAGCGTCATCGCCGACAGCGTCCGCTCGACCCCGTCCGCGATCTCGGACAGCCGCCAGTGCCGATCGCGCAACTCCAGGAAGACGCGGGCGGCGCCCAGGAGCACATGCACCGAGTCCGCTGTGGGTATCCGTACGCCGCTGTCGCGGCCGGCGAGGATCAGCGCGACCTCCGTCTCGCTCACCGCATGGACGCCGAAGTCGCCGCCGAGCGCCGAAACGTCGCCGCGCCCGTCGTCGAGGGTGAACAGGGTGCGGCCGGGCAGGTCCGCCAACGCGGAGTCACCGCACAACGTCCGGTCGAGGACACCGACCAGATCGCGCAGGTCGGTGAGACCACCGATCCGGCCGGTCAGCGGCGAGACGAGGATGTTGCGGACCCGCTCGTGCGTCTCGGACGGCAGCAGGCCCGCGCCGGCGAGGCGCCGGGCGAACTCCAGCGGGTCGCGGACCGCCCGCAGTTGCGCATTGCCGCGGGACGTCAGTTCGATCTCGCCGTTCCCGAGGTCGCGCGCCGATTCCGCGAGGGTCTGCAGCTGGGTGGAGGTCAGCACGCCGCCGGGGAGGCGCACCCGGGCGAGCGCACCGTCGGCCGCCTGGTGGACCTGCAACGCGCCGGGGCATGCATCGGGGCGGGAACGGGAGTCGACCATGGTCCCAGGTTACGTCCGGCCCCGGGTAGCATCACCAGCACTTGCGACAGCAGGAGAGGAAGCCGGTGAGAATCCGGCGCGGTCGCGCCACTGTGAGCTCGCCGAAACCGGTGGGCGAGCCAGACCCTCACCTGCCGTCCTCCGACCTCCGGTTCCGCACAGAACCACCGCCACGGGGCGCGACACCCCCAGGAAGGCTCCACACGTGATCCTGCTGCTCTCCACCTCCGACACCGACCTGCTCAGCGCACGCGCCAGCGGGGCGGACTACCGCTGGGCCAACCCGGCACGGCTGCTGGTCGAGGAGGATCTGCCGGGACTGCTCGACGGCGCCGACCTGGTCGTGGTGCGCATCCTCGGCGGCAAGCGGGCGTGGGAAGAGGGACTCGACGCGGTCCTGGCCAGTGGGCTGCCCGTGGTGGTTCTCGGCGGCGAGCACGCCCCGGACGCCGAGCTGATGGAGTGCTCGACGGTCGCGGCCGGTGTGTCGGCGGAGGCACACAACTATCTCGCCGAGGGCGGCGCCGACAACCTCGCCCAGCTGCACCACTTCCTGTCGGACACCGTGCTGCTGACCGGTCACGGTTTCGAGGCGCCGGTCCACCTGCCGAGCTGGGGTGTCGCGCCGTTCGCGCCCGACGCCGACGCGGACCGCCCCACGATCGCCGTTCTCTACTACCGCGCCCAGCACCTGGCCGGGAACACCCGCTACATCGAGGCGCTGTGCGACGCCGTCGAGGCGGCGGGTGGCACTCCGCTGCCGATCTTCTGCGCGTCGCTGCGCACCGCCGAGCCGGAGTTGCTGACGACGCTGCGCCGCGCGGACGCGATGGTGGTCACCGTGCTCGCCGCCGGCGGCACCAAGCCGGCCGGCGTCTCGGCCGGCGGCGACGACGAGGCGTGGGACGTCGCCGCGCTGGCGGCGTTGGACGTGCCGATCCTGCAGGGGCTGTGCCTGACCAGCAGCCGGGAGTCGTGGGAGGCCAACGACGACGGGCTGTCCCCGCTCGACGTCGCCACCCAGGTCGCGGTCCCCGAATTCGACGGCCGGCTGATCACGGTGCCGTTCTCGTTCAAGGAGATCGACGCCGACGGGCTGTCCACCTACGTTCCCGACGCCGAGCGCGCATCCCGGGTGGCGGGCATCGCCGTCCGGCACGCCCGCCTCCGGCACATCCCCGCGCCCGAGCGCCGGATCGCCCTGATGCTGTCGGCGTACCCGACGAAGCACGCCCGCATCGGCAACGCCGTCGGTCTCGACACCCCGGCCAGTGCCATCCGGTTGCTCACCGAGATGCGGGCCGCCGGCTACGACCTGGGCCCCGCGGACGGGCCGGATTCCGTGCCCGGTCTCGCCGCCCGGGACGGCGACGCGCTGATCCACGCCCTCATCGCCGCCGGCGGCCAGGACCCGGACTGGCTGACCGCGGAGCAACTCGAGGGGAACCCGATCCGGATCTCCGCCGCCCGCTACCGCGAGTGGTTCTCCGCGCTGCCCGCGGAACTGCGTGAGGGTGTCGAGGAACACTGGGGGCCCGCGCCGGGCGAACTGTACGTCGATCGCTCGCAGGACCCTGCCGGTGAAATCGTCATCGCCGCAATGCAGTTCGGCAATCTCGTGCTGATGGTGCAGCCGCCGCGCGGATTCGGGGAGAAGCCGGTCGCGATCTACCACGACCCGGACCTGCCGCCGAGCCACCACTACCTCGCCGCGTACCGGTGGATCGCGGCGGACGCCGCAGCCGGCGGTTTCGGTGCCGACGCCGTCGTCCACCTCGGCAAGCACGGCAACCTCGAATGGCTGCCCGGTAAGACGCTCGGCATGTCCGCGTCGTGCGGCACCGACGCCGCGCTCGGCGACCTGCCGCTGATCTACCCGTTCCTCGTCAACGACCCGGGGGAGGGCACGCAGGCCAAGCGTCGCGCCCACGCGACGCTCGTCGATCACCTGATCCCGCCGATGGCCCGCGCCGAGAGTTACGGCGACATCTCGCGGCTCGAGCAACTCCTCGACGAGCACTCGAACATCTCCGCGCTGGACCCGTCCAAGCTGCCCGCCATCCGCCAGCAGATCTGGACGCTGATGCGGGCCGCCAAGATGGACCACGACCTCGGACTCGAGGAACGTCCCGAGGAGGACGTGTTCGACGACATGCTGCTGCACGTCGACGGCTGGCTGTGCGAGATCAAGGACGTCCAGATCCGCGACGGCCTGCACGTGCTCGGCGAGGCGCCGCGGGACGACGCCGAGGTCGAACTGGTGCTCGCCATGCTGCGGGCACGGCAGATGTGGGGCGGCGAGCAGAACGTGCCCGGACTGCGCGAGGCGCTCGGCCTCAGCGAGGACGGCGACGAGTCCCGGACCCGCGTGGACGAGATCGAGCAGCAGGCGCACGCGATGGTGCGGGGCATGCACGACGCCGACTGGAAT
>JBCEBZ010000514.1:0-36233 GCA_039206675.1 Rhodococcus sp. (in: high G+C Gram-positive bacteria) | reverse complement strand
GGAGCAGGTAGATGGGCCCGGTCACCACCAGCCCGGCCACCCAGGACAGGTCGGCGCCGCCGAGGAACGCCGACACCGGCCCGGTGTAGAGGGACGTGGCCATGAACGGAATCTGGACGACGATGCCGAGCAGGTACGCGGTGATCGCCGTCCAGTTGAACCGGCCGTAGATGCCGCCGTCGAAGCGGAAGATCGACTCGAGGTCGTACACGCCCTTGTGGACGATGTAGAAGTCGATGAGGTTGATCGCCGTCCACGGCACCAGGACCACCAGGAGCACGACCACCAGATCGACGAAGTGCGAGACGAAGTCGGCCGACAGCGCGATGGCGACGACGGACGCCGCGACGAGGATGATCGTCGAGAGGATCACCCGGGCGCGGGCGGTCGGAATCCATCGCGCCCGGAACGTCTGGACCGACGTGATGATGGCGAGGACGGCGCCGTAGAGGTTCAGCGCGTTGTGGCTGATCACGCTGAGCAGGAACAGCACCAGCATGACGCTGCCGATGCTGCCGGTCGTGGCCTTGACGCCGTCCATGGTGCCCATGCCGACGGGTGCGGCGAGGGTGACGACCGCGCCGAACGCGAACGCGAGGAACGAGCCGAGGGTACAGCCGAGGTATGTCGCCCAGAACGTCGAGGGGACGCCCACGTCCTTGGGGAGGTACCGCGAGTAGTCGGAGACGTAGGGCGCGAACGCGATCTGCCAGAGTGCGCCGAGCGACACGGTGGCCAGCCAGCCGGCGAAGTTGAAGTCACCGCGCGTGAGGAAGTCCGACGGCAGGTCGCCGGTGAGGATGGCGAAAAAGCCCACGAGGATTCCGATTCCGAGAACCCAGGTTCCGATGCGGTTGAGGATGTGGATCAACCGGTAGCCGATGATGCAGATGACGGCGGAGCCGAGAGCGCCGGCCACGATCCCGACGTCGACGGGGATGCCGCCCACGATCCCGTGCATCGACTGGCCGGCCAGGACGATGTTCGACGAGAAGAAGCCGAGATACATGACGGCGGCGATCACCACGATGATGAGCGCGCCGAAGGTGCCGAACTGTCCTCGGCTCTGGATCATCTGGGGGATCCCCATCTGGGGTCCCTGCGCCGAATGCAGCGCCATCAGCGCGCCTCCGGCGAGGTGTCCGACGACGAACGCGACGAGACTCCACCACAGCGAGAGTCCGAACAGGCTGGGCCCGAGGGCGCCGGTCACGATCGGGAGCGGCGCGAGGTTGCCGCCGAACCACAACGTGAACAGATCACGGACCTTGCCGTGGCGATCGGATTCCGGGACGAACCCGATGGTGTGCTTCTCCAGCATCGGGGCGACGTGGTTGTCGGGCATCAATCCTCCGAACGGTGCGCGAGTGCGCGACTTCTTGGTCGAGTAGTGCAGACCACAATGGTCGGAGGCCTTGAATCTGTACAGAACAACTAACCGATGTGTTGCATCACTTTTGCTGATTCAGCAGGTCGAACTAGTCTGGTTCGGTGCGCACCGTGGGAGTCGACCTGGCGGCCGAGCCGAAGAAGACGGCCATGGCCGTCGTCGACTGGTCCGACGGGGTGGCCCGCGTCGAGTCGATCCGGCTGGGAGTCGGCAACGATGCGATCACCGAGGCCGTCCTGGCGTCCGACAGGGCAGGTATCGACGCACCGTTCGGCTGGCCCGACGCGTTCGTCCGGATGGTGTCCGAGCACCACGCCGGCCGACTCCAGGCGACCGACGGTCTCGCGAACCGCGAGGGGCGTCGTCCGCTGACCAAGCGGCGCACCGACCTCGTGGTGCAGGCCGCGACGGGGATAGCGCCGCTCAGCGTGTCGGCGGACCTCATCGCGCACGTCGCCTTGCGGTGCGCCGGGATCCTCGCCGAACTGGGCGACCTGGGCGCCGACGTCGACCGCGTCGACGGCCGGGTGGTGGAGGCGTATCCGGCGGCAGCGCTGCGCACCTGGGGGCTGACGTCGCGCGGATACAAGAGCGTCCAGAATCGAGTGAGGCTGGGGGAGTTGGTCGACGCGTTCCTCGCGGCCGCGGACTGGATGGATCTCGGTGCATTCCAGACGATCTGCCGTGAATCGGACGACGCCTTCGACGCCGTGCTGGCCGCGGTCATCGCGCGGGCCGCCGCCGTCGGCTGCACCGCGCTACCCGAAGGCGGCGACCGCGACGTCGCCGAGCGGGAGGGGTGGATTCACCTGCCGACGGCGGGGCTGCCGTCGCTGCGGCCCTGAACGGACCCGGTCGACGTAAGCTGGGCGCGTTGTCGGGCGGAGACGTAGAGGAGATCGTTGTGGTGACTCGTGCGGTACCCCAGGCCACGGTCGGCGACGTGATGGCGGAACTGGCGGCCCTGGAAGATCCGAAGATCCGCGCCGTGAACGAACGCCACGGGGACGATCACGGTGTCAACCTCACCAAGCTGCGCGCCGTGGCCAAGAGTCTCAAGACCCAGCACGACCTCGCCGGCGAACTGTGGGCGACCGGCGACACCGCGGCCCGTCTCGTCGCGATCCTGATCTGCCGCCCCAAGGCGTACACCGCGTCCGAGTTGGACGCCATGCTCCGCGACGCACGCGTACCCAAGGTGCACGGCTGGCTGGTCAGCTACGTCGTCAAGAAGAGTCCGCACGTCGAAGAACTGCGCGTCGCGTGGTTCGCCGACCCCGACCCGGTCGTTGCCAGTGCGGGGTGGGCGCTGACCAGCGACCGCGTGGCGAAAGCCTCCGGCGAACTCGATCTGCCCGAACTCCTCGACCTCATCGAGGGGCAGATGAAGGACGCACCGGATCGCCTGCAGTGGGCCATGAACGAATGCCTCGCCACCATCGGCATCCATCACCCCGAGCTTCGTGGCCGCGCGATCGGCATCGGCGAAAGCCTCGAAGTCCTGAAGGACTATCCCACCCCGCCCAATTGCACGTCCCCGTACGCGCCGATCTGGATCAACGAGATCGTCCGTCGCCAAACCCAAAGCTAGTCGGGTGGGACTGCGCTGGTAGACCGGCCGCGGCGACGCCGGCGCGGGAAACCTGGCAAATTGGACACCACACGCACCGTGCGTGGGCACACGACGAAGGAGTCCAATGGCTTTCTGGGATCAGCTGAAGGCAAAGGCGTTCGAGATGAACGGCCAGCTCAAGACCAAGACGGCACAGTTCCAGAACAAGGAGTTCGCCAACGCCGCCATGGCCATGTGCGCCCTCATCGCCGCGGCGGACGGGACCATCGACCCGTCCGAGCGGCAGAAGACGGCGGGGCTGATCACCAGCAACGAGGCGCTGAAGGTGTTCCCGTCGGACGAGCTGAGCCAGAAGTTCGACTGGTACTGCAGCAAGCTGCAGTCCGATTTCGAGTTCGGCAAGATCGAGGCCACCGCCACCATCGCGAAGCTGAAGTCCAAGCAGGACCAGGCCCGGGCCGTCATTCAGGTCGGCATCGTCATCGGCGGCGCCGACGGAAACTTCGACCAGCACGAGCGAAACGTGGTGCGGGACGCCTGTTTCGCCGTCGGCATCGCGCCGGAAGAATTCGAACTCTGAGGTGAGCGGTGACGCGCCCGGTGCGGGCGCGTCACCGATGCTCAGTAGGCGGTGATGATCGGCGCCGGATTCCACAGACCCGAACGCGGCGTTCGGGTGGTGTCGATCTCCGCGGCCCTCGCGCCGGCGTCGAGGGGGGAGTACTGCTCCACTCCTCCCCAGTCGCGGTCCCAGTCGTTCTTCAGGTACGACGGAATGGTGCGGCTCGCCCGGGTCATCTCGATCCAGCCGAGCGGCCCGCCGCCGTATCGGTCCTGCCACAGGCTGGTCATGATCGCACCCGGACGGTCCGGGAGGATCCGGTACTCGGGCGCCTCCGCGACGCCCGCACGGTGATCGAACGGTCGCTGGCACGGAAAGGCAAGGCCCACAGCCCAGTCGATCATGACGGGCGATTCGGAGCCGATCACGTCGTTCAGCGTCTGCGTCCGCGGAACGCGCGGCGGTGTCACCGCGAGCCACTGCTGCGGATCGTTGTCCGCGTCCGACGCCACCAGCCGGATGACATCCGTGTCGCCCGGCAGGGAATCGAGCGGAACCCGCAGATTGCGCCAGGACGGCGCCGGGCCGATGTCGATCGGCGTCACCCGTCCTTCCACCGCGACCGTGCCGTCCTGCTGCGCGGTGCCGTACTCCACCTCGAGGCTCTGGCCGTACGTGACGACGCCGTTCGCATCGACGGAGCGGATGCGACCCGCGGCGGCGATGGAGACGAGGTCACCCGCACCGGTGTCCGAGCCGGCACCGGGCAGCCGGTACCACCCGGTGGTCAGCGACGCGTCGCCGTCGCTGCCGTCGCTGCCGAGGACCGGGGTGCTCGCGGGGTCGAGTCCGAACGGCAATGCCACGGCGCTGCCGTTGACACCCACCGCACCCGCGCCGCCGCCGGTGCCCGCGGCGTTGCTCGACGCCGTCTGCTCGGTGTTGTCGGTCTTGACGGAGTTGGCGACACCCGCGTCCGACGATTCCTCGTCGGCGCTCAGGTCGCCGGCGACGCCGTTCGGGCTGAATCCGGCGCTGCCGGTACCCGCCAGTGTGGTCGCCGCGTCACCGGACAGCGGTTGCAGCAGTGACGCGTTGGGATCGGTTTCGAGCAGCACGTCGTTGGCCAGGCCGCACGGCGCGCCGGTGACGGCGTCGACATTCGAGCGGGCGAGGGAGAACGCCGGGTATTGCGCGACCGCGCCCTTCGCCATCGACAGCACCTCGAACAGGACCATCGCGGCGGCCGCCACCGTCAACGGCGGGAGGGCCCACAAGCGGCGCCGCGGCGCGGCGTCGTTCCGCGTGTAGGGCTCGCGGAAGTAGCACCACGCCGCGATCAGCAGCATCGCCAGGGTGGCGCCGAGCAGGATCGTGCCGGCACCGAGGCCGGCGATCGACACCGGCTTGTCCCACCACGGGACGCTGTAACTCGACACGTACCACCAGCCGTTGGTGCTGGTGAAACACATCGCCAGCAGGAACAGCACGGCGGCCGCGAACAGGGCGCGATTGCGTGGCGAGCGCACCACGGCGGTGCTCACCGCCACGGACGCGAGGACGGCGAGCGACCCCGCGAGACCCGCGTAGATGCCGAAGTGATGCGTCCACTTGGTGGGTGTGAACATCATCAGGCCCATCGCGGCGAGTGTGATGCCGATGAGACGCCGCGACGGTCCCGCCGCCGTCCCGGGAATCCGGCCACCCTTGCGCAGCATCACCAGCACCGTCACTGCCAGGCACAGCACCATCACGAACACACCGAACCGGCGCGACAGCGAACCGTCGACGGAGATGTTCAGCAGGTACTGGTAGCGGAGGTACTCGTCGAACCAGGGGACGTTGGGCCCGATGGCGTGCACGTGCTGCATCTCCATCACGGCGGCGAGGGTCTGATCGGCGAACACCGCCACCAGGATCACGGTCCCCGACGCGACGAGCGGCGCCAGCAACGCGACGTATCCCACCGTCTTGGCCCGCGCGATCACGATCTGCAGAATCGGCCGGGCGCCGGCAACGAGGGCGCCGAAGCAGATCAACCCGGACGGTCCCGCGGTCAGCGTGGCCGCACCGACCAGGATCGCCACCGCGGCGGGCAGCAGCCGGCGGGTCGCGACGGCGCGTTCCACCGAGCACCACGTGAGCAGCACACCCACCGCGACGATCGGTTCGGGCCGCAGACCGTTGTTGTAGGGGAGCCAGAACGCGAGGAACACCAGCCCGCCCGTCCACAGTGCGAGCCGGTTGCCGCGGACGGCGGCGCCGAGTCGCGGTGCGACCTCACGGCTGATCACCAGCCACGCGACGACGCCGGCGAGCAGCGCGGGCAGTCGCACGAACGGGCTGGCCGGTGTGATGTTCGCCAGCACCGCGAGGACGTCGTAGTAGGGAGACCCGAACGGCGCCTCGGGGACGCCGTACCAGCGGAAGTAGTTGGCCATGTAGCCGGCGGCCTCGGACGTGCGGGCCATGTTGAACTGATAGCCGTCGTCGGAGGTGGAGGCGCCGATGAAATGCCACAGCACCAGCGTGCCGAGCACGACGGCGTCGACGGCCCCGAACGACCACCAGCGTGTCGGCAGGAATCGCCGGGCCCGGCGGCCGTCCACATTGTCGAGGCGGTGCAGCGCCACCAGCGCGAGAATCGTGGCCAGCGCGCCCGCCACCATGGCCACGAGTTTGATCGTCGACGGCGTCGACGAGAACCGGCTGTCGATCTGCGCGGTCACCTGCAGTCCGTCGGGCGCCGGTCCGTCGAGGTCGCTGAAGATGCCGACCATCTGCGGGCGGAGATCGCCGTCGACGACGGTCGGGGCGTCGTGGCCAGCCGTCACGATGCCGGCGGTGGTCCGCGTCGAATCCGAGGACACCACGAGCGTGCAGTCTGCGGGTAGCCCCTCCAGCGGTGACGACACGAGCACCTGGTTCCGCAGCAGCACCTCGACGCCGGCGGGACCGCCCGCGGTCGCCGGATTCACCTTGGCGACCAGTCCGTACCTCCCGGCGTCGGCGGCCCCCGCGGGCGCGGTGGAGGCCAGCAGCCCGCCGCGGTCGGCGAGTTCGCCGACCGTCGAACAGGGGATTCGTACGTCGAGGCTCAGTGGCGCGTAGGAGACGAGCGGTGCCTCGACGCTTCCGGTGCTGCCGTTCTGCGGCCAGGAGAGGGTCGCGCTGTCCTGCTCGACCGGAAGGAACGGAAGCGACAACGTGAGCAGCACGCCGAAGAGGGAGGCGACGACGGCGAGGAGACGAGCGGAGCGGACCGACTGACCGAGAGGCGACGACTGGGGCGGGGTCCCGATCGGCGACTCGTCCGAGTCGTCTCTGGACACATTCGCCGATTCCAGCCTGCTGTCAGTCACGACGTCGGATAGTACCCATCCGCGCCGATGGTTAGCGAAGGCAAGGAGCAGCGCTGGTGGGAGGGTTTCCGGCCCCTGCTGATCACATGAGGAGGTGTCTCAGGATCCGCGACCGGCGCTCCGGCCGAGTGAGGAGATGATGGTGATGCCGCGGGCCGCGGCGGTGCCGAACCTCGGAATGCACTTCGCGGATGATCTCGAACATGCCTCCGCCCTCCTCCTGTGCGACCACGTCTATCCAGACCGTAGGTCGAGCCCGGGGTGAGCCGACTCACCCGGTGCGGGTGAACAAGGTCACCCCGTGACGGGCTGCACCGACAGTTGCTTGACGCCGGTCTGCGAACAGCCGGTGGAGGGGTAGGGGACGAACACCGAACCGGTGTCGTTCGGCGGGTACACCCGGAATCCCGCGACCGGTGCGGGACCACACGTGTCGGCGGGATAGTTCTGCACCACCGTCGCGCGCACCGCGGCGGTGGCCCGCGCGCCCGGAGCCACCGTCACGGGAGTCTCCGTTCCACCGTCCCGAGCAGCCGCCGCACCTACCTGCGGACCGTCCGGGGCCGCGACGTAGGACACCCCGGGATAGCCGTGGAGGGTGCAGTCGCGGGTGCCCGTGTTGGTGAAGACGAGCGGGATCTCCTGAGATCCGGCCGCCCCGCTGGGCTCTCCGAGCGTCACCTGCAGTTCGCCGATCAGGCAGCGGTCGGGGTGCGGTGCGGTCGTCCCGGTCGGTGCGGACTCTGCGGTCTCCGGGGTCCCCGACTCGTCCGTCGACCCGCACGCCGAGACAGTGAGTGCGGCGGCGATCCCGACCACCCCGAGAAGGGTGCGTGCCGGTGACGGTGTGCGCATCTGATCGCTCCTCCTGCTGACGGTGGCGGCTCCGCCGCCCGTGCGTGGTTGAGGAGTCTCTGGACTCGCTAACCACGCACGGGCGCGGAGCGCAATTGACCTCACGCTGAATCGAATCCGTGACACCCAGTTGGTCCGAACCTACCCTCGAACCGAGGGGTGGACAGCGGAGATGAGGAGAACACAATGGATCTCGGTCTGGGCGGCAAGCGGGCCGTCGTCACCGGCGGCAGCCGCGGAATCGGTCTCGCGATCGCGCGCAGCCTCGCGTCGGAGGGGGTCGACGTGGTGCTCGCGGCGAGGGGAGCCGAGGCGCTGGAACTGGCGGCGAAGACGCTGTCGCAGGAGACCGGACGTCGGGTCATCGGGGTACCGACCGACACCGGCGACGACGAGTCGGTGCGCGCACTCGTGCAGCGAACGGTCGACGAACTCGGCGGCGTCGACATTCTCGTGAACGCCGCCGCCACACCGTGGAGTGCGGGCAAGCCGAGCGACTTCGCGTCGACCACCGACGACGTGGTCCGCGGCGAACTCGAGATCAAGGTGCTCGGCTATCTGCGGACCGCCCGCGCGGTGGCACCCCACCTCGTCGAGCAGGGGTGGGGACGGATCATCAATATCAGCGGGCTCGGTGCACGCCAGGCCAACTCCATCGCGCAGACCGTCCGGAACGTCGGTGTGTCGGCGCTGACGAAGAACCTCGCCGACGAACTCGGACCGCACGGCGTCAACGTCACCGTGGTGCACCCGGGACTGACGCGGACGGAACGACTCGTCGACCGGCTGGCGGAGCAGTCCGAGGCGGAAGGCGTGACCGTGGCCGAACTGGAGTCGCGGCTGGCCACCAACTCGATCCACCGGTTGATCGATGCCGGCGAGGTCGCGGACGTCGTCACGTTCCTGGCGTCGCCGCGCAGCGTCGGGATCACCGGCGACGCGGTGGCCGTCGGCGGGGGTGTGCCGGGCGCCGTCTACTACTGAGCGCGGGCGGGTGACAGCACGCCGTCGCGCTGGGTGACTTCCCGGGCGGCGCGTTCGCCGGAGCGGACGGCGCCGTCGACCCAGCCGCACATCACGGACGAACTTTCCGTGCCCGCCCAGTGGATGCGACCGCAGGGTTCGCGGAGGGCATGGCCGAACTGGGTGAGTACTCCCGTCGGCGCGTGACTGAGCATGCCGCCGCCGGAGTACCGTTCGGCGCCCCAGTTCTGCTCGACATAGTCGACGGGGGACGCCGCTGCGGCTCCGAACCTCGCGGTCAACTCCGCGAGCA
The DNA here is from genome assembly GCA_039206675.1 of Rhodococcus sp. (in: high G+C Gram-positive bacteria). GTDB lineage: Bacteria > Actinomycetota > Actinomycetes > Mycobacteriales > Mycobacteriaceae > Rhodococcus_F. The sequence goes on along the minus strand of JBCEBZ010000514.1, from coordinate 27,215 downwards.
CCGCCTTCTTCCGCTCCGCTTCCGGCAGCATCCCCAGCTTGCGGGCGATCGGTCCCTCGACGATCACGCACAGGACTCCGGGACGTCCGGTGTCGGTGCAGGCGTCGATGGTGATGGTCGCGGGGGAGTCGGGTGCCGCCGACTGCCCCGACAATCCGTCGGCGCGCCAGAAGGGTTCGTCGTAGACGACGGCGATCTTCATGACGGCACCGCTCGGCATCCGCTGGTGCAGGAACGACCGATCCATCGGGAGCAGGGGCTCGTAGTGGATCTGGCTCGCGATCGCGAGGGGGACCGCGACGATCGCTCTCCGGGCGCGCACGGCCAGGTCCGCGGAGCGGACGGTCACGCCGTCGTCGTCCTGCGCGAGATCCCGGACGGGTTGCGACAGATGGAGTGCGTCGCCGATCTCGGCTGCCATCGGGCGGTAGACGGCCCCCATTCCGCCGACCGGTCGCGCATCCTCGGCGGCGTCCTTCACCCCGAGAACGAAACCGGGACCGCCGCCCGAAGCCATCTGATACAGCACGAACAGCATCGACACCTCCGACGCGGCGGACGTGTAACAGCCGGCGACGGCCGTCTCGAGAAGGTCGTGGGCGGGCTTGGACAACGTGTTGTCGCCGAGCCATTTCGCGAGACTGATCGCGTCCCACTTCGCGGCCTTCTTCGCCTCCCACGGTGCGTTCAGGGGGATCGTCTTGCACATCTGGCCGAGTTCGAAGAACACGGCGCCGAGATTTGCCGTGGCCCAGGGACTCATCGTCAGGGGAATCGTGCCCTTGTACCGGTACTGCTTACCGTCGACGACCATCATGGCCTCGCCGTCGGTGTACTGCTTGTAACTCGCGACGCCGAATTCGTCCATCAGGGCGTAGATCCGGTCCTGCCCCGGCCCGATCCACGCGCCGCCGCGATCGATCCACGAACCGTCGTCGCGGGCCTCGGTGAACGTGCGCCCGCCGATTCGGTCGCGCGCCTCCATCACCGCGACCGAGTGCCCGGCCTGTGTCAGACGCAGCGCCGCCGCCAGTCCGGCGAATCCGGCTCCGACGACGCAATAGTCGACTTCGATGTCTGCCATGACGAATCCCCTCGCGCCCTTCGATCCTTACTCGCGACGAGTGGTGCCGTCAAGGGCGCCTGTGAGTACTTCTCAACCGCCGGCGGTTAACAAGTACTCACGGGTGGGGACCAGCGGGAACACCTGCTCGGCGATGCGCTCGAGTTCCTCGTGCGCGGGGGAGCACTGGATGAGCAGGAGGGTGAGGCCGGCGTCCTGATAGGCGCGGATCTTCTCCGCGACCTGTTCGGGTGTGCCGACGAGGTCGGGGCGCAGTCCGCGCGTGCCGACGGAGTATTCGCGCCTGGACAGTTCGACGTCGAGTTCGGAGTTCTTCACGAACTCCTCGAACGATGCATACCCGGGCGAGTGGGGGTCGACGGTGGTGATGCGTTCGAGTTCCGCGCGGGCCTCCGCTTCGGTGTCGCGCACGATGATGTACGTGGACATGCCGAATTCGGCCATGTCCCGCTGGTGGATTCGCTGCGACCGTGCGTTCATGTCGGCGATCTTCGCGCGCACCTCGTCGACGGTGCCGCCGTGCAGGACGTACGAGTCGGCGAAGGTGGCGATCGATTCGCGGCCGCTCTCGCTTTCCCCGCCCGCGAACACCGGGGGGTGGATTCCGGGTTTCGGCGACAGGATCGAGTCGCGCACGCTGAAGTGCTCGCCCTGGTAGGTGAACGGGGTGTGTTCCCACAGCCCGCGCAGGACGTCGACGAATTCGCCGGCCTGCCGGTACCGCTCGTCGTGCCGGGTGAAGGCTCCGCCGTACTGCCGGGCCTCTTCCTCCCACCACGCGGCGACGACGTTGAGCGCGAACCGTGCGGCACCGGCGTCGGTGGTGCCGGCGATGTCGGTGATCGTCGCGGACTCCTTCGCGGTGACCGCGGGCAGGTGGAATCCGGGGCGCACCGCCGTCATCACCCGCAGCTGTTCGGTGACCGCGAGGATCGCCGACGACAGCGACCACGCCTCGAGGCTGGGTGCGTCGACGCCCTTGCGGTCGTTGAGGTAGAGCTCGGGCACGAGGGTCGTGTGGTATCCGAGCCGGTCGGCCAGCTGCGAGAGCCGTTTGACGTAGTCCCAGGTGGCGGGCATGCCTTCGTCGCCGAGGTTGCGCAGGAAGCCGCCGTAGATGGGCGTCCAGTAGCCGAAATGCATGTCATTCCTCCGTGATGGCGTCGAGCGACGCGCGCAGATCGTCGACGAGGTCGTCCAGGTTCTCCAGTCCGATGGACAATCGGACGGTGCGGTAGCCGAATCCGGCGTCGCGGAGTTGCGTGTCGTCGAGGTGGCTGTGCGTGGTGGTGGCGGGGTGCACCACCAGGGAGCGGGCGTCGCCGATGTTGGCGACGATGGCGAACAGTTGCAGCGAGTCGACGAACTTCGCGACCTTCGCGTCGTCGACGGCGAGATCGAAGGAGAACACCGAACCGGCGCCCCGCGGCAGATACCGGCGGGCGGCGTCGTGCCACCGGTTGTCCGGCAGACCGGGATAGTTGACCTTCGCGACCGCGGGATGACCGTCCAGGAACCGGGCGATGGCCAGCGCCGAACCGACCTGCCGCTCCAGCCGTAGGTCCAGCGTCTCCAGCCCCTGGAGCAGCTGGAACGAATTGAACGGGGACAGTGCGGGTCCGAGGTCGTGAACGACCTTCGTCTTCGCGTACACCAGATAGGCGCTCCGGTCGCGACCGAACTCGTCCCACAGCACGAGGTCCCCGATCCTCGGGTACGGCTCGGTGAACTGGGTCCACCGCCGCGGCTCCGCGCCGAAGTCGAACGTGCCGAGGTCGACGATCACACCGCCCAGCGACGTTCCGTGCCCGCCGATGAACTTGGTGGCCGAGTACACGGCGATGTCGGCGCCGAAGTCTTTGGGGCGGAGCAGATACGGGGTGGCGATCGTGTTGTCGACGATCAGCGGAACCCCGGCCTGATGCGCGATGTCGGCGACGGCCCGGACGTCGAGGACGGAGGCGACGGGGTTGCCGATCGTCTCGGCGAAGAAGGCCCGGGTCTCGGGGCGCGCGGCCGCACGCCAGGCGTCGAGGTCGTCCTGGTCGACGAGGGTGACGTCGATCCCGAAGTCCGCGAAGGTGTCGGTGAGGAGATCGACGGTTCCGCCGTACAGTTGCCGCGCGGCGACGATGTGCTGCCCCGACCTCGCGAGGGTGAGGAGGGCGACCGCGACCGCGGACTGCCCGGAGCCGGTGGCCAGTGCGGCGACACCGCCGTCGAGGTCGGCGAGACGCTGCTCGAGCACGGCCTGGGTGGGGTTCCCGGTGCGGCTGTACAGGTTTCCCTTGCGGCGCAGGGAAAAGATGTCCCGCGCCTGGTCGAAGCTGCCGAAGTCGTAGGCAACCGATTGGTAGATCGGGGGGATCGCGGTGTTCTGCGGCGTGCCGGGTTGATAGCCGGTGCGGACCTGCCGGGTCGCGAACCCTGTGGTCTCGGGCATCGGTGTGCCTGTCCCTTCGTCGATACGCTTGTGTGAATCACAAAACGAATATGTTCGGAACAAAACACGAAGTGCGACGAGAAGACACGTGTTTTGTTCTGCTCGAGCATTACTCTTGTTCCACCGTGCGCGGGTGAGCCAGGGTGACGCAGTCAATCCTGCGAACAACCACCCCGAGTGAGGTAATCAGTGGACATCGACTGGCTGGAACCCGAAGCGACCGCGCGTGGCTCGGTGATCGTCGTCGCCGGCCGAGGTGAGCATGCTCACGTGTACCGCAGGTTCGCCCGGCGGATCGCGTTCGACGGTTACCGTGTCGCGGTGGTGGAGAACGACCCCGCCGCGGCCGCCCGCGTGATCGCCGACGCCGAATCCGGTCTCCCGCTCACCGTCGTCGGGTCGGACAGTGGCGCCCTCACCGCGCTCGACCTCGCCGCCACCCATCCGGCGGTGTCCGGGGTCGTGGCCGCCGGTCTTCTCGTCGCGGGCACCGACGCCTTCACCGGAGGGTGGGACGGCGAACTCGAGATCCGCTCCGCGTGTCCGGTGCACCGGGGCGTCCTGTCCGCGGACGACGCCCTCGACCGCGGGACGCTCGGCGCGGAGGCGCCGGTCGCCACGGCGGATTCGCTGACCCACGTGCAGGTTCCCGTCCTCGTCGTCCACGGCGGCGCCGACGTCCTGAGCCCGGTGGCGGACGTCCTCGCTGTCACGTCCGCCTTGCCGGGCGCGCGGGTGGTCGTCGTCAACGACGGGCGGCACGACATTCTCAACGACGTGTCCCACCGCTCCGTCGCCGCCGAGATCGTGCAGTTCCTCGAGCGTCTGCGACTGCCCGGTACGCCCGACGTCCTCCTCCGCGAACCGGCGGGCGCACTCGCGCCATGACCCGGCTAGTGGTTGTCGATCGAAGGGGTGGAGATGTCAGCGGTACTGGAGTCGGAGACGATTGCGCCGGAGTGGTTGCTCGAACGGATCGACGGCCGCACCGTGGAATTGGCCGACGCCGTCGCCGACCTCATCCGGTCGGGTGAGCTGAGCCCCGGCGACCGGCTGCCGACCGTCCGCGCACTCGCGAAGGCGACCGATCTCAGTGTCGGTGCGATCGTCAGCGCGTGGGGCCGGTTGCAGGAACAGGGATTCGTGCAGACCCGCCGCCGCGGCGGCACCGTCGTGCTGCCGCCTCGCGACAGTGTGCCCGAACGGGGCATTCCCGACTGGCGCGGCGTCGACCTGGCGCAGAATGCGCCCGACCTGGCGCTACAGCCGTCCCTGTCCGACGCGCTGCTGTCCAGCCTGGACGCCGAGACGTTGAATGTGTTCGGGCGGGAACTGATGACCGAGCGGTTGCGTAATGCCGTCGCTCCGGGGTGGCCGTTCGAACCGGAGGCGTGGGCGACGGCGGGCGGTGGCACCGAGGCGTTACTGCTCGCGGTGGAGGCGGCGGCGCCGCCCGGGTCCAGGGTGGCGGTCGACGAGCCCCTCGGCCCGGGGGTGCTCGACACCCTCCGCGACCTGGGTTTGGACGCGGTCGGTGTCGGAGCCGACCGCGACGGTCCCCGGCCGGACGCACTCGACGAGGCCCTGACCTCCGGTGCGGTCGCGTTCGTGTTCCAGCCCGGTGCCCCGTTCGCCGTCGACCACGCGGTCAGCGCGCGGCGCACCCGCGAACTCGCCGACGTGCTGCGACGGCATCCCGCGGTGTGGGTGGTCGAGGACGACTCGATCGGACCGCTCGAACCGGAACAACCGCCGTCCCTCGGATGTGAACTGCCGCAGCGTGTCGTCCGGATCCGCAGCTACTGCAAGGCCTACGGGATCGACGTGCGGACCTCCGTTCTCGGCGGCTCCCGCGAATTGATCGAGAAGGCCATGAAGGTGCGCAGCCACGGCGTCGGCTCGAACAGCCGGATTCTGCAGAACACTCTCGCCCATCTGATCGGCAGCGCCGACGCCGAATCCGCGGTCACGGCGGCGCACGAACGCTACGCAAGCAGGCGCACGACGTTGCTCGAGGCCCTGATCGACCGGGGCATCGAGGCTTTCGCGGGCCCGCACAGTCTGGTCGTGTGGGTCACGGTGTCGGACGAGACGGCGGCGCTGGTCGCGCTGGCGCGGCAGGGCATCTCCGTGGGCGCGGGATCGCGCTCGTTCGTGCGGTCACCCGCACGCCAACTCCTGCGCCTGTCGGCCACCCAACTGCCCGACGACACCGAGCTGATCGGGCAGCTCGCCGACGTCGTCGCGGTGGCTGTCGCGGAGTCGTCCCGCGAGTTCTTCGACTGATCGGACTTTGTTCGGCAGCACTGCCGGACATACGAAATATGTTTTGAAACATCGAGAATTTAATACTCTGCACGCGTCTGTTTGCTCCATACACTTCAACGCGGCGTGCCGAGGCAGGTGCCTGACGGCGAACGACGAAGGAGCGAGAACATGACGAGACGGCAACTGAAATTGGGAGCTGTCCTCACCCCCACGGGTGGGCCCGGGCACCCGTACACCTGGCTGGACCCGGAGATCCCCGGCGACGCCAGCGTCGACATCGACTGGTACATCGAATACGCGCGTCTGGCCGAGCAGGCACGGTTCGACCTCGTGTTCATCGTCGACAGCCAGTTCATCACGCCCGACTCGCCCCCGCACTACCTCAACCGGCTCGAGCCGCTGACGCTGCTGTCGGCGCTCGCCGTGGCCACGAAGCACATCGGGCTCGTCGGCACGCTGACCACGTCGTTCAACCAGCCGTTCAACCTCGCGCGACGGTTCGCGTCCCTCGACCTGATCAGCCGCGGCCGCGCCGGCTGGAACGTGGTGACCAGTGGCGACTCGGGCACCGCCGGAAACTACGGCCTCGAGGAGCATTACGACTACGCCACCCGCTACGGCCGGGCCCTCGAACACGTCGAGGTCGTCAAGGCGCTGTGGGATTCCTACGAGGACGACGCGTTTCCGCGCGACCGCGAGGCCCGCCGCTTCCTCGACTCGGACAGGTTGCACACCCTCGAGCACCGGGGCGAGCATTTCTCGGTGGTGGGACCGCTCAACATCGAACGCTCACGGCAGGGACAGCCGGTGATCTTCCAGGCCGGCGACTCCGACCAGGGCCGCGACCTCGGAGCGCGCATCGCCGACGGGATCTTCACGCACGCGCCGAGTTTCGAGGCCGGTGCCGCGTTCTACGCCGACATCAAGAACCGTGCCGCGGCGTACGGGCGCGCCCCCGAGGACATCGTGGTCCTGCCCGGCGTCACCGTCACGGTGGGCGACACCGACGCCGACGCCCGCGAGATCGAGCGCACGACCCAGCTGGCGGACAACGACTTCGGCAAGTCCCTGCGGGAACTCGGCCGTCCCTTCGGCTGGCACGACTTCCGGCAGTACGACCTCGACGCGCCGTTCCCCACGGAGGCGTTGAAGGACGCGGAGCGGAGCTTCTACACGCAGGCGAAGAAGATCACCGACCTCGCCGTCGGCCGCGGGCTGACGCTGCGCCAGACCGTCGAGGCGCTCAGCGCGCCGAAGACGTCGCCGTTCACCGGCAGCGCCGAGACCGTCGCGAACGAACTGCAGCGCTGGCTGGACGGTCACGCCCTCGACGGCATCAACATCCACATCGGTCACCCGGCCCAGTTCCGTCGCTTCGTCGACGAGGTGCTGCCGATCCTGCGTGAGCGCGGAGTGGTCCGGGAGGACTACGAGCAGAACACGTTGCGCGGCAACCTCGGTCTGCCGTTCGCGGAGAACCGCTACACCCGGGCGCGGCGTGAGGGTATCGCCCCCGCCCCGCTGCCCGGCACCACCGCGCCGCTGTCCGCGAGCGTCTGAATCACCACCCCCCTTTGCATGGTCAGGAGCACCCAGTGAGCAAGAAGAGCCGGCGGATCGCCGGCGCCGTCATCCTCGGAGTGATCGTCGGTCTCGTCGCCACCGCGTGCGGCGGTGGCAGCAGTTCGGACGGCGCCGAGGTCAAGTGGGCGTTCAACCTCCCCACGTCCTGGGATCCGGTGACGAGCCGGACCGGAAACGACATCAACACGATCAGCCTCGCGTACGCGTCGCTGACCCGGCTCGACGCCGAGGGCAACGTCGAACCGTCGCTCGCCGAGAGCTGGAAGTACAACGCCGACGGCACCGCGGTGACGTTCAGCCTGCGTGACGGTCTGACCTTCTCCGACGGGACCACCCTCGATTCGCAGGCGGTGAAGGCGTTCTTCGACCGCGGCAAGACCCAGGACGATTCGTTCCTGCGCGATCAGCTCGCCGGCGTCACCGAGGTCACCGCCGACAGCGCCACCGACGTCACGCTGCACCTGGCCGACGCCGACTACCAGATCCCGTACCTGGTCGCCGGTCGCACCGGTGCGATTGCCAGCCCGACCGCGGCGGCCGATCCCCAGAAGCTCAGCGTGTGGCCGGTCGGGGCGGGACCGTTCACGATCACCGATTTCGTCGCCGAGGACCACGCGTACTTCGAGAAGAACCCGAACTACTGGGACGCCGAGAACATCCACATCGACCACTTCGAACTCAGCGTCGCCCCGGACCCGGCCACCCTCGTCGCCGGCGTCCAGTCCGGCTCCATCGATTTCGCGACGCTGCCGGCGTTGCAGTCCAAGGAAGCCGAGGCCGCCGGTCTCGACGTGACCGTGAAGCCGTCGCTGGCCGCGAACGACGTGTCCATCAACCTCAACAAGGCCCCGTTCGACAACCCGAAGATCGTCGAGGCGTTCCGCTACGCATTCGACCGCCAGGCGTTCGTCGACGTCATCACGAACGGGCTGGGGAGCACCACCAGCCAGCCGTTCCCCGACGGCTACCTCGCCTTCAACCCGGAGATCGAGAAACTCTGGAACTACGACCCCGACAAGGCATCTCGTCTCCTCGCCGAGGCCGGCTACGCGCCCGGGCAGTTGTCGATCGAGATCACGGCGCAGTCGGCGGCCACCAACCGTGCGGAACTCGTGCAGTCGCAGCTGAAGAAGGTCGGCGTGGAGTCCACGATCAAGGTGGTCCCGCCCGGTTCGTCGACGTGGCAGAGTGAGGTCTACATCGCGAAGAACCCGCAGCTGGCCACGGACGGGACCATCGGACGTGAATCCCCGGTGCAGAACCTGCTCGCCGTCTACGGTCCGGAAGGCATCATGAACCTCAGCGGCCCGCACGCGTCGCCGGAGTTCACGGCCGCACTCGACGCCGTGCGCCGCACCCCGCTCGAGGACCCGCAGTACAAGCCGCGGTTGTGGCAGGCCGTCAGGGTCGGTGTCGAGCAGTCGCCGACGAACTACCTCTTCAGCAATCCGTGGATCATCGTGTCCAACCCGGATCTGAAGAACCTGAACATCTTGCCGTCCCAGGTTCGCTGGGAAGGCGTCACGGTCTCGTGACCACCGCAGACATCGAGGCCGCAGGCACCGGGAGAACCTTCGCTCTCCCGGTGCCTGCGGGCGCGCTCGGCACGGCGGCACGGGTCGTGCTCGGCACCGTGCTGATCGTGGTCCCGGTCTTCCTGTTCTCCACCCTGATCACGTTCCTGCTCGGTGCGGCGAGCGGGCTGAATCCGGCCGCCGGAATCGCCGGTGACGCCGCCACCCCGGAGACGATCGCCCGCATCAATACCGAATTCGGGCTGGACAAGCCGGTCTGGCAGCAGTACGTCGACTGGATGTCGAGCATGCTGAGCGGCGACCTCGGTGTCTCGTGGTTCAGCAAGATCCCGGTCAGCGAGCTGATCGGGGAGCGGCTCGCCGTCAGCGCCTCCATCGCGGGGGTCGCGCTGGTCATCGGACTCGTCCTCGGTGTCGGACTGGGGATCCTCGCCGCCGTCTACAGGGGCAGCCTGCTCGACCGGGCGATCACCGCCTACACGTCGGTGGCGTCGACGCTGCCGCCGTTCGTCATCTCGATCGGACTGATCCTCGTCTTCAGCGTCGGGTTGCACTGGCTGCCGTCGGCCGGATACGTCCCGCCGGACGAGAACTTCGGCCGCTGGCTGTCGCTGATCATCATGCCCGCGATCGCGCTGAGCATGGACGTCGTCGCCGACATCGCGCGGCAACTGCGCACCGGACTGGTCGCGGAACTGGATCAGAACTACGTCACCGGCGCGGTGGTGCGGGGCATCAGCCCGTCACGAATTCTGTTCGTGCACACACTGCGTAACGGCAGCGGTCCCGCGCTGTCGATCCTGGGGATGAAGATCCCCACGCTCATCGGCGGCGCCGTCGTGATGGAGACGATGTTCTCCATGCCCGGCTTCGGTCGTCTCGCCGCCGACTCCGCGCTGCGCGGGGACGTTCCCATCGTCCAGGGAACGCTCGTCGTGGCGATCGTGTTCGTGCTGTTCTGCAACATCGTCGTCAACATCGCCCAGAGCGTCCTGCAGCCGGCCACCAAGCGGAGGGACTGACTCCCGTGCTCACAGCAATTCTGCGCTATCACTCCGCCCGCGCCGCGCTGGTCGTCCTCGGGCTGATCGTCGTGCTCGCGGTCTTCGGGCCCGCGCTCGCCCCGTTCGACCCGCTCGAGCAGGACACCACGGCAATTCTTCAGGGCCCGAGTGGAACTCATTGGCTCGGCACCGACAACGTCGGGCGGGACGTGTTCAGCCGCCTCCTGGCGGGGTCGACCGTGTCGGTGCTGTCGGCGCTGCAATGCGTCGTCGTCGGATTCCTCCTCGGCGTGATCCCCGGCTTCCTGTCGGTGTACCTCGGGCGCAGCGTGGAATGGTTCACGCTCCGGCTGATGGATGCGCTCATCACACTGCCGTTCCTGGTGTTCGCCGTCGCGATGACCGCGCTGCTCGGAAACGGCCTCGCACAGGCGATGTTCGCCGTCGGCATCCTCATCGCACCCGCGTTCTACCGGGTCACGCGTGCCGCGGCGCTGACCGTGGCCAACTCCCAGTACGTCGAGGCCGCCGAACTGATGGGTGCCGACACGTCCTGGATCATCCGCCGTCACGCGGTGCGCAAGGTGCTGCCCGCGGTCGGCGTGACGTTCGCCGCGATGACCGGGGCCAGCCTCGTCATCGTGTCTTCGCTGACGTTCCTCGGGATCGGCGTCGTCCCGCCGGACCCCACCTGGGGCGGGCTGCTCGCCAGCGGACTGCAGTACCTCTACCAGGTTCCGTTCGGCCCCGTCGTCCCCGCACTGTTGATCGTGGCGACCGTGTGGGCGCTCAACGCCATCGCCGACGCACTGCGCGATGCGACCGGCCGACCCCCACGACGCGCCCCCAGGAAACAGGAGGTCACCTCGGATGTCCACTGACACACTCGTTGCCGCTTCGGCACCGGAAACCACGCGTCCCGGCAGGCCGGTGCTCACCGTCAGCGATCTGCGCATCGCCCTCGACGACGGCACCGAACTGGTCCACGGCGTCGACTTCTCCCTCGCGCCCGGCGAAGCGCTCGGGATCGTCGGCGAATCGGGAAGCGGAAAATCGCTGACCTGCCGCGCCATCCTCGGAATCCTGCCCGGCGGAATCGACGTCACCGCAGGCTCGATCGACTTCGACGGCATCGAACTCACCGACCTCGGGCGCACACACTGGCGGCCCCTGCGAGGCACCCGGATCGCCGCGGTGTTCCAGGACCCGGCGTCCTACCTGAACCCGTCCATCCGCGTGGGTGAACAACTCGCCGAGGCACTCCGATCGACCCTCGGACTGTCCCGCGCGGACGCGAAACGTCGCGGGCTCGAACTGTTCCGGAAGATGGGGCTGAACGACGCGGACATCGTCTACCGCCAGTACCCGCACGAACTGTCCGGGGGCATGCTCCAGCGAGTGCTCATCGCGATCGCGGTCTCCGCGGAGCCCGAACTCCTCATCGCGGACGAGCCGACCACCGCGCTGGACGTCACCGTCCAGGCCGAGGTCCTCGACCTCCTCGAGGACCTGCGCGAAGAACTGGGCCTCGCCCTCGTCCTGGTCTCGCACGACCTCGCGGTGGTGGCCCAGGTCTGCGACAGCGTGATCGTCATGCGGGACGGCGCCGTCGTCGAGTCCGGGCGGGCCGAAGACCTGCTCACCGCGCCGCGGCACGAGTACACCCGCCAACTCGTCGACAACCATCGCGAATACGGCCTCGAGTCGTTCACCGGGCAGGAGGCCGCTCGTGTCTGAGTCGTTGCTGCGCATGACCGACGTCCGGGTGGAGCGCGGGCTCCGCGGGGCCCGCAAGCAGATTCTGCACGGCGTCGACCTGACCATCGATGCCGGCGAGAAGGTGGGGCTGATCGGCGAAAGCGGCTCCGGAAAAACGACACTGGCCCGCACAATTCTCGGTCTGATTCCGCCGACGGCCGGGTCCATCGAGATCCGCGGGCAGCGGGTCGACGACCTGCCCGCAGCGCAACGCCGGGCACACCGGCGCACCGGGACCGTGCAGTACGTGTTCCAGGATCCACTGCTGAGCCTCGACCCGGACATTCCGGTGGGCGAGTCGATAGCCGAGGGACTGCTCGTGCGGGGCGGACTCTACCGTGGCGTCGTGCGCGCGCGGGTGGCGGCGGTGCTGGGCAGCGTCGGACTGGACGCGGACATCGCGGGGCGGCTTCCCGCCGAGTTGTCGGGTGGACAGCGTCAGCGGATCGCGATCGCGAGGGCACTCGTGCTGGATCCGGCGCTGCTGCTGCTCGACGAACCGGTGAGCGCCCTCGACTCGGTCAACCGCATCCAGATCCTGAAGCTGCTCACCGAACTCGGGCACTCGCGGCAACTCGCTCAGCTGTTCATCTCGCACGACCTGGGGGCCGTCGCATCGCTGGTCGACCGGATCGTCGTGCTGTACCGCGGCACCATCGTCGAGGACGGCCCGACCCACCAGGTGATCTCCGATCCCCGGCACCCCTACACGGCGCTCCTCGTCGGATCGGCGCCCACGTTGAGCGGCGGCGCCGTCACCCGAGAGCGTCGCCGGGAGTTGAGGCTCCGCCTCCCGTGAGTACTTGTCAACCGCGGGCGGTTAACAAGTACTCACGGGGGCTAGCGGCGCAACGCCTTTCGCGCCAGCCAGTTGCCGAGGAACTGGGAGGCCTGGACGAGCAGGATGATGACGAGTGTGGCGACGAGGGTCACCTGCCAGTTGAAGCGCTGGTAGCCGTAGACGAGGGCGAAGTCGCCGAGCCCGCCGCCGCCGATGGTGCCTGCCATCGCGGACATGTCGACGATGCCGATGAGAACGAACGTGTATCCGAGGATCAACGGGCCGAGGGCTTCCGGGATCAGCAGGGTGACGATGATCCGCAGCGGTCCGGCACCCATCGCGCGGGCGGCCTCGATCACCCCGGGATCGACGGTCACCAGGTTCTGTTCCACGATGCGGGCGATCGCGAACGACGACGCGATGATCATCACGAAGATCGCGGCCTCGGTGCCGATGGTCCGGCCCACCACGGCGAGGGTGACGGGCCCCAGCGCGGCGAGCAGGATGATGAACGGGATCGGCCGCACGATGTTCACCAGAATGTTCAGCACCGTGTAGGCGACCGTGTTCTGGAGGATCCCGCCCTTGCGGGTGGCGTACAGCAGCGTTCCCACCACGAGCCCGATCAGCCCGCCGACCACGAGTGTGATCACCACCATGTAGATGGTGGTGCCGATGGATTCGAACAGCACGGGGCGCAGTTTGTCCCAGTTCGTGGTCATGCCTGTACTTCCTCGACGTCGGTGACGGCCCGCAACCGGCGGATCACGTCGTCGACGCCGTCGTCGGGTCCGACGAGTTCGAGCGTGAGACTGCCGAACGAGCGGTCCTGCAGGGTGGTGATGCCGCCGTAGACGATCTCGAAGCGGACGCCGTGCCCGCCGGCGTCGGAGAGGACGTCGCCGATCCGGCTGCCGTCCCGCACGTCGGCGGTGACGATCCGGCCGCCGAACCGGGCGCGGAGCCGGTCCAGGTCGGCGGGGTCGGGGCGGTTGCGCAGGATCGTGCTGACGAAACTCTTCGACGCCGGGGTCTGCGGTTCCGAGAAGACGTCGAAGACAGTGCCGAGTTCCACGACGCGGCCCTCCGCGAGCACGGCGACACGATCGGCGACGGCCCGGACGACGTCCATTTCGTGTGTGATCACCACGATCGTGACGCCGAGTTCCCGGTTGACCTTGCGGAGCAGGCGCAGGACGTCCTGCGTGGTCTCCGGATCCAGGGCGCTGGTGGACTCGTCGGCGAGCAGCAGGTCCGGCGACGTGGCCAGCGCACGGGCGATGCCCACCCGTTGCTTCTGCCCGCCGGACAGCTGGTCGGGGTAGGCCCGCGCCTTGTCGGACAGGCCGACGAACGCGAGCAGTTCGGCGACGCGTTCGCGGCGTTTCTGCCGTGGCCAGCCCGCCACGACGAGGGGATAGGCCACGTTCCCGGCGACGGTGCGGGAACGGAACAGGTTGAACTGCTGGAAGATCATGCCGATCTTCGCGCGCACGTGCCGGAGTTTCGATTCCGGCAGCGCGGTGATGTCGACGTCGTCGACGACGATGCGCCCACCGGTGGGGCGTTCCAGGCCGTTGATCAGCCGGACCAGAGTGCTCTTCCCGGCGCCCGAGTAGCCGATGACGCCGAAGATCTCACCTCGTTCGATGGTGAGATCGACGTCGTCGACGGCGGTGAGAGTCTTCTTTCCGGCTTGGAAGGTTTTGGTGACGGATTCGAATCGGACGATCGGTGCCATCTACTTCGCCGAACGAATTCCCTCTTCGACGCGCGACAGGATCTGCTGGAGCTGAGCACCGTCGCGTTCGACCTCGACCGACGTTCCCTTCGACTCCTCGCGCACGGCGGCCTGGATCTCGGGGTCGTGCCAGATCTTCACGAGTTCGAGGTACGTCGCGTTGTCCTTGTCCTCCGCGCGGGTGACGAAGGTGTTGATGTACGGCTCGGCGGCGGGACTCGACGGGTCGTCCTTGTAGAGCGCCGATTCGGGGTCGATGCCCGAACGCTCGAGGAACGTGTTGTTCACGATCGCGCCGTCGACGGAGGCGAGCGACAGTGCCGTCTGGGCGGCGTCGACGGGGGTCACCTTCACCTTGGAGGCGTTGGCGTCGATGTCGGCGGGCGTGGGGGACGGGTTGTCGCCGGTCAGGGTGAGCAGGCCGGCGCCCTTCAGTACGAACAGGGCCCGGGCCTGGTTGCTGGGGTCGTTGGGGATCGCGATCTCCCCGCCCTGGGGAATGTCGGCCACGCTCCGGTGTTTCTGCGAGTACAGGCCGAGCGGCACGATCTGGGTGGCGCCGATCGGGGTCAGGTCGTCGTCGGCGCCGGTGTTGTACTCGCCGAGGAACTGCAGGTGCTGGAAGAGGTTGGCGTCGATCTGCCCCTGCGACAGGGCGATGTTCGGCTGCGAGTAGTCGGAGAAGTTCACGACGTCGAGCGTGATGCCCGCGTCCTTCGCCTTGTCCTCGAAGATCTCCCACGAACGGTCACTGGCCTCGGTGGTTCCGATCCGGACCGTGTCGCCGTCGGCGTCGCCCGAGCCACCGGAGCACGCTGTCAGTGCCGCCAGGAGGGGAACGGCGGCAAGGGCGAGGGTACGGCTGAACGTCACGCGAAAATCCCAACGATCGATCGGACGGCCACGGAGTGCGGCCAATGGCAACGTAGCCGGTTCCGCCGTGGCGGGGAATGGTTTCGATCGGCGTGATTCGAAAGCAGTGCTTCCGACTTGTGTTCCTGCCCTGCACTATTCGACCGCGACCGCGGAGTGCTCTAGGGTGGCGGGGTACGCATGCGAGAGGTGATGAAGCTATGAAGGTAACGGTAGTGGCCGGCAATCCCAAGCCCGGTTCGCGGACGCTGGACGCGGCCGGTCTGGTGGCGGCCGCGGTGACGGGCGCTGCCGTGGATTCCACGGTCGACGTGATCGAGCTCGGTGCGGGACTGCTCGGGTGGGGTGACGAGAAGGTCGCGGCGGCCGTGGAGACGGTTGCGTCGTCGGATCTCGTGGTGTTCGCCAGCCCCACGTTCAAGGCGTCGTACACGGGCGTGCTGAAACTGTTCCTCGACCAGTTCGCGACCGGCGACGGCCTGAAGAACGTCGTGGTGGTGCCGCTGATGCTCGGGGCGGGGCCTGCACACGCCATGGCCCCGGACCTGCTGCTCAAGCCCGTCCTCGTCGAACTCGGCGCGACGGCCCCCGCACCGGGCCTGTACCTCGTCGACACCGCGTACACGACCGACACACGCATCGCCGATTACGCCGAGCGGTGGGGTTCGATCCTCACCGCGGCGGCCCGGACACGGACGGAATTCTCATGATTCAGGCTGACGGCACGGTGGACAAGGCTTCGCTGCGGGAGGCGTTCGGGCATTTCCCGAGCGGGGTCGTCGCCGTCTGCGCGGAAGTCGACGGTGAGCGCGTCGGGATGGCGGCGAGCACGTTCGTGCCCGTGTCGCTCGAGCCGCCGCTGGTCGCGTTCTGCGTGCAGAACACGTCCACCACGTGGCCGAAGCTCGCGGACCTGGAGCACGTCGGGATCAGCGTGCTCGGTGAGGCGCACGACGCGGCCGCCCGGGTGCTCGCCGCGAAGACCGGTGACCGGTTCGCCGGACTCGACACGGAGACCACCGATGGCGGTGCGTTGTTCATCGACGGCGCGTCGGTGTGGCTGGACACCACCGTCACCCAGCAGGTGCCCGCGGGCGATCACGCGATCGTGGTCCTGCAGATCAACGAGCTGAGGGTTCAGTCGGAGATCGAACCGATCGTGTTCCACCGCAGCCGGTTCCGCTGGCTCCGCACCGTCGCCTCGTGAACCCGGTGGCCACGGAACTGACGTCGCAGGCGACGACCGACGTCGTCCACCCTCTGGACGACGCGATTCGTGAATCCCTGCGCGGCGAGCACGCGCATTTCGCCCGGTGGTCGGGCCGGGTGGCGCGGTATCACCCGGATGTCGCGCCACACGTCGGGCACCCGGACACCCTGGTGGACGAGGACTGGGCGGATCTGGCGGCGCTGCTCGGCCCGTCGGCGACGGCCGCGCTCCGCGGATTCGGGCACACGCCGCCGCCGGGCTGGGAGGTCCTGGACTCCTTCGGTCTGGTCCAGATGGACGGCACCGCGCTGGACGTCGCACCGGATCCGGACGCCGAAGTCCTCGGCGCGGACGACGTTCCACAGATCCTGGATCTGATCGGCCGCACCCGGCCCGGACCGTACCTTCCGCGGACCATCGAGATGGGGACCTACCTCGGGTTTCGGGTCGACGGCGAACTCGTCGCCATGGCGGGCGAGCGGTTGCATCCGCCCGGCTGGACCGAGATCAGCGCGGTCTGCACCGACGAGCGTTTCCGGGGCCGCGGATTCGGCGCCCGGCTCGTCCGCGCCGTCGGAGCCGGTATCCGCGCACGCGGGGAGACGCCGTTCCTGCACGCCGCGCAGGCGAACACGACGGCGATCCGCCTGTACGAGAGTCTGGGCTTCACCCTCCGCCGGCAGTCCGCCCTCACGGTGGTCCGGACACCCGCGGAGGCGGCTCCGCCGCCCGTGCGTGGTTAACGAGTCCCTGCACTCGTCAACCACTCACGGGGAGCGAAGCGCCCTCGCAGCGTGGACTCCGCGTACTCGTGACGGAAAATTCCCTTCTCGCGGAGCAACGGCACGACGTGGTCGACGAAATCGACGAGACCGGAGGGGAATCCGTCCGGCATCAGGTTGAAACCGTCCGCCGCGCCCGCCAGGAACCACTCTTCGATGGTGTCGGCGATCTGTTCGGGGGAGCCCACGACCAGCCGGTGGCCGAAGCCGCCGGCCTTGCGGAGCAGTTCGGACACCGAGTACCGGCTCTCCAGTGCCAGACGCACGACGGCTTCCCGGAACCCGAGCGAGCCGGCGAACGACGGATCGACCGGAGCCAGCAGCAGGTCCTCCGGGATCGGCCGGTCCGGGTCGAGCGAGCTGAGATCGACGCCGAGCATCCCGCCGAGCCGCTCGGCCGAGAAGCCGTCGGCGGCCTTGGACTCCCAGTCCTCGTAGCGGGCGATGGCCTCGGCCTCGGTGCTGCCCACCACCGTGACGAGGCCGGGCAGGATCTTCACCGACCCGGGGTCGCGACCGGCCGCGCGCGCGACGTCCTTCACCTCCCGGTAGTGCTGCCGCCCGGCGTCGAGTGTGAGCTCCGCCGAGAACACCGCGTCGGCGCTGCGTCCGGCCAGCGCACGGCCCTGCGGGGAACCGCCCGCCTGCACGAGCAGGGGGTGACCCTGCGGCGACGACGGCACGGGCAGCACGCCGTGCACGTGGAAGTACTCCCCGTCGTGGTGCACCGGGACCCCGGTGGCCGCCGATTCCCACAGCGCCGTGACGACGTCCACGAACTCGGTGGCGCGGCGGTACCGCGCCTCGCGGTCGGGAATCCGGGAGAGACCGAAGTTGTGGGCCGTCCCGGCGTGGAACGTGGTCACCACGTTCCCCGCCCCCCGCCCGCCGGACACGACGTCGAGGGACAGGAACCGGTCTGCCAGGTCGAACGGGTCGTTGAACGTCGTCGACGCCGTGCCGATCAGCCCGAGGTGCTCCGTCGCGCTCGCCACCACCCCGAGCACGGTGGTGGGTTCGAGCGCCCTGGTCGGCTTGACGGCGGGATCCTCGCGGAGCGCGGGACCGTCCGCGAGGAACAGCGCGTCCAGCGTGCCGCGCTCCGCGATCTTCGCGACCTCGGTGTAGTAGTCCGGGTCGATGAACGACGTCGGGTGCAGGTCGGGGGCCCGCCACGCGGACGGGTGGAAACCCACGTCCAGCACGTTGACGTTGAGGATGACCTCTCGTTGCGCGGGCATCAGCCGGCGGGCTTCGCGGCGGCGCCGTCGACGTTGGTCTGGCTGCGGTCGGTGGCCCGCGCCGATTCGATGCTCTGCGCCACGCGGGAGAAGAACGGGTCGCTGTCGATCAGCTGACCGATCCGCGGGTCGTGGTAGGTGTCGAGGAGCGGCGCGAAGTCGGGGTTGTCCTTGTTCTTCTCGTTGATGACGACCTCGATCCAATACAGCTCGTAGGCGGGGGCGTTGAAGACGATCTTGTCGTCGGGCACGTCGGCGAGGTCGAAGTTCGAACGCCAGCCCAGCGCCAGGTCGACGTCGGGGAGGGTGCGCGGCAGTTGCGCGAGCGCGGCCTCGGTGAACTCGAACGACTTCGGGTTGTCCTTGACGTCGCGAATGGTCACGCGGGACGGATCGACACCGTCCTTCAGGGTCAACTGGCCGAGGTCCTGCAGCGTTTGCAGGGCCTGCGCCTGGTTCGACGGGTCGTCGGGGATGGCGACCTTCGCGCCCTTGGGGAGATCCCCCAGCTTGTCGAACTTCTCGGAATAGCCCGAGAACTTCAGGACGTACCAGTCGCCGGCCGCATACAGCCCGAGGTTGCCGTCCTCGTTCTGCACCCGCATCCACTCCTGATGCTGGCTGTGGTTCGCGTCGATGTCACCCTGGGAGACGGCGAGGTTCTTGAGCTTCGAATCCTCGATCTGCACCGGTTCGACGGTGATGCCGTGGTCGGGGGCGAGTTTCGCGACCTCCTTGGCGAGTTTCTCGTCCAGGATCGATCCGGCGGTGTACCCGATCTTGAACGTGGTCTGGGGGCCGTCGCCTTCGGTTCGGTCGTTGCCCCCGCCCGCGCCGCACGCGGTCAGGAGCAGTAGCAGTGTGGCCGTCAGTCCGCCTGCCGCGACAGCGCGGGCGCGCGTCACCGAGCGGGGTCGAGTCGTCATGGGTGTTGTCCTTCGATCTGAATGGGAGTGAAAGGCTCAGCGCCGGTTGGTGAGGCGGGCGGCCAGATCGCCGACGAGTTGGATGACCTGGACCAGCACCACGAGCGCGATGACCGTCGTGATCATCACGGTGTTGTCGAATCTGTTGTAGCCGTATGCGATGGCAAGGTTGCCGATGCCGCCTGCTCCCACCGCGCCGGCGATCGCCGACATGTCGAGGATGCCGATCAACGCGATCGTCAGGGCGCCGATGATGGTCGGGACCGCCTCGTGGAGTTGCACTTTGCGGATGATCTGGAAGTTCGACCCGGCCGACGCGCGTCCCACTTCCACCACTTCGGGCGGAACGTCCCGCAACGAATTCTCGATCAGGCGCGCGACATACGGTGTGGCAGCCAGCGTCATCGGAACGGCGGCCGCCTGCACCCCGAGCGAGGTGCCGACGACGAATCGGGTGAACGGGATGATGGCGGCCATCAGCACCAGGAACGGCAGTGACCGGCCGAGATTGACCACCCAGCCGGCGACGGCGTTGACCGCGGGGTTGGGAAACAGCCCGCGGGGAGCGGTGTTGTGCAGGACGACCGCCAGTGGAGTGCCCAGCAGGATGGCCAGGATCACGGTGATCCCGACCATCTGCACGGTCTGTTGCAGGGCAGGCAGGAACAACTCGGGAAGTTCCTCGACCGGGGTCGAGATGGCCAGGACGACGCCGCCTGCGCTCATGCTGCCGCCTCCTCGGCGGCCGAGGCGGATGCGCCGTCGACCCGAGTTCCGTGCAGACCCCACGAGGACAGAAGCTCCCCGACCGACGGATGGTCACCGGCGACCGAGATGGTGACCCGGCCCGCCGGGCGTCCGCCGACCGATTCCACGGTCCCGGACAGCACACCGATCGACCGGCCGGTGGCCGTGCCGAGAAGCTCGATCCAGTTGGTGGGGACGGTGTCGGAGCCGTAGGTGACGTGCCACAGCACGTCCCGGTCCGCCGCGGTGATGTGGGAACGGTCGGGGAGCAGCCCGACGCCGAGTTCGGACCGCGGGTCGCGCAGGAGGTCGATCACCGGGCCCGATTCCACGACCCGTCCCGCGTCGAGGACGGTGACCACGTCGGCGACCTGGCGGACGACGTCCATTTCGTGGGTGATCAGCACGATCGTCAGCCCGAGATCGTCGCGCAGTTCGCGCAGCAACGCCAGGATGGATCGGGTGGTGCCGGGGTCCAGCCCGGACGTCGCCTCGTCCGACACCAGGACCTTGGGGGCCAGTGCCAGCGAGCGGGCGATCCCCACCCGCTGACGCTGCCCGCCGGACAGTTGTCGAGGGTAGAGGTCGGCTTTGTCGGACAGGCCCACCCGATCGAGCAGCTCCGCCACCCGTGCCCGTCGCTCGGAGCGCCCGACGCCGGCGAACTCCAGCGGCAGCGCCACGTTCTCGGCGGCGGTGCGACGCGCGAGGAGGCTCGACGCCTGGAAGATCGTGCCGATCGCGCGACGCTGCTCCCGCAGCCGCCGTTCGGACAGCCCCGAGACATCCGTGCCGTCGAGCACGATGCGCCCCTCGGACGGACGCTCCAGCAGGCTGATGATGCGCGACAGCGTGGTCTTACCTGCCCCGCTCTGGCCGATCACCGCCGCGATCTGCCCGGTGCCGACGGTGAAGTCGATGTCGTGGAGCACTTCGGCGGAGCGCGCCCCTTTCCCGAATCGTTTGGTGACGGAACGGACTTCGATCATGCTGTACCACCTGGTTCGGAGGACGGCACCTCGGGTCGGCCGTCGCGACGGGAATCCCGGCCCGCGGAAGGGCCGGTGGATTCCCGAAACGATAGGCGAAGGTAAACGGAAAGTCATGCCTAAGAATCGACTTGATCGGAACGTGCGCTCGCTACCCGGGATACACCGGGCGGCGATGGGCCGGCTCCGGCGCCGGATCGGGCAGCCGCAGCGTCGCCCGGAGCGACCGCTGCCGGTACCCGCGGGGCTTGGACGGCTTCGCCCACGCGGAGAAGCCGGCGTCGAGGTCGGTGACGGTCGCGACGTGACCGTCCACCCCGGTGGCGCCGGGATCGTCGACGACGAACAGCAGGGCACGCTCACGCACGGCCTGGCCGTGCCGGTCGACGTCGCCGCCGGACAGCACGACGATGTCGGAAACCTCGGCGGCGGAGACGATGTCGTCGCCCTCCTGCGCCCACCACGCGACGGGGATCTTCTGCTGTGGCGGTGTGGGGACGTTGAGGGGGCCGGCGATGTCGAAGATCCCGCGGTGGTCGGCGTAGACGATGCGGTCGGAATCGGCGAAGCGCACGTCGCCCGGGCGTCCACGGATCGTGTCCGCCGGCCAGCTCTCCCACAATGTGCGGGAGGCGTGGATCGCGTCCGTCGTCACCGCGGAACTCGGCCCGGGCTCGATCCACACCCCTTCCCCGGTCAGGTTGCCCGGCGCCGACCGGTCCTCCACCCCGGTGAGCCAGCCGACGCGGCCGCGGCTGGTGTGATCGAGCGAGGCCAGCCGGCGGGCCAGGTTGTACGGGTGGTCGAGGTGGGGGACGGCGGTGACGAACACGCCGACGTCGGCCGTGGCGGCGATCAGCGCCGCGGCCGACACACTGGGGGACAGGGCCGCGGTGGGCCGGGGAGCGGTCCGGGACACTCGTTCGACGCCGAGGAGCACGAAATCCGCACCGGTTCGGTCGACGAATGTGGCCAGTTCGTCGACGCGGCCGCGGCGGATGGCGTCGACGAGCACGTGCTCGCCGAGCGCGAGTCCGTAGAAGGTCCTGCTCCGCTGGCTCACACTCATCGGAGGTCTCCCGTAGTCGGTTCGAGGGTGGGCTGTCGTGATGTCAAGGGGCATCTCCTGAGAAGAGGGTGGAGGTCGCGAGCGCGAGGGACGTCATCCCCAGGACGACCAGCAACATCGATACGGACGCACTGCGCCGCAGGACGCTCGCTCGCGGATCCTGTGGGTCGTACCACAGCCAGAGGACCTGTCCGGCAACGAATTCGTCCCTACCGGAATCGGACACGGCGGCGCCGAGCCCCGACCCGGGATCGAATGTCTTTCGCCGGCCGGTGAACTCGTCGCCCCCGACCCGGTACGCATACGTGATCGCGGGTCGTACGTCGACGACCGAGCATTCGGACCCGGTCCACGACCGGGACCGCCACAGCGCGACGACGCCCGGAACCCCACGGAACAGGAGGAACGCACCCGCGATGATCCAGACGGTGACCACACGGGCGACGTTACGGTCGCGACGATGGGCCGTACAGCCTTCCCCGCAGCGTGAGCCGAACACCGTTTCCGCACGTGCCCGCGTCCATGGGCGAACGAATGGTGTTGGACACCAGACATTTAGGCCGTGTGTTGAAATCAGGACGAGTGGAAGACTCGGAAAACCGGTGGTCGACGGCCTACGGTGGCCGGGCGAGAAAACTTCGCAGAACCCCCACATCCGGCAGCATTTTCCGAAGGTGCGCGCAATGAGACCGAACTACTGGTACCTGGCGCGAAGGGTGGGGCAGGCGTTCGTCGTGATCGCCCTGTCTTACACCCTCGTGTTCTTCGTACTCAACGTTCTTCCCGGCAACCCGATCGAATCGCAGATCAACAGTCCCGAGAACCCGATTTCGGCGGAGGACGCCGAAGTGCTGATCGCCTATTACAACCTCGACAAATCGGCGTTCGAGCAGTTCGCGCTCTCCGTGCAACGACTGATCCTGCACGGCGACCTCGGCTATTCGCTGACGTCGGGCAAGTCTGTCGAACACCTGCTGTTCTCGGCGCTTCCCTCGACGCTGAAGCTGGCGTCCACGGCGTTGCTGCTCGCCATCGTGTTCGCCTTCGCCATCGCGCTGACCGCGGTGTTCGCGAAGGCCGCACGCGTCCGGGAGGCCGCGCGCGCCATACCGGCGGCGTTTCTGTCGACGCCGTCGTTCATCGTCGGCCTGCTGTTGCTGCAGTTCTTCGCGTTCGAACTCGGGCTGGTCTCCGCGATCAGGGACGAGGGGGTGCGCTCGGTGATCCTGCCCGCGATCGCGCTGGCGATCCCCGTGTCGGCGCCCATCGCGCAGGTGCTCATCCAGGGGTTGCACAATGCGTCGGGTCAACCGTATGTCGACGTGCTGAGGTCGAAGGGGCTGACGGAGAACCGGATCATCTTCCGGCACGTCCTCAAGAACGGGTCGATCCCGACCATCACGATCGTCGCCATCACGGTGGGGGAGCTGCTCGCCGGGTCGGTCATCACCGAAACGGTGTTCTCCCGCACCGGAATCGGATATCTGACCGAACAAGCAGTCCGTAATCAGGACACTCCAGTCATTCAGGCGGTGGTGATTCTGGTGTCGGTCATCTTCGTGGTCGCGAACCTGCTCGCAGATCTCGCGTACCCGCTGATCGACACCCGGATCTCCTTCGCGCCGGACAAGAAAGTGGTCACAGCATGAGTGTCGACGCGCCTGTCGAGCGCGCACCGGCCGGTCCCGCCGCGCCGCCCCGACCGCCGTGGATCCGCAGGCACGGGCTGAGCGTCGGCGACGTCCTGTCCGTGGTGTTCCTGCTCCTGGTGCTGCTGTGCATCCTGCTGCCGGGAGTGCTGGCGCCGTTCGATCCGCTCGCCGAGTCGCCGGAGCATCCGCTCGAGGGGCCGAGCCTCGGTCACCCGTTCGGTACCGACTACATCGGCCGCGACGTGCTCAGCCGTGTCATCCACGGTTCGGCGACCACCATCAGCGGTTCGGTCATCGCGGTGATCCTCGGACTGGTGGTCGGCAGTGTGCTCGGTCTGACCTCGGCGTACTTCGGCCGGGCCTACGACACAGCGGTCAGCCGCGTCGTCGACGTCCTGCTGTCCATTCCCGCTCTGCTGCTGGCGATCACCATCATCGTCGCGCTGGGCTTCGGAACGGTCAACGCCGCAATCGCCGTCGGAGTGTCCTCCGTCGCCGTGTTCTGCCGGTTGATGCGCTCGGAGGTCCTCACGATCAAGCATCAGCCGTTCGTCGAGGCCAGCGAACATCTCGGTGCCAACAGGATCTGGCTGCTGGGACGGCACATCCTTCCCAACGCGTACTCCTCGGTGCTGTCGCTGGCGGCGCTGCAGTTCGGCTCCGCGATCCTTTCCATCGCGGCGCTGAGCTTCCTCGGGTACGGCGCCCAGCCGCCGAACCCGGAATGGGGCCTTCTCATCGCGGAGGGCCGCAACTACATCGCCACCGCGCCGTGGCTGGTGGCGTTCCCGAGCGTGGTCATCATCCTGACCGTGCTCAGTGTCGGCAAGTTGAGTCAGATCGTCCGGAAGCAGGTGGGTTGATGACAGCGATCGCGGAAGCACCGGTGACGAGTTCTGCCGGGCAGCGGGACGGCGGTCCGTTGATCGTCGCCCGGTCCCTGCACATCGAGTACGCCGCCGACTCCCCGCACCTTCCCGCCGCGCAGGTGGTGAACGACGTGAGCTTCCAACTCGAGCGCGGACAGACGCTCGCCGTGGTCGGCCAGTCGGGTTCGGGGAAGACGACCATCGCGCGGGCCGCCATCGGACTCCTGCCGGGAACCGGCCGGATCTCGTCCGGCAGCGTGCACATCCTGGGCCGGGACGTGACCGGGTACGGACAGAAGCAGTGGCGTGAACTGCGCGGCGGCACCATCGGATTCGTGCCGCAGGATCCACTCGGTTCACTCGACCCCCTGCAACGCGTCGGCGACCAGGTGGCGGAAACCCTCCTCGTGCACGGCCGGGCCACCCGCCGGGACGTCCGGTCGAAGGTGACGCGCCTGCTCGACCGCGTCGGTATCCGCAATCCCGCCGAACGCGCGCGCTCGTACCCGCACCAGCTGTCCGGTGGCCAGTTGCAGCGGGTGCTCATCGCCATCGCGATCGCGGTCGAGCCTGCGGTGCTGGTCGCGGACGAACCGACGTCGGCGCTGGACGTCACCGTGCAGAAACGCATTCTCGACCTCCTGGCCGACCTGCAGGACGAACTCGGTCTCGGCATCCTCTTCATCACCCATGACCTGGCATTGGTGCGCGACCACAGCGATTCGGTTCTGGTCCTCAACGAGGGCCGCGTCCGTGAGGCCGGACCCGCCGGCGACGTACTCGACCACCCGAAGGACCCCTACACCGTCAGACTGATGAGCGATGCGCCGGCGCTCTCACCCGGCAAGTACACCGGCCGCCGCCCCGGCGCGGTCTCGTCGGCGGCGCCGTTGCTCGAGGTCCGTAACCTGACGAAAACGTTCGCAACGGGCCGGCGCGGCAAGCGCGGGCCGGCCTCGGTGGCCGCACTCGACTCGGTGTCGTTCTCCGTCGCCCGCGGCAGCACACACGCGCTGGTCGGCGAATCGGGCTCCGGCAAGACCACCACCGCGCGAATCATCGCCGGGCTCAGCACGTTCGACTCCGGTGAGGTGGTCGTCGACGGCCGCCCACTGAAGACCGACCCGCGGTCGTACCGCCAGAACGCCCGAGTGCTGCAGACGGTGCAGCAGAATCCGCTGGCCGCGATGGACCCGCGGTACACCATCGCCGACGTGATCGAGGAGCCACTGCGCATCGTCGGATCGGGTGACCGGGCGAGCCGGGTCGCCGCGGTGCGTGAGGTCCTCGACCGGGTCGCGCTGCCGTCCGACGTTCTCGGCCGGCGGCCGCTCGAGATCTCGGGAGGTCAACGCCAACGGGTGGTGCTGGCGCGCGCACTCGTCCTGGCCCCGCAGATTCTGGTGCTGGACGAACCGACGTCGGCGCTGGACGTCACCGTGCAGGCACAGATCGTCGACCTCCTGGTGGATCTGCAGGCCCAGCTCGGCCTGACGTACCTGTTCATCTCGCACGATCTCAGCCTGGTCCGTCAGATCTCGGACACGGTGACCGTGCTCGAGCACGGCCGCCTCGTCGAGTCCGGTTCGGTTGCGGAGGTTTTCGGCAATCCCGCCGACCCGTACACGGCGCGGCTGATCGACGCGGTCCCGGGCAGGATTCCGCTCACCGTGTGAATTCGTTTCGCCCACTTCATTCGACGCCACTTCACACCACCCGGAGGTTCACGGCTCATGGCACGCAGGTTCGGACGCTTCCGCCTGGCGGCGTTCATCGCGGCGACGGCGATGGTGGTGGCGTCCTGCAGTCAGGCGCACGGCGCCACCGAAACGGGATCGCAGGTCAAGCCGGGCGGCGACCTGGTGTACCTCGACGCCGAGGTGACGGCGTCCATGCAGATCCAGGTGTCGTACTGGCAGAACAGCCTGGTCAAGGATCAGCTTCTCGACCGACTGGTGTACCAGGATCCGGACACGTTCGAGTTCGTGCCGTGGATCGCGGGGAGCTGGACCGTCGACGAGCCGGGAACCACCTACCGGTTCGTCATCCGGGACGGCGTCACGTACAGCGACGGCAGTCCCCTCGACGTGGCCAGCGTGAAACGCAACATCGAGTGGCTGGCCGGGGGTGACAAGCCGAAGGGGATCCCCCGCAATGCGTGGTTCCCGAAGGTGACGGCGGTCGACACGGACGCGGCCGCGCGCACGGTCACGGTGCGTCTCGCGGAACCGAACGCCCCGTTCCTGGCGGCGTTGTCGATGAACACGGCGGGCCTCGTCGCGGACGCGACCATCGACGCGAGCAAGGAAGACCAGTCGGTGGTGACCAATCTGATCGGCAGCGGTCCCTTCGTCGCGGAGTCGGAGATCCCGAACAAGGAGATCCGACTCGTCAAGCGCCGAGGGTACGACTGGGCGCCCGCCACGGCGAAGCACCAGGGTGAGGCGTATCTGGATTCGGTCACGGTGGTGCCGATCGAGGAGGACAGCATCCGCGTGGGCGCGTTGCGCTCCGGGGAGGGCGACGCCCTCCGGTACACCCAGCCCCCGGACGAGGCCCTGCTGCAGAAGGAGGGTTTCACCGTTCTGGGTTTGCGCACCCCGGGTCTGGCCACTGTCCTCGACGTGCGGCAGACCGCCGATGTCGTCGACGACGTCAA
>JBCEBZ010000513.1:0-10122 GCA_039206675.1 Rhodococcus sp. (in: high G+C Gram-positive bacteria) | reverse complement strand
ATGGAGTGGATCGACGGCAACATCGGGTCCAAGGTCACCATGAAGTACCCGGCCGTCTGGATGATGGGCGAGCACGCCCGCGGCGAGGTTCTCTCCGTGGCATTCGCCGGTGAGGGCCAGCACCAGGACACCGGTGCCAAGATGCTGCACCTCGCGCCGCACACGTCGTCCACCATCATCAGCAAGTCGGTGGCCCGCGGCGGTGGACGCGCGTCCTACCGCGGACTCGTCCAGGTCAACAAGGGCGCCCACGGCTCCAAGTCGACGGTCAAGTGTGACGCGCTGCTGGTCGATCAGATCAGCCGCTCGGACACGTACCCCTACGTTGACATCCGGGAGGACGACGTGACCATGGGTCACGAGGCCACCGTGTCGAAGGTGAGCGACGACCAGTTGTTCTACCTGATGAGCCGCGGGCTCACCGAAGACGAAGCCATGGCCACGGTCGTGCGCGGCTTCGTCGAGCCGATCGCCAAGGAACTCCCGATGGAGTACGCCCTGGAACTGAACCGCCTGATCGAACTGCAGATGGAAGGGGCGGTGGGTTAGTGACCACGCCAGAAACTGGTGTCCAGAATCTCGGAGTCACGGGAGCCGTCGCCGGCGAGAACCCGCGGATAGCGCGGACGTCCACCGGCTCGCCGATCGCCAACAAGGGCGAGGTTTTCACGTCGTTCGACGTCAACGCGTTCGAGATCCCGGGTGGTCGTGACGAGGTCTGGCGGTTCACCCCGCTGCGCCGTCTCCGCGGACTGCACGACGGTACGGCCGTGGCGAACGGCACGGCCACCGTCGACGTCGCAGGCCCGGACCCCGTGACGGTCGAGACCGTCGGTCGCGACGACGACCGGCTCGGCAAGGCCGGGGTTCCCGCCGACCGGGTGGCCGCGCAGGCGTACTCGGGTTTCGAGACGGCGACCGTCGTCACCGTCGGCCGTGAGGTCGAGGTCGACGAGACGATCAACATCACGATCACGGGCCCGGGCGAGGGCAAGGTCGCCTTCGGGCATCTGCAGATCCGGCTCGACGCGTTCGCGAAGGCGACCGTCGTCATCGACCAGCGCGGCAGCGGCACGTTCGCCGAGAACGTCGAGTTCGTGCTCGGCGACAGCGCCCACCTCACCGTCGTCGCCGTCCAGGACTGGGCGGACGACACCGTGCACGTCGCATCGCACCACGCGCGGCTCGGCCGGGACGCGGTCCTGCGGCACAACGCCGTCAGCCTCGGCGGCGACCTCGTCCGCCTCTCCGCGACCGTCAAGTACGACGGCCCCGGCGGGGACGCCGAACTGCTCGGTCTGTACTTCGCCGACGCGGGACAGCACTTCGAGCAGCGACTGCTGGTGGATCACTCGCAGCCGCACTGCAAGTCCAACGTGGTCTACAAGGGCGCCCTGCAGGGTGATCCGGAGTCGGGGAAGCCCGACGCCCACACCGTCTGGGTCGGCGACGTGCTGATCCGTGCGGCGGCCGAGGGCACCGACACGTTCGAGCTGAACCGCAACCTCGTCCTCACGGACGGCGCCCGCGCGGACTCGGTCCCGAACCTGGAGATCGAGACCGGCGAGATCGTGGGCGCCGGCCACGCCAGCGCCACGGGTCGATTCGACGACGAGCAGTTGTTCTACCTGCGCGCCCGCGGAATCCCCGAGGACGCGGCGCGTCGACTCGTCGTGCGCGGGTTCTTCCACGAGATCATCAACAAGATCGCCGTCGCGGAGATCCGTGAGCGTCTCGAGGCTGCCGTCGAGGCCGAACTCGCCGCAGTCGGCGTCTGAGCCGCGCCGCCGGACCATTACTTCCATTTCTTCGAAGGATCACAATGTCTACCCCTGACGCTTCCACCCCCGAAACCTCGGTCCTGGAAATCAAGGACCTGCACGTCGACGTCGCGAACACCGACGAGAACGCCGAACCGATCAACATTCTCAAGGGTGTGAACCTGACGGTTCGTTCCGGTGAGACGCACGCGATCATGGGTCCCAACGGTTCCGGCAAGTCGACGCTGTCGTACGCGATCGCGGGTCACCCCAAGTACCAGATCACCTCGGGTTCCATCACGCTCAACGGCGAGGACGTCCTCGAGATGAGCGTCGACGAGCGCGCCCGCGCGGGACTGTTCCTCGCGATGCAGTACCCCGTCGAGGTCCCCGGCGTCTCCATGTCGAACTTCCTGCGCACCGCGGCCACCGCCGTCCGTGGCGAGGCCCCGAAGCTCCGCCACTGGGTGAAGGAAGTCAAGGAGGCGCTGACCGAACTCGACATCGACCCCTCGTTCGGCGAGCGCAGTGTCAACGAAGGGTTCTCCGGCGGTGAGAAGAAGCGCCACGAGATCCTGCAACTCGGCCTCCTGAAGCCGAAGATCGCGATCCTCGACGAGACCGACTCCGGGCTCGACGTCGACGCCCTGCGCGTCGTCTCCGAGGGCGTGAACCGCTACAAGGAGCGCCAGCACGGCGGAATCCTGCTGATCACGCACTACACGCGCATCCTCCGGTACATCAAGCCGGAATACGTTCACGTGTTCGTCGGCGGTCGTGTCGTCGAGTCGGGCGGACCGGAGCTGGCCGACGAGCTCGAGGCGAACGGCTACGAGCGATTCACCCAGGCTGCAGCAACGCAAGGAGCATAAACGCAGATGACCACCTCGGTGCGCGTATTCGACGTCACCCGGATCCGGGACGACTTCCCGATCCTGGCGCGTACGGTCCGCGACGGAAAACCGCTGGTGTACCTCGATTCGGGTGCCACATCGCAGCGCCCGAACCAGGTGCTCGACGCCGAGAGGGACTTTCTCACCACCTGTAACGCTGCCGTGCACCGAGGCGCTCACCAGCTCGCCGAGGAGGCGACGGACGCGTACGAGAACGCGCGCGCGGCGATCGCCGGGTTCGTCGGGGTCGACAGCGACGAACTCGTGTTCACCAAGAACGCGACGGAGTCCCTCAACCTCGTCACCCACGTCCTCGGCGACGATCGTTTCGAACGGCACCTCGGCCCCGGCGACGAGATCGTCATCACCGAGCTCGAGCATCATGCCAATCTGGTGCCGTGGCAGGAGCTTGCGCGCAGCACCGGTGCCACGCTGCGCTGGTACGGCGTCACCGACGACGGCCGCATCGACCTCGACTCGCTCGAGCTGACCGATGCCGTCAAGGTCGTGTCGTTCACCCACCAGTCCAACGTGACCGGGGCGGTGGCACCCGTCGAGGAGCTGGTCCGCCGCGCCCGCGCGGTCGGCGCGCTGGTGGTGCTCGACGCCTGCCAGTCCGTCCCGCACATGGCGGTGGACTTCCACGCGCTCGGAGTCGACTACGCGGCGTTCTCCGGACACAAGATGCTCGGCCCGTCCGGCGTGGGTGTCCTGTACGGACGCCGGGAACTGCTGAACGCGATGCCGCCGTTCATCACCGGTGGCTCGATGATCGAGACCGTCACGATGGAACGCACCACGTACGCGCCGCCGCCGCAGCGGTTCGAGGCCGGCGTCCCGATGACGTCCCAGGTGGTCGGTCTCGGCGCGGCGGTCCGCTATCTCGACGAGATCGGGATGGACGCGGTCGCGGCGCACGAGCACACCCTGGTCGAGGCGGCTCTGGCAGCGCTCGGCGCCATCGACGGCGTGCGCATCATCGGACCCACGACCGCCGAGGACCGCGGCGGGGCCGTGTCGTTCGTGGTCGACGGAATCCACGCGCACGATCTCGGCCAGATCCTCGACGACGAGGGCGTCGCCATCCGCGTCGGCCACCACTGCGCCTGGCCTCTGCACCGGCGTTTCGGTGTCGCGGCGACGGCGAGGGCGTCGTTCGCGCTGTACAACACGGTCGACGAGGTCGCCGCTCTCGCGGCGGCGGTGCGGCGTGCCCAGGAGTTCTTCGGGGAGGTTCCTGCATGAGAATGGAACAGATGTACCAGGAAGTGATCCTGGACCACTACAAGCATCCCCACGGCCGTGGCCTTCGTGAACCGTTCGGCGCCGAAGTCCACCACGTCAACCCGACGTGCGGCGACGAAGTGACGCTGCGCGTGCAGCTCGCCGACGACGGCACCGTGGTGGATGTGTCGTACGACGGCCAGGGCTGCTCCATCAGCCAGGCGTCGACGTCGGTGCTCACCGATCAGGTGGTGGGCATGCCCGTCGAGCAGGCGCTGCAGACCGTTGCCGCGTTCAACGAAATGGTCAGCAGCCGCGGTACCGTCGAGGGAGACGAGGACGTCCTCGGGGACGGCATCGCCTTCGTCGGTGTCTCGAAATACCCGGCCCGCGTGAAATGCGCGCTGCTGGGATGGATGGCATTCAAGGACGCGGTTGTTCAGATAGTGGACGAACAGGATTCGGCCGTTTCGACAGCAGACGGCGAACCAGCTCGAATCGGAGGACAGGCATCATGAGCGAGACGCAGACGCCGCAGGCGGACGCCACAGCCGCACCGGAGCAGGCGCCGGCGGACCAGGGCGGCGAATCCGCGCCCGCCGCATCGGGTGCGATCACGGACCCGAAACGACTGGAGGAGCTCGAGGAGGCGATGCGCGACGTCGTCGACCCCGAACTCGGCATCAACGTCGTCGATCTCGGCCTGGTGTACGGCATCACCGAGGCCGAGGACGTCGTGACCCTCGACATGACCCTCACGTCGGCGGCGTGCCCGCTGACCGACGTCATCGAGGACCAGTCCCGCGGTGCACTCGTGCGCAGCGGTCTGTGCAACGAATTGAAGATCAACTGGGTGTGGCTCCCGCCGTGGGGCCCCGACAAGATCACCGAGGACGGCCGCGAGCAGTTGCGCGCCCTCGGGTTCACGGTCTGACGACCCGGCACCGTTGACGGAGGGGCTCGGCGAGAATCATCTCGCCGAGCCCCTCCGTGTCGGTTCAGGCTCGTTTGCGTTCCGAGGTCGTCGATTTCGCGGTGGCCTTCTTCGCCGCGGTCTTGGCCGGGGCCTTCTTCGCCGGCTTCTTCTTCGCGGGTGCGGCCTTCTTCCCCGCGGCGTCGACGCTGCGCTGCAGTGCGGCCACGAGATCCACCACTTCCGCGTCCTCGCCGCTCTTCTCGACCTCCGCGACGGGAATGACCTTCTTGCCGCCCGACTCGATCATCTCGTCGAGCAGTTCACGCAACTGCACCTGGTAGTCGTCGGTGAATTCGGTGGGGTCGAAGTCGTCGGCCATGCTGTC
The DNA here is from genome assembly GCA_039206675.1 of Rhodococcus sp. (in: high G+C Gram-positive bacteria). Taxonomy (GTDB): domain Bacteria; phylum Actinomycetota; class Actinomycetes; order Mycobacteriales; family Mycobacteriaceae; genus Rhodococcus_F. The sequence continues at coordinate 4,944 of JBCEBZ010000513.1, read as the reverse complement.
GACGAGGGTCTCGGCCATCGCGAGTTCCTTCGCCTTCGGCTTCTCGACGCCGTCGAGTGAGGTGAACTCGGCCGCGCGGACCTCGTCCGGCCACAGCAGCGTCTGGATCACCAGAACCCCGTCCCGCGATCGCATCGCGGCCAGTCGGGTGCGCTGACGGAGCGTGAAATGAACGAGGGCGGTGCGGTCGCTGTTCTCGAGGGCGGTCGCCAGAAGGACGTATGCCTTCGGAGAGCTGGAATCCGGTTCGAGGAAGTAACTCTTCTCGAACAGAATGGGGTCGATCTGTTCGGTCGGCACGAACTGCAGAACCGGAATCTCGTGTTTCTCGGCGGCGGGCAACTTGCCGAAATCGTCGTCGGTCAACACCACGCGGACGCCGTCATCGGAGTCGTAGGCCTTGTCGATATCGGCATATTGGATGACGTTGCCGCATTCGGAGCACACGCGGTTGTATTTGATCCGGCCGCCGTCCTTGGCATGGACCTGGTGAAATCTGATGTCGTGATCTTCGGTTGCCGAATAGACCTTGACCGGCACGTTCACGAGTCCGAACGCTATCGAGCCCTTCCATATCGACCGCATGCGTTCCATGATGGTCTCCTTTTCGCGTTCGCGCGACAGATCATCGAACTTCCCGGCGAAGCGTGGAACGGAGAATCACACCGCGGATATCGCCGGAGGACGCCAGAAACATCCGGCCCATCGCCGACAGTGTTCCACGCGGATTCGACCGTTCGGACAGATATGCGGCCTGGAGTCGGGGCGGCAGATCGAAGAAATTCTCGAAGAATTCGGGGACGTGCTCCGGTCCCAGATCCAGGAGGACGCGCAGGCCGACCGATCGCAACGATGCGACGGTGCGTGCCTTCCACGGCCACAGTCGCGCGTTGGACCCGTCACGGAGGTCCCGGGCCAGAGCATCCGCGTGCCGGAGTGACGCGGCGACGCTGTAGCCGGTGCCGGGGTGCATCAGTCCGGCGCGGGCTCCGAAGCGCACCTGATCCGAGCTGTGGGAACGACCGGCCTCGGGTGGTGGCTCGACGGCGAATCTCACGCGCTCGACGTCCGAATGGGACGGCACGGTGATACCGCGCGCCCGGAGTCGGTCGTGGAGTCTGGTGGCGAGTTCGGAGATCGGGAGTGGGGGCCGGCCGACGAGGCACGTCTCCTCGAGGAGGAACCGGTCCCGGGTGAGCGGGACCCCGTAGAGGAAGGACGGAGCGTCCGTGGGTGACGTGCCGTTGTCGCGGCGCCAATCCATGAACACCGCGGCCTCGCCGCCCAGCGCATGCGCGGCGGTGCCGGGGTCCACCACGACGCCGTATGCCGTCTGCTGGGCGAGATCGGGACTGTCGCCGGTACCTCGGGCATCGACGACGACGTGAGCGTTCAGCGTCGAGCCGTCGTCCAGGAGGACGGAGGTGGGGGAGAGGTCGACCGCTCTACCTGCGAGGACGGTTCCGCAGTGGTCACCGAGTATTGATTGCAGCCTCGATGTATTCACAATGCAGTAGGTGCGATCGATGATGTGGCGCCGTGTCGTCCACGCCGCCGGGCGATCGGTTCTCGTCGCGACGGCATCCCGCGGCAGCCAGTCGGGGAGTTCGTCTTCCCAGGCGGCGTACGTCGCGGTCCACGATCTGCGGGGAAGCGGATCGACCGATACGACCGACGCACCGAGAGCGGTGGCCCGGTGGGCGAGGGCGCGCCCGGCAGGACCGAGGCCGACGATCGCGACATCCCAGATCGGCGGACGGGGAGTGGCTGTCACGCCGCCAGCCTGTCACAGCCGGAGGTCGCCGGGGCGGGAGAGATCGGCGGGATCACTGACGGGTGTATTCCGAGTGGGCGGGTGTCGGGTAAAATCGCTGGTTCGTGTGTTCTTTGCGCAGTTTTTCTCATTCAGCGCCTGTGTCATTTTCCTAGGAGTCTTGTTGATCACCGCTACCGACCTGGAAGTTCGAGCTGGAGTGCGGACGTTGCTGTCTGCTCCCGGACCGGCTTTGCGGGTACAGCCCGGCGACCGCATCGGGCTGGTCGGCCGTAACGGTGCCGGCAAGACGACGACCCTGCGCATCCTCGCGGGAGAGGGGGAGCCGTACGCGGGCGCCGTGGTCCGCACCGGCGACCTCGGGTACCTGCCGCAGGACCCGAAGGAAGGCGACCTCGACGTCCTCGCGAAGGACCGGGTGTTGTCGGCGCGCGGTCTCGACTCGCTGCTGCGGGACATGGAGAAGCAGCAGATCCTGATGTCGGAGGTCGTGGACGACGCCGAACGCGACAAGGCCGTCCGCAAATACGGCAACCTCGAGGACCGGTTCTCCGCCCTCGGTGGGTACGAGGCAGAGAGCGAGGCGGCGCGCATCTGCAACAGCCTCGGACTGGCCGACCGCATCCTCGGTCAGCAACTGCACACCCTGTCGGGTGGTCAGCGCCGCCGTGTCGAACTGGCGCGCATCCTGTTCGCCGCGTCGGACGGCAGCGGCGGGCGGTCGGACACGACGCTGCTGCTCGACGAGCCCACCAACCACCTCGACGCCGACTCGATCACGTGGTTGCGGGGTTTTCTGCAGAACCACGAGGGCGGTCTGATCGTGATCAGCCACGACGTCGATCTGCTCAACGACGTCGTGAACCGGGTGTGGTTCCTCGACGCCGTGCGCGGCGAGGCCGACGTGTACAACATGAGCTGGAAGAAGTACCTCGACGCCCGCGCGACCGACGAGCAGCGTCGCCGGCGCGAGCGGGCGAACGCGGAGAAGAAGGCCGGTGCGTTGCGCGCGCAGGCCGCGAAGCTCGGCGCGAAGGCCACCAAGGCCGTGGCGGCGCAGAACATGGCGAAGCGTGCCGACAAGCTGATGTCGGACCTCGACGCGGAACGCGTGTCCGACAAGGTGGCCCGGATCCGGTTCCCCGAGCCGGCCGCGTGCGGCAAGACACCGTTGATGGCGGAGAACCTGACGAAGGTCTACGGCTCGCTCGAGATCTTCACCGGCGTGGACCTCGCGATCGACCGCGGATCCCGCGTCGTCGTGCTCGGCCTCAACGGTGCGGGTAAGACGACGCTGCTGCGCATCCTCGGCGGCGTGGAGACGCCGGACGCCGGCGGACTCGTCCCCGGTCACGGACTGAAGATCGGCTACTTCGCGCAGGAACACGACACCCTCGATGACAATGCGTCGGTGTGGGAGAACATCCGCCATGCGGCGCCGGACACAGGGGAGCAGGAGCTGCGTTCGCTGCTCGGTGCGTTCATGTTCACCGGCCCGCAGCTCGAGCAGCCGGCGGGCACCCTGTCCGGTGGTGAGAAGACCCGTCTCGCGCTCGCGGGGCTCGTGTCGTCCGCGGCGAACGTCCTGCTGCTCGACGAGCCGACGAACAACCTCGACCCCGTGTCCCGTGAACAGGTGCTGGACGCGCTCCGCAGCTACACCGGGGCCGTCGTGCTGGTGACACACGATCCGGGTGCCGCCGAGGCGCTCGACCCGGAACGGGTCATCCTCCTGCCCGACGGCACCGAGGACCACTGGTCGCAGGACTACCTGGAACTGATTCAGCTCGCCTGAGCGCCGCGCGTAGATATCGCGCTCGCCGCGCTCTACCGTGGAAACCACCGTCGCTCGCCGACTGGAGGAGTTCATGGCTGACATCGGGGTCTTCGCCAAGAGCGCCCGGATCACGGGACCGTCGCGTGCCGATTTGCAGGCGGAGCTGAAACAGCGTTACCAGGCCGGGGCGAGTATTCGTTCGCTCGCCCGGGAAATGGGGCGATCGTACGGATTCGTCCGCAACATTCTGGCGGAGTCCGAGGTGGAGCTCCGCGGACGAGGCGGAGCTCACCGTCGTAAGACCTGACCGGTGCCGGTGGGGAGTGCGGTGTCAGTCGCGGCGTCGGACGGATTCCTCGACCAGATCGAGCACGGCCGACAGGTTGTCACCGGCGTGCCCGGAGGCGATGCGTGCGACGAGGCCGTCGAGCACCAGGTCCAGGTAGCCGATGAGGACGTCGGTCGGCACGTCGTCGCGGAGGCGGCCCGCGGACTTCTGCCGCGCGAGGCGTGCCATGGTCGCCTCGGTCAGTTCCGCCGACCGCTGCGACCAGCTTCTGCGGAAGTCGGGATCGTTCCGCAGCCGTCGTGCGATTTCGAGTCGGGTTCCCAGCCAGTCGAACTGGTCGGGCTGGGCGAGCATGTCCCGCATCACCTGGACGAGACCCTCGTGGGCGACCACGTCGGCCATCCTGGTCGCGTCCTCGTGGGCGAGGGCCAGGAACAACCCGTCCTTGTCCTTGAAGTGATGGAAGATCGCCCCGCGTGACAGTCCGGTCACTTCCTCGAGCCGGCGGACGGTGGCGCCGTCGTAACCGTATTCGGCAAAGCATCGGCGGGCGCCGTCCAGGATCTGACTGCGCCGTGCCGCGAGATGGTCTTCACTGACCTTGGGCAAAGTGCCTCCTTCGTCGGCCTGTGCGTGTGGTCGGCCCTTTCGCGAGAAAGGTCACCTGATGCACTGAGCGCGCACGACCAGTCATTCGGGACGGTGAGATCCGCTCGAAGTGGTCGTGCGCGCTCAGTGCCTGTTCAGGCCGAAAACACGCACAGGCGCGGAGCGCCTAGAGCGCCTAGCCCTTGATCATGTTGCGGAGCACGTACTGCAGGATGCCGCCGTTGCGGTAGTAATCCGCTTCACCGGGGGTATCGATGCGGACGACCGCGTCGAACACGACCTTCTCGCCGTTCTCGCGCGTTGCCGTGACCTTCATGGTCTTCGGGGTGACGCCCTCGTTCAGCTTCTCGACGCCTTCGATGTCGAAGGTCTCGGTGCCGTCGAGCTTCAGCGACGAGGCCGACTCGCCGGCCGGGAACTGCAGCGGCACGACGCCCATACCGATGAGGTTGGAGCGGTGGATGCGCTCGAACGACTCGGTGATGACGGCCTTGA
>JBCEBZ010000512.1:0-10152 GCA_039206675.1 Rhodococcus sp. (in: high G+C Gram-positive bacteria) | reverse complement strand
CGTCGGCCAGGATCTGGACCTCGATGTGCCGCGGGTCGACGACGGCCTGCTCGAGGAACACCGTCGGGTCACCGAACGCCGACTCGGCCTCGCGGGCGGCGGCCTCGATGGACTCCTTGAGCTGAGCCCGCTCCGCGACCCGGCGCATGCCGCGGCCACCGCCGCCGGCGACGGCCTTCACGAACAGCGGGAACTCCATGGTCTCGGCCGCGGCCAGCAACTCGTCCACGTCGGCGGACGGCTCCGACGACGCCAGCACCGGCAGACCGGCCGCCTTCGCCGCGGCGATCGCCCGCGCCTTGTTGCCGGTCAGCTCGAGCACCTCGGCGGAGGGACCCACGAACGTGATGCCCGCCTCGGCGCACGCGGCGGCGAGATCCGGGTTCTCGGAAAGGAAGCCGTAGCCGGGGTAGATGGCATCGGCGCCTGCCTGCTTGGCCGCGGAGACGATCTCGTCGACGGAGAGGTACGCCCGAACCGGGTGTCCCTCCTCGCCGATCTGATAACTCTCGTCGGCCTTCAGACGGTGGATCGAGTTCCGATCCTCGTACGGGAACACCGCAACCGTTCCAGCACCTAGTTCGTAGGCGGCACGGAAAGCGCGGATCGCAATTTCGCCACGGTTGGCGACCAGGACTTTGGAGAACATTGGAGCAAACTACCCCGCCGAAGACGGCCGTGGAGAACGGGCATCCCACATTGCAAGATTCTCCACAAACTTCACAAAGACCCCCCTGACGTGTGCAAATTCTGCAACAGACCCGAAACAGACGTGCGAAGATTTACGTGAAGCGAAGTAAGTTCTCACGTTTTCTCGAGATATTCGATGCGGTCGGCGTCGAGCGCCGACGTCACCATCGCCGACAGCCCCGGGTGATTTTCGAGCCTCGGATCGCCGGCGATCACCGAACGCGCGAACTCGGACGCCGCCGCGATGACATCCTCGTGGCCGAGCAGCGACAACAGCCGCAGCGTGGACGTCGTGCCCGACTGCGCCGCACCGAGGATGTCGCCCTCACGGCGGGTGGCGAGGTCGAGCTGGGCGAGTTCGAAGCCGTCGTTGGTCGACGCCACGTTCGACAGCCGCTCGTAGGCGGGGCCGCCCGGATTCATCTCCGTGACGAGAATGCACAGCCCCTGGTGCTTGCCCCGGCCGACGCGTCCGCGCAGCTGGTGCAGCTGACTGACACCGAAACGGTCCGCGTCGACGATCACCATGATCGTCGCGTTCGGAACGTCGACTCCGACTTCCACCACCGTGGTGCAGACGAGGACGTCGATGTCGCCGGCCGTGAAGTCGCGCATCACCGCGTCCTTCTCGTCCGCGGGCAGCCTGCCGTGCAGCAGTCCCACCCGAAGGTCGGCCATGATGTCGCCGCTCAGTTCGTCGAACACGTCGACGGCGGACTTCGTCTCGGGCGCCTTCTCGTCGAACGCGTCCTCGCCGTCGCCCTTCTCGCCGTCGCCGATGCGTGAGCACACGACGTACGCCTGCCGCCCGTCGGCCACGTCCTCGCGGATCCGTTCCCACGCCCGCGCGACCCACTGCGGCTTCTGGGACGCAGGTACCACACTGCTCTTGATCGGGGAACGCCCCTTCGGCAGCTGGCGCAGCGTCGACACCTCCAGATCGCCGAGCACCGTCATCGCGATGGTGCGGGGAATCGGCGTCGCCGTCATCACCAGCAGGTGCGGGCTCAGCCCCTCCCGCGCTCTCGACCGCAGCCGGTCGCGCTGCTCGACACCGAACCGGTGCTGCTCGTCGACGACCACCATCCCGAGGTTGAAGAATTCGACGTTGTCCTGGATGAGGGCGTGCGTGCCGATGACGATTCCGGCGTCCCCGGTGATCGCCTCGTTCATGGCCGTTCGTTTGGCGGCGACGCCCATCGACCCCGTCAGCAGCGCCACCCGCGTCGCCTTCTCGTGCGCCCCGAGTTCCCCGGCGGTCGCGAGGGAGCCGAGCATCGCCCGCAGCGACCGGGCGTGCTGCGTGGCGAGCACCTCGGTGGGTGCGAGCAGCGCGCACTGGTAGCCGGCGTCGACCACCTGGAGCATGGCGCGCAGCGCCACGATCGTCTTGCCCGAACCGACCTCGCCCTGCAGCAGCCTGCTCATCGGGTGCGGCCGCGCCAGGTCGGCGGAGATCTCGTCGGCAACCGAATGCTGACCGTCGGTGAGCTGGAACGGGAGCATGCTCTCGAACACGTCCGCGATCCCGCCGGGCAGGGGCGGGCACGCCGGTGCGACCCGCTCGGCGTTGTCGTGGCGGCGACGGGCGAGCACCAGTTGCAGCGCGGTCGCCTCGTCGAACCGCAGCCGGTCGTGAGCGTTCTCGACGTCCTCGCGGGTGTCGGGCAGGTGGACCGACCGCAGGGCTTCGTCGAGCCCGATGAGGTCCCGTTCGGCCCGGATGTTCTCCGGCAGCGGGTCGTCGACGTGGTCGAGCTGGTCCAGGATCTGGCGGACGCATTTCATGATCGTCCAGCTCTCCACGTCGCGGGTGGCGGGGTAGAGCGGGATCAGCGCGCGGTCGAACACCGACATGTCGACCCCGGCTCCGGCTTCCTGCGACGCCCGGGCGATGCCCGCGAGATCGCCGGCGCCGCGGATCCGGCCGACGTTGACGACGGGGTCCTCGGCGCCCGCGCGGGGTTCGGGGAGGATGAGGTAGCTCGGGTGTGTCAGGCTCCACTTCTGGCGGAAGTACTTCACCGTTCCCGAGAACATCGCGCGCACGCCCGGCTTGATCACGTGCTTGACCTTCTGCGGGCTGAAGAACGTGACGTCGACGTTCTGGGTGTCGGTCGACAGGACCACCTTCAGCATGCTGCCCGGCCGGTTCTTCATCTTCACGACGGCCGCGGACGTGACCCGCGCGATGATCGTGATGTGCTCGCCCTCCGGCGGGTCCTTCTCCGCGAGCTCCCGGCCCTGCGAGGCGTAGCGGTGCGGGTAGTGCCGCAGCAGGTCCTCGACCGTGCGGATGTCGAACGCCTCCTCGAGCGCGTCGGCGGTCTTCTTCCCCAGCAGATGATCGAGCCGGTCGGACAATGTGGCCATCGAATTCCTCATTCCACCCCGAGTTGCAACAGATCTCCAGGTTGTCCTCCGTGGTAGATCATCACCTCGACGCCGGGGTGCCGCTGCGAGATGTGATCGGCCAGTTCCGTGTCGAGCCCCTCGGGCGCCTCCGAACCCATCAGGAGTGTCACCAGTTCGCCACCCGCGCCGAGCACGAGGTCGACGAGCCGGCGTCCGGCGGCGACCGCGTCCGGTTCGATGACGATCACCTCGTGACCCATCAGTCCGATGCCGTCTCCCGGTTCGCAGGTGCCCACGTATGTGAGGGCACGTTCGCGGGCGATCCGCAGCGACCCCCAGCGGGTGGCGGCGGCGGCCTCGGACATCGCGAACGCGTCGTCCACGGCCTCACGCTCGGGATCGTGCACAGCCAGGGAGGCGAGTCCCTGCACCATCGCGGACGTCGCGAGCAGCAGGACCTCGTGCCGGGCGTCTCGCGCCGCGGCGCTGACCGCGACGAGTTCCTGCGCCGTCAGCGCTCCGTTGGGGAGCACCAGCACCTCCGTGCGTCCCATCTGCCGGATGACGCCGAGGAGCTGGGCGCGGGTGACGGGGGCGTCGTCGCAGCGCAGGATCGTCGCGCCCTCGCTCGCGAACAGTTCGGCGGCGCCGTCTCCGGCCACGACGGCGACGATTCCCCGTTCGCCCTGATCCGGCCGGGTGCGGACCGGCGGAACGAGCAGTCCCTGGTCCCGGGCGTCCACGAGGAAGCTGCTGACCCGGATTCCGTGGATGCGTCCCGCCGCGAGTCCGGCTTCCACGGCGGCGCCCGCGTCCGTGCAGTGCACGTGCACCGACCAGCCGCCGCCGCCGTCGCCGACGATCACGATCGAGTCCCCGAGGTCGTCGAGCGCGCTGCGCAGCCCCGCCATCCGGGCCTCGTCGGACTCCGACACCAGGTACATCACCTCGAAGTCCTGGTCGGAGCCCTCGTCGCAGTCGGGTCCGGGTGCCGGATGGGCGTGCGCTGCCTGCGGCGCGCCGACGGGAACGGGTTCGGCGCGGCGCGTGGACGGCGTGCGCCGCGGAACGTGGAGCGCGATCGGCGGGCGATCCGGCGGCGCGCCCGTGACGGCGGCGACGAGCGCGTCGAGGATGACCACGAGCCCGAGTCCGCCCGCATCGACGACGCCTGCGGTACCCAGCACCTCGAGTTGCGACGGCGTCCTGGTGAGCGCGGCCGCCGCCGCGTCGGCGGCCGCCCGCGCGGTGTTCGCGATCGGCGCCTCGTCCGGGCACTCCGCCGCCGCGTCGGCGGCACAGCGCAGCACGGTGACGATGGTCCCCTCCACCAGGTAGCTCACCGCGTCCGTCACCAGGTTGGTGGCCATCAGCAGTCCGGTCCGGACCGTCCGGGTGTCCACCGCGGGCGCGACGGCCGCTTCCGCCACACCCCGCAGTACCTGGGACAGGATCACCCCGGAGTTCCCGCGCGCGCCGGCGACCGCACCCCGCGCCAGGGCGATCGCCACCTGGCGGACGTCCTTGGTGCCGCCGTCGGCACCCGCGTACTCGTCGATCGCGCCCAGCGCCGCGCGCATCGTGAACAACAGGTTGGTGCCGGTGTCCGAGTCCGGGATCGGAAAGACGTTGAGGCTGTTGATCTCCTCGCACCGCCGTTCCAGTCCCGCGACGGCGGTGCGCGCCCACAACTCGAGGACTCGACCGTCCATCGGGAGCTCAGGGGCCACTGTCGTCCTCTCCGGCCGGGGAATGGTGAAGGTGCCGCCAGACTAGTCGGGGGACGGTGATCGGGCCCGCGGTCCGAGCCGTTCGGCACCGGGTTTGGCCATTCCCCACTCGAGCGGCTACTCTTGCACGGTTGCTCGTTGAGGGCGCACTTGCTGTGCCCTGTTTCCACGAGGCCAGCAAATTTCACAGTTCACTATCTTGAAGGAGTTCGCGACTATGGCTGCCGTCTGCGACGTATGCGCCAAGGGGCCCGGCTTCGGTAAGTCGGTCTCGCACTCGCACCGGCGTACCAACCGTCGCTGGAACCCGAACATTCAGACTGTTCGTGCCGAGGTTGCCCCCGGAAACACCCGGAAGGTCAACGTCTGCACGTCCTGCCTGAAGGCTGGAAAGGTTGCTCGGGGCTGACCCGACGCTGCGTGCGATGTCACTGCGCCCCCGACACTTCGGTGTCGGGGGCGCAGTTCTTTTCTGTCGCGACCACGGTCCGTTTCGGCATCGTCGCAGCGCATCGGGGCACGACGAGCACCGGTAGGGGCCCACGTAGGGTGCAACGGTGACTTCTCTCGATGGATTCAGCAAAGTACAGCTCGAAGACGGCGTCCTGCGCGTCACGATCGCGACGGCGGAGAACGGCACGTCGCTGGACGGCGAGGGGTTGGCGCAGGGCGCCCGCGCGCTCGAGGCGGTCGGCGACCGGATCGGCAGCGTCCTCCTCGTCGGTGAGGGCCCGAACTTCTGCGCAGGCGGCAACGTTCACGCCTTCGCGTCCGCACCGGTGCGCAGCGAGTGCGTCGCCGAGGTGGCGGGCGTCTTCCACGACTTCGTCCGGGCGCTGGACGCCGTGACCGTTCCGGTGATCGCCGGTGTCCACGGCTGGGCGGCGGGCGCCGGCATGAGCCTCGTCTGCCTCACGGACGTCGCCATCGGCGGCCCCGGCACCAAGCTGCGCCCCGCCTACCCGTCGATCGGCTACACGCCGGACGGCGGCATGTCGTGGACGCTCCCGCGCATCGTCGGCGACGCCCGGGCGCGGGAGATCCTGATCACCGACGCCGTAATCAGCGGTGACGAGGCCGTGCGCCTCGGCATCCTCAGCCGCCTCGTCGGCGACGACGTCGTCCAGGACGAGGCGCTCCGGCTCGCCCGCACCCTCGCGGCCGGCCCGACGTCGTCGTACTCGGGGATCAAGACCCTCGTGCGCGATTCGCGGTCGCGCACGCTCGCCGAGCAACTCGACGCGGAGGCCGCGTCGATCGCCGCCGCGGCCGACAGCCCGGTGGGACGCGAGGGCGTCGACGCGTTCGTCGAGAAGAGGCGTGCCGATTTCGCGTCGGTGAAGTGAAGAGGCGTGCCGATTTCGCGTCGGTGAAGTGAACGCGGGCCCTACGGCAACTGCCAGTTCACCGGTTCCGCGCCCAGGCCGTCGAGGAGTTCGTTCGCGCGGCTGAACGGCCGCGAACCGAAGAATCCGCGGGACGCCGACAACGGTGAGGGGTGCGCCGACTCGATCGTCGGCACGTCGCCGAGCATGGGTTTCAGGGTGGACGCGTCCCGGCCCCACAGAATCGCGACGAGGGGTTCGGGGCGCGCCACCAGAGCGCGAATGGCCTGTTCGGTGACCGCCTCCCACCCCTTCTTCCGGTGCGAGGCCGGGAGTCCCGGCTGCACGGTGAGGACCCTGTTCAGCAGGAGCACGCCCTGCCGTGACCACGGGGTGAGGTCACCGGTGCTCGGCGTCTGGTAGCCGAGGTCCTTGCTGTATTCGGTGAAGATGTTGCCGAGACTGCGCGGCACCGGCCTCACCTCCGGCGCGACCGAGAAGCTGAGGCCGACGGCGTGACCGGGTGTGGGGTACGGATCCTGCCCCACGATCAGGACCTTGACCTCGGAGAACGGGTGGGTGAACGCCCTCAGGACGTTCTCCCCGGCGGGCAGGTACTCGCGACCGTCGGCGATTTCCGCGCGCAGGAACGCGCCCATCTCCGTGATCCGTCCGGACACCGGCTCGAGTGCCTCGGCCCATCCGGCCTCGACGAGGTCCGACAGCGGCGCCGCCATCAGTCGAGCCTGCGCAGCGACTCGCGGTAGTAGGCCGCATTCGCGGCGTACATCTTCACGTTTCTGTCGAGGTGCCCCTCGGGGACCTCGTAGCCCTGCCGGATCTTCGCGGGGACACCGAGCGCCATGCTCCGCGGCGGAACCTCGAACTTGAACGGGACGACGGCGCCGGCCCCGACGATCGACCCTGCGCCGATGACCGACCCGTTGAGCACGATCGAACCGGACGCGATCAGGCAGTGGTCGCCGATCGTGGATCCCTCGATGTGCGCCGCGTGGCCGACGACGCATCCCGAGCCGATGACGGTGGGATCGATCACCGTGCAGTGGATCACGGTGCCGTCCTGGATGTTGGTGTCGGTGCCCACGGTGATGGTGCCGTAGTCGGCGCGGAGCACGGCCTGTGGCCAGACCGAGGTTCCCGCCGCGAGGGTCACGTTTCCGATCACCACGGCGTCGGGGTGGACGTAGGCGTCCGGATGGATGTCGGGTTCGCGGTCCCCGAGCGCGTAGATAGCCATGCGTGCAACCTATACCGCGAAACTCTGCCAGCCACCGGCCCCCGGCCAGGTCTCGCCGTCGACCGCGATGCCGGACCCGTCGCGGACGACGCCGATCGGGGTCCACCCCGCCGGGAGTGGGACGTCGCCGGGGAAGGTGGCGGCGAAGCCGTGGTCCTCTCCCCCGGTGAGCACCCATTCCCAGTGGTCGGCGCCGAGACTCTGCGCCGCCGGCACCAGTTCGGGTGACACGGTCATGTCGGATCGGGTGAGCGACATCCCGACTCCGGAGGCGGCGCAGATGTGGCCGAGATCGGCGAGGAGCCCGTCGGAGATGTCGGTCATCGCGTGAGCGCCGCCGTCGGCGGCGGCCCAGGCCGCGGCATACGGCGGGGTGGGGACCCGGTGCGCGGCGAGGAGGTCCGGGAAATCCGTGGATCCGCCGAGCAGGAGCGCGAGACCGGCCGCCGATCGGCCGAGTTCCCCGGCCACCGCGACCACGTCACCCGGCCGCGCACCCGACCGGCGGATCGGGCTCCTGCCGCCCAGATCCCCGAGGACGGTGACGGAAATCACGACCTGTGCGGCCTGCACCAGATCCCCGCCCACGACGCCGGCTCCGAGTTCCTCGGCGCTCTCCCCGATCGCGGCGGAGATGCCGTCGGCCACGTCGATCGGCGTGTCCGGCGGCAGGCCGAGGGACACCAGGAAAGCGGTCGGTCGCGCACCCATCGCCGCGACGTCGGCGGCGTTCTGGGCCACCGCCTTGCGGCCCACATCTCTCGGCGAAGACCAGTCGAGCCGAAAATGCCTGCCCTGCACCAGCATGTCGGCGGATACCGCCACCCGGCCGTCGTCCGCCCGGACGAGGGCGGCGTCGTCTCCGGGGCCGATCAGGGTGGTCGGGGGTTGTACCCGGCCCTCCACCGCGCGGCCGATGACGGCGAATTCGCCGACGTCGGCGACGGTGCGGGGCGGGGTCGGGTCCGGGGAATCCGTCGGTGTGATGGTGTGCCTCCAGGCGCGCCGTAGTGTCGGGTGTCCCGCGCGACGGCCGTGGGTCCGGTCGACGGAATGTGCGACTGCGGTACCTTTTAGCTGTTGCCGGGACTACTCGGCACGTGACCGATCAGCGCGCCGAAGCACCCGCGACTCTACCGAGATACCTGCGGCGCGGAGCAGGGAAGGGCCGGAGCGAGAGTGCAAGCGTTCATCCTGATCCAGACCGAAGTCGGGAAGGCTGCGGCGATCGCGACCGAGATCGCGAAGATCACCGGGGTGCGGACCGCCGAGGACGTGGTCGGACCGTACGACGTGATCGTGCGGGTGTCCGCCGACGACGTCGCGCCCGTCGTCAAGGAGATCCGTCAGGTCGCCGGCATCACCCGCACCCTCACCTGCGACGTCCCCGAAAAGTCTGCGAACAAGAACTGAGCATGTCCGATCTCGAACCCGAACAGAACCCCTCCGGCGGCACGTCCGGCCCTGCTTCCGCGGAGCGACGGAATCCGGCGCTCATCGCGACAGCCGTGGCACTTCCCGTCGCCCTGATCATCGGCATCGTCGTCGCCGCGGTGTTCGCCGGGCGGAACCCGGCCAAGGAACCCGTGTCGCTGGGTCCGGTGCCCGCGCCGGCGTCCGGCTCCGCGGAGTGCGCCACCCTGATGGCGGGCCTCCCCGACGCGCTGGGCGACTACACCCGGGCGGAACTCACCGAACCCGCACCCGAGGCGACCGCCGCGTGGCAGCCGGCCGAGGGCGAACCCCTCGTCCTGCGTTGCGGCCTGGACCGTCCCGCCGAGTTCGATCAGGCGTCACCACTCCAGGTGATCGACGGGGTCCAGTGGTTCGAGATCTCCGGTGCGAGCGCCGGAATCGACGCGAGCAGCTATTTCGCCGTCGACCGCGGCGTGTACGTCGGACTGACCGTTCCCACCGGCGTGGGCCCGACGCCGCTGCAGGACATCTCCGGCGCCGTGTCGCAGGCGCTGCCGCAGAAGCCCCTCGATCCGGCGCCGGTCGCGAACCCCTGAGCGCCGGACCGCAGTTCCCTATCGCAGGCCGGTACCGCGCGCGAGGGCGGTGTCGACCAGGGTCGAGACGAGGGTGCCGTAGTCGACGCCCACCGCGTCCCACATGCGCGGGTACATCGAGATCGACGTGAATCCCGGCATCGTGTTGATCTCGTTGATCACCGGGCCGTCCTCGGTGACGAAGAAGTCGACGCGCGCGAGTCCCTGGCAGTCGAGCGCGGAGAACGCGCGCACCGCGAGTTCGCGGATCTCGTCGCTGACCGAGTCCTCGAGTTTCGCGGGCACGTCGAACTCGCACACGTCGTCGAGGTATTTGCTGTCGAAGTCGTAGAACGCCTCGTCGTCGTCGGCGCCTTCCGGCATCCGGATCTCGGCGATGACGCTGGCCCGCACGTCGCCGTCCGGGAACTCGAGGACTCCGCACTCGACCTCGCGGCCTGCGATCCCCGATTCGACGATCACCTTGGGATCGTGCCGGCGGGCGTGGGCGATGGCGTCGTCGAGTGCGGCCCAGTCCGCCACCCGGGTGATGCCGATGGACGACCCGCCGCGGGCCGGTTTCACGAACACCGGGAGGTGGAGGCGCGACTTCTGCTCGTCGGTCAGCGTGGCGGTGCCGGGACGCAGGACGACCTGGAACCCGATCGGCAGGCCTTCCGCGGCGAGCAGTTTCTTCGTGAATTCCTTGTCCATGCCTGCCGCGCTCGCGAGCACGCCCGCACCGACGTACGGGACGCCGGCGAGTTCGAGCAGGCCCTGGATGGTGCCGTCCTCGCCGTAGG
>JBCEBZ010000511.1:3537-10165 GCA_039206675.1 Rhodococcus sp. (in: high G+C Gram-positive bacteria) | reverse complement strand
CCGATGATGCCGACCTCGCCGTCGAGCTTGACGTAGTTGAGGTCGTTTTCCTTGGCCTTGAGCTCGAGCGGGTCGGTGGCGTCCTTGTCCTCGAACGCCTCGTGGCCGGGCTGACGGAACGCGGCGTTCTCGTCCAGCGTGACCTTGCCGTCGAGCGCGAGGATCTCGTCGTTCGGCGTGCGGACGAGCGGGTTGACCTCGACGAGGAGAGCGTCTTCCTTGATGAAGACCTCCCACAGCTTCTGGATCGTCACGGCCGCTGCGTCGAGCACCTCGGCGGGCAGCTTTCCTGCCTCGGCGATGCTGCGCGCGAACGCGAGGTCGACGCCCTTGACGGCGTCCACGGGGATCTTCGCGAGTGCGTCGGGGTTCTCCTCGGCGGTGACCTCGATCTCGACGCCACCCTCGACCGAGCACATGGCCAGGTAGGTGCGGTTGGTGCGGTCCAGCAGGAAGGAGATGTAGTACTCCTCGGCGATGTCACTCGCCTCTGCGACCAGCAGCTTCTTGACGACATGGCCCTTGATGTCGAGTCCCAGGATCGCCTCGGCGTTGGCCTGCGCCGCGTCGACGTCGGCGGAGTACTTGACGCCACCCGCCTTGCCGCGCCCGCCGACCTTGACCTGCGCCTTGACCATCACGGGCTTGCCGATTTCTTCGGCAATCTCGCGTGCGCCGGCCACCGTGTCGGTAACACGCCCAGCCGAAGTCGGCACCTCGTGCTTGGCGAAGAGTTCCTTCGCCTGGTATTCGAAGAGATCCATCTGCTCACCGTCTCGTCTGCGTTGACACCCGCTCGAGGGGTAGGAGCGGGTCTGTTTTGGACTTTAACCAGTTGCCGGGCCCGGTCTGCGCCCGCGTGTCTGCTATGTGGTCCACATCACGCGATATCACGCACTGAGGCGGGCCTCACCGCTGCACACGGGGCAGACCTCACCGATTTCTGCGGCGTGTCGTGAGGGCCGCGGCAGCCGCAATCAACACTATGCCCACCGATGCCGGGACGACACCGGCCCCCATTTCGGGGTCGGTGACCCGGGCGACGGTCAGCGGCCACGACACGAGGTATACCCCCACGGCAACGGCCGAACCGAGCAACGACGCGACCGCCCTGGCGGGCCGGGCACGTGAGGCAACTATCACTGCGAGAACGACCGCGACGCCGAGGAGCACGCGTCCCCACACGTCGAGGTTCCACGGGACCTCCCCGAACGACGCGGGCGCGTACTCGTCGCCGCGTGCGTCGGTCCCGTGGAAGAGCGGCAGTCCCAGTCCGACGAACGCGGCGACGGCACCGAGACCGCCGACGGCGAGGACCGCGGTCGAGGTGGACGGCTCCTCGGACGTGTCGATCTCCTCGCGTTCCGCCGAACCGGCGAACCAGGTCAGCACCCCGGTGACGCCCGCGGTGACGGCCGCGCACCACAGGAGCACGGCGCCGATTCCGGCGCCGATCCCCGGCACGTCGGTGGCGAGCACCACGGACTGCGACACGGCGGCGACGGAGTACGGAATCGTCACCCACAGCACCCCGACCGCGGGTCGGACGGCGGACGCGAACTCCGACAGCAGCAGCCAGACGCAGCCGACGACGAGGACGAGGGCGGCGACGAGCACGACCCGGGTGGCATAGACGTCGGGGCGTGCCGTGTCGCCGGGGATGTCGAGGACGGGGAGCAGCGCACCGGCGGCGGCCAGCACGGCGGTGACGATGCCGGTGGCCCCGGCGGCGACGTGCCATCGCGCGATCCGGGCGCGCGCAGCGGCGGCCTCGGCTCGCAGCGCCGCCTTGGCGACGCCCTTCGCGGACGGGGTGACCGCCCCCTGCTTCGCCGGGCCGCCCTGTGCCGACGCGGTCGGCGAGGCGGCGAGTGCGCTCAGGGCCCTGCGGTCGCGGGTCCGGTCGATCATCGGGATGCCGACGCCGACGAGTACCAGGACGCCGGCACCGACGGTCCCCCACACCGCGCCGGGCCCGGGTTGGATCCGCTCACCGCCGGCCAGGCCGGCGACCAGACGGGTGCCGACCACGCCGAGCGCGGCCAGGCCGGCCCCGACGAGGGCGCCGGACGCGACGGGCGGCGAGATGGACGCCAACGCGGAGGCGACGACGATCAGGACGGCCGCCGCCAGGATCCCGGCGCCCGCGGACGCGGCGAGGTCCGACTCGACGACGGCCGGGACGAGGATGACGGGGTCCTCGGACACGAAGGCGGGAGCGAACAGCGCGCCGACGAGAACGACGGCGGCGACCACCACGACGGCGGACGGCAGGAACCCGATGCGGGCGCCCGTCGCCCGCCCGACCTGCTCGGCGCTGCGGGCGTCGCCGTAACCGTCCATGAGCGAGGCCCGGTGGACGGCGACCATGCCGAGAAGCCCTGCGAAGGCGATCAATGCGTGCCCGGCGAGCGCGGCGTAGGCGCCGGTCCCGGCGGCCAGCCCGGCCGCCGTGTCGGGCCGGAACAATTCGAGCCGATTGGCGTCGATGGCGTCCGACCACAGCTGCGTGTCGAGGACGGCGGCGCCGACGGACACGGCGCCCGCACCGGCCAGCAACGCCCCTGCCACCGCGGTGCGCCGGGCGAGGACGGCGGGAACGGCGAGCAGCGGTGCCGCGACGGCGAAGACGGCGGCCCACACCGCGGCCGCGCCGATCGCGGACGGCGATGCCGCCCCGTCGACCGTGTGGACGGCCTGCAGGAGGGGAGCCGACGCCACCCCGAGACCCCCGACGAGACTCAGCAGGATCGCGAGCACGGTCCCCCGGCGCGCACGGACGGGATCGGGCTCGTCGACGGCCGTCACACCGGTGCCGCCGGACGAGGGAATGCGTTCGGGCTCGGCCCTGCGCCCGTCCGGGGATCGAGTTGATGACGCCACAGGCCGACGCTAGCGCTTACCCCCCGCCTCCCCCGGGTTGTGACACGCCTGCGCGACAGCGAGATTGAACCGAGACGAAGAGTGGGTTCGACGTTTCCCCAGCTCAGTTTGTGATGCCCGTCACATGTAGCCGTTCCTCTGCGTTACAGGTTGCGCGCATCGCAACCGTTTCGTTACCGTCGCCAAGGTCTAAGTCACAGGCAGGTCACGAGCAGGAGGACGGACGGGCGTATGCACCATCGCAGCCAGTTCACGGCCAGCCGTTTTGTGAGTCACCACGATGACGAGTTGCGGGGTCACAAGGACGAAGTCGCGCCCACGTATCCCCCAAGGTCGGTCGAGCATCATCCCGAGACCGATAGTTCTGAGATTTCCAGCATGTTCTTCCGCAATTCGCAGTCCACCCGCTCCACCTCCGACAGCGTCGACCCCGGCAACGGCGTCCAGACCGTCGACACCGAGTCCGAGATCCCCGGCTTCATCCCCCGCAGCGGTTCCGAGTCCTTCGAGGGCGCACCCTCCCACTCCCGCCGCGGAGCCCACCGCATCCCGACTCCCCCCTCAGCTCTCAAAGGCCGCGCCGCGGTCCTCGCAGTCGCAGCAGGCGCCGTAGTCGCCGCAGGCCAGGCCGCGGTCACCAGCGGATCGTCCAGCTCCTCCGATCACTCCGAGGTCGCCCTCGCCAGTGACGAGTCGAGCGCCATCGGAACCACCGCGGAGCCGCAGGCCGCGCAGTACTCGACGGTCGCCGACACCGCCGCCGCCGATTCGAACGCCCCGCAGGTCCTCAACATCGCGAACCCGACCGACCTGTCGCAGTTCAGCAACCTGCTCGCCAAGGGACAGCGTTTCAGCGAAGAGCGCGCCGCCCGCGAAGCCGCCGCCCGCCGCCCCCTGTTCGTCCTCCCCGCCGTGGGAACCTTCACCTCCAACTTCGGAAGCCGCTGGGGCACCCTGCACGCCGGCGTCGACATCGCCGCCCCCATCGGCACCCCCATCGTGGCCGTCGCCGACGGCGAGGTCATCGACTCGGGTCCGGCATCCGGGTTCGGCATGTGGGTCCGCCTCAAGCACGCCGACGGCACCATTACCGTCTACGGCCACATCAACACCTCCACCGTCACCGTCGGCCAGAAGGTCATGGCGGGCGACCAGATCGCAACCGTCGGCAACCGCGGTTTCTCCACCGGCCCGCACCTGCATTTCGAGGTGCACCTCGCCGGCGAGAACAAGATCGATCCCCTGCCCTGGCTGGCCTCCCGCGGCATCAGCCTCGGCCCCGAGATGGACTGACCCTCTCGACACCCCCCGAACACACGACGACTGCGGGCGCATGCATTGCATGCGCCCGCAGTCGTCTGTCGTGCCTCTACAGCTTGACCATCGGGACGCCACCGATCAGCATCAGGCGGACCTTGCCCGCGCTGCCGAAATCGATCGTGACCGTCGCGGTCGGCCCGGCCCCCTTGGTCTCGAGGACCGTGCCGAGGCCGTACTTGTCGTGGCTGACCCGGTCGCCGACCGCGAGAACCAGGTTGTTGTTGCGGGAGCGCGCGGCGCCGAAACTCGGAGTGCTCGCGGACCCGCCGCCGTAACCGGAAGCGCCGCCGAACCCCTGCCCGTATCCCGATCCACGCGCGCGGCCTCCGCCGATCGCACCACCGGAACCGAGACGGGGGCCCGGGTCTTCGCGGCGCCAGTGCACGAGATCCGACGGAATCTCCTGCAGGAACCGCGACTCCGGGTTCTGGATGGGCTGACCCCACGCCGACCGCATGACGGCCCGCGTCAGGTACAGCCGCTGCCGGGCACGGGTGATGCCCACGTACGCGAGCCGCCGCTCCTCCGACAGTTCCGCGGGGTCACCGAGCGCCCGCATGTGCGGGAACTGGCCGTCTTCCCACCCGGTGACGAAGACGACGGGGAACTCGAGCCCCTTCGCGGTGTGCAGAGTCATCAGCGTGACGACGCCTTCGTCGTTGTCGGGCAGCTGATCGGAGTCCGCGACGAGGGACACCCGTTCGAGGAACGCGGCGAGCGAACCGGGGTCGGGTTCGCCGTCCCTGGCGTCGACGTCGCCGTCCTCCGGCGGTTCCACCAGTCCGGCGGCGTTCCGCGCGTCGGAGCTGAACTCCCGCGCCACGCTGACGAGTTCGTTGAGGTTGTCGAGGCGCGCCCCGTCCTGGGGGTCGCTGCTCGCCGCGAGTTCGGCGCGGTAGCCCGTCCGTTCCAGGACGGCCTCGACGACGTCGCCGATGTCGCCGAGCTGGTCGGGGACGATGTCGTCGGCCGTGGTCTCGGGTGGCATCAGCACCCGCAGTCCGTCCATCAGCTCGAGGAACGACGCGATGGCCTTCTGGGAGCGGGTGTTGAGCAGCTTCACCCGGCCCTCCCCGCCGTCCCGCAGCGCCTCGGCGAAGCTGATGCCCCGCTGTTCGGAGTGGACGGCCACGCACGCCTCCGCGCGGTCGCCGATGCCGCGGCGCGGGGTGTTGAGGATCCGGCGCAGGCTGACGGTGTCGTCCTCGTTGGCGAGGACCCGGAGATACGCGACGATGTCGCGCACCTCCTTGCGCTCGTAGAACCGCACCCCGCCGACGACCTTGTACGGAACGCCGAGCCGGATGAAGATCTCTTCGAGGGCGCGGGACGAGTTGTTGGTGCGGTAGAACACCGCGACGTCACCGAACTTGGCATCGCCCGAATCGACGAGCTTGTCGATCTCGGACGCCACGAACGACGCCTCGTCGTGCTCGTTGTCCGCGACGTACCCGGTGATGAGCTCGCCCTCGCCCGAATCGGTCCACAGCCGCTTCTCGCGCCGGCCGGTGTTCTTCGAGATCACCGAGTTGGCCGCCGACAGGATGTTCTGGGTGGAGCGGTAGTTCTGCTCCAGCAGGATGGTGCGGGCGTCCGGGTAGTCGCGCTCGAACTCCTCGATGTTGCGGATCGTGGCGCCGCGGAATGCGTAGATCGACTGATCCGCGTCGCCGACCACACACAGCTCGGCCGGGGCGACCCGGTGGTCGGCGTCCTCGCCGTCCGCGGTACTGCCGACCAGTTCGCGCACCAGCATGTACTGGGCGTGGTTCGTGTCCTGGTATTCGTCGACCAGCACGTGCCGGAACCGTCGGCGGTAGTACTCGGCCACCTGGGGGAACGCCTGCAGCATCGCGACCGTCTCACCGATCAGGTCGTCGAAGTCCAGTGCGTTCGCCGAGCGCAACCGCTGCTGGTAGTGGCCGTACACCTTGGCGATCAGCCGCGGCAGTTCCGCCGGATCCTTGTCGGCGTCGGCGCTCGCCTGCTCCGGGTCGATCAGCTCGTTCTTGAGATTCGAGATGTGGGTGGCGAGCAGCCGCGCGGAGTAGCGCTTGGTGTCGATGTTCAGATCCTTGGCGATCATCGTCAGCAGTCGCCGCGAATCGTCCGCGTCGTAGATCGAGAAGTTCGAGTTGAGGCCGGGAAGCAGCGCCGCCTGGGCCCGGAGGATCCGCACACAGCTCGAGTGGAACGTGGACACCCACATGCTGTTGGCCCGGGGCCCGACGAGGTGGGCGACCCGTTCCCGCATCTCGGCGGCGGCCTTGTTGGTGAACGTGATGGCCAGGATCTGCCCGGGCATCACCCCCCGCTCGGCCAGCAGATAGGCGATGCGGCGGGTGAGCACAGCCGTCTTGCCCGACCCTGCGCCCGCGACGATCAGCAGCGGAGATCCGGCGTGCACGACCGCTTCCCGTTGCGG
>JBCEBZ010000511.1:0-3437 GCA_039206675.1 Rhodococcus sp. (in: high G+C Gram-positive bacteria) | reverse complement strand
CTCGACGCTCGTGGGAGAAGCCGTGCCGGAGATAGTGTTCATCGCCTATCAAACTTACCGGCGTGCACCGACAGCGTCACAGCGGCTTGGCCTGCGCGGTGCCGCCATGGCAAACTGGTACACATGTTCAGTCCGCCGTCGCGCCCCCTGTGGCGATTTTTTTACGGGTACCGGCCTCCGGTGCCCGTGAACTGAACAGCTCACGAGCCCCGAGGTCCGCACCGGATCCGGGGCTTTTTTCGTCAAATGAGCCTGGATCGGTAACGACTCGAGCCACAACAACGATCCAAGTTCTGACAAGAGGGAGACGAACCAATGAGCACTCAGACCGTCGCTTCAGCCGCCAAGGAAACCGCTGTTCCCACCAGCGAGGCCGAGATCGAGGTTCTCCGCCAGGAGATCGACAAGCTCGACGCCGAGATTCTCGCCGCGATCAAGCGCCGTGCCGAGGTCTCGCAGCTCATCGGGCGCACCCGGATGGCGTCCGGCGGTCCCCGCCTCGTCCACAGCCGTGAGATGAAGGTGCTCGAGCGGTTCAACGAGCTGGGCCAGGAAGGCCACACGCTCGCCATGCTGCTGCTGCGCCTCGGGCGCGGCCGCCTCGGTCACTGAGTTTCCCGGAGCGGCCGCCTCCCTGACGGCGGTCGTCACGGTTCGAGTGCCACGTACTTGGTCTCCAGGTACTCCTCGATGCCTTCACTGCCCCCTTCGCGCCCGAAGCCTGACGCTTTGACGCCGCCGAAGGGGGCAGCGGTGTCCGAGATGACTCCGCGGTTGACGCCGACCATGCCCGATTCGAGGGCGTCGGCCACCCGGAGCGCACGATCCAGATCGCGGGTGAAGATGTACGCCGCCAGGCCGAACTCCGTGTCGTTGGCCGCGGCGATCCCCTCCTCCTCGGTGTCGAATCCGGCGATCGCGACCACCGGTCCGAACACCTCCTCCTTCAGGATCCGGGCCTGGGCGGGAATCTCGTCCAGCACCGTCGCCGGGTAGAAGTAGCCGGGACCTTCCGGGGCGACGCCGCCGAGCCGCACCCGCGCACCCGCGCCGACGGCGTCCTGCACCAGTTCTCCGACCTTCTCGAGCTGGTCCGCGTTGATCAGCGGTCCGAGTGTCGTGTCGGGATCGGTGCCGGGTCCGAGCGTGTATGTCGACAGCTTGTCGACGAGTTTCGCCGTGAACTCCTCCCGCACGCTGTTCGCGACGTGGAAGCGGTTGGCCGCGGTGCAGGCCTCGCCGCCGTTGCGCATCTTGGCGAGGAGGGCGCCCGCCACCGCCTTGTCGACGTCCGCGTCGTCGAAGACCACGAAGGGCGCGTTCCCGCCCAGTTCCATCGACGTCCGCAGCAGCCCCTTCGCCGACTTCTCGACGAGCATCCGTCCCACCCCGGTCGAGCCCGTGAACGTGAGTTTCCGCAGTCGCGGGTCGTCGATCAGCGGACCGGTCACCTCGCCCGACTTCGACGTCGGCAGCACGGACAGCACGCCCTTCGGCAGTCCCGCGTCGGCCATGACCTCGGCGAGGAGGAGCATCGTCAGCGGGGTCTCGGAGGCGGGTTTGACGATCATCGTGCAGCCGGCGGCCAGGGCCGGTCCGATCTTGCGGGTGCCCATCGCGAGCGGGAAGTTCCACGGCGTGATCGCCAGACAGGGCCCGACGGGCTGCTTGGTCACCAGGATGCGCCCGTTCCCCGCGGGTGCCGGGGTGTAGCGTCCGGCGATGCGCACGGCCTCCTCGCTGAACCAGCGGAAGAACTCGGCGCCGTACTTGACCTCCGCGGCGCTCTCCGGCAGTGCCTTGCCCATCTCCAGCGTCATCAGCAGCGCGAAGTCGTCGGCCCGGGCGGTGATCTTCTCGAACACCGCGCGCAGCAGTTCCCCACGTTCGCGGGCCGGTGTCGCCGCCCACTCCCGCTGCACCGCGACCGCGGCGTCGAGCGCCTTCATCGCGTCGCCCGGACTGGCGTCCGCCACCTCGGTGAGGGCGTCGCCGGTCGCCGGGTCGAAAACGGTGAACGTGGCACCGTTCTCGGCGTCGCGCTTCTCGCCACCGAGGAAGAGGGTCGTGGGAACGGTTCGCATGAGTTCGACAGCATCCATGACGTCCATCATGCGCCGCACCGAAGTTCGCACGGAAGTTTCGACGCGCGGGCATTAAGCTCGAATCTCGTGAGCTCAGACATCACCGGAACCGCTGCCTGGCAGAAATTGCGTGATCATCACGCTCAGATTCAGACCGTCCATCTTCGAGAGCTCTTCGAGAAGGACCCGGCACGCGGCCAGGAACTCACCGTCTCGGCCGGCGACCTGTACATCGACTACAGCAAGCACCGCGTCGACCGCGACACCATCGGGTTGCTGCTCGAGTTGGCGCGCGGCGTCGACCTGGAGGCCCGCCGTGACGCGATGTTCGCGGGCGAGCACATCAACACGTCCGAGGACCGCGCCGTCCTCCACACCGCGCTGAGGCTGCCCGCCGACGCGTCTCTCGTCGTCGACGGGCAGGACGTCGTCGCCGACGTCCACGACGTCCTCGATCGCATGGGCGCCTTCACCGATCGGGTCCGCTCCGGCGAATGGCGGGGCGCGACGGGTGAGCGGATCAAGACCGTCGTCAACATCGGTATCGGTGGATCGGATCTGGGTCCGGTGATGGTGTACCGCGCGCTGCGGCACTACGCCGACGCCGGCATCAGTGTCCGGTTCATCTCCAACGTCGACCCCGCCGACCTCGTGCGCAGCCTGAACGGTCTCGACCCGGCCACCACCCTGTTCATCGTGGCGTCGAAGACGTTCTCGACCCTCGAGACGCTCACCAACGCCACTGCCGCCCGGCGGTGGCTGCTCGGCGGCCTGGGCCTCGGAAACGAGGCGGTCGCAAAGCATTTCGTCGCCGTTTCGACCCACGCGGACCGGGTGGCGGAGTTCGGTATCGACACGGCCAACATGTTCGGCTTCTGGGATTGGGTCGGCGGCCGGTACTCGGTCGATTCCGCCATCGGACTGTCGGTGATGGCAGCGATCGGCAAGGAGCGTTTCGCGGAGTTCCTCGCCGGCTTCCACGCCGTCGACGAGCATTTCCGGACGGCGCCGCTCGAGGAGAACGCGCCGGTCCTGCTCGGCCTGATCGGGCTCTGGTACTCGAATTTCTTCGGCGCCGAATCCCGTGCCGTGCTGCCGTATTCCAACGACCTCGTGCGGTTCCCGGCCTATCTGCAGCAGTTGACGATGGAATCCAACGGCAAGTCGGTGCGCGCCGACGGCTCCCCCGTCCCCGCGTCCACGGGTGAGATCTTCTGGGGCGAGCCCGGAACCAACGGGCAGCACGCCTTCTACCAGCTCATCCACCAGGGCACGCGGCTCGTGCCGTCCGATTTCATCGGTTTCGGCGAGCCCACGGACGACCTGCCCACCGCCGACGGCACGGGCAGCATG
>JBCEBZ010000510.1:16686-36390 GCA_039206675.1 Rhodococcus sp. (in: high G+C Gram-positive bacteria) | reverse complement strand
ACGACATCGGGCACTTCCCCATGGCCGAGAACTACCCGGCCTTCCGCAACCACCTGCTTCCAGCTCTCGAAAACCTCAGCCGCACACGAAACCGGAGGACCTCATGACCTTTTCCGTCGTCGCCCGTTACACCGTCCGTGCCGGGCACACCGACCAGGTACTCGAGCATCTCGCGCGGGTCCGCGAGCAGACCCTGCAGGAGCCGGGGTGTCTGTCGTATCAGCCGCACCGCTCCAGCGAGGACGACAACGTCGTCTTCATCATCGAAAGCTACACTCAGCCGAGCGATTTCGACCATCACATCAGCACCGACCATTTCAAGGACGATGTGCTCGGCAAGGTCCTTCCGCTGCTCACCGAACGCACGGTGGTCAAGGGCGTTCCTGCATCGTGACCAATCCCCGGTGTCGCCGCACCACCCGACGCGGCCGGCATCGGCTCCCGGGGCCGTCGATGGACGCCTCGCCGCCGCTGGCCCCGGGATTTCTCGGCCCGTGATTGCTCGTCTGCGTTGCGGCCTTTCAGTGCGGCCCCGCTACAAGCGGGGCCGCACTGCGTCGTCCAGGTCTTGGACCCAACAGAAAGCCCAAAGTGCACATACTTTGCCGACATGGCCGAATGTATGGATCATTTGATGATAGAATTCCTGAAAGAGTCGGTACTAGTTCGACGGATGGATGTGTTAATGACCGTGAGCGCCGCATTAGCCAATGAGACCTTGCCGGGTTATCGGCGGCTGGCGATGATCTTGGCCGAGGAGATTGCGGCTGGGCAGTACGGCGAGAACACGCCGTTGCCGACCGATACCGTCCTGATGGACAAGTACGGGATGGGACGGCAGACGGTGCGCCGGGCGTTCCAGGAATTGGTGGCCGACGGGCTGGTGTATCGGGTGCGCGGGCGCGGGACGTTTCCGACCTCGCGGCCGAGCTCAGGTGGTCGCACGGTGCGCTCGACCGGGTCGATCGAGGCACTCGAAGAGTGGCGGGGTACCGAGATGGAGCTCATCTCGCCGCTGGAGTTGCGCCGTGATCTCGATTTCGCCACGCAGCTCGAACTGGACGGGCCGGTGGTGGCGCGGTTGACCGTGCGCCGATGGGTCGACGACGAGCCGTTCGCGGTCACCGAGATCGTGTTGCCGCCGGATGTGGGCAGCCGATTGGTTTCGGAGGACAAGATTCCCGCCGGCCGGGCTCCGGGGACCATCCTCGCGCACGTCGGTGCCATCGCAGGCCCGGTCGCCAGCGCAGAGGAGACGGTCACCGCGATCACGATGTCGGAGGAGCTGGCCACCGTGCTGCACACCGCGGCGGGTCGGCCTGCGCTGCAGGTCGTGCGGGTCTACCGCAACGGTGACGGGCAACCGTTGGAAATTTCCTCGACGGTGCACGCCTCCGAACGGTACGAACACCGGTTGTCCATCCATCGTGCCGGCCAGCCCGGTTCCTGAGCCGGCCGACACGATGTCCGGTTGTTATTCGGCGGTGGGCGCGTCCGCGACCGGGTCGAGGGTCACGTCACTGAGGCCTTCCAGGTAGCGCACCACCTCGGTGTGGTCGGCGGTCGCGCCCAATTCCTCGACCGCATCGCCCCACACCCGCCCGAGTGCCTCCCCGAGCACGGTGGACACGTCCTGCTGACGGGCCAACTCGAGGGCGATCCCGATGTCCTTGCGCATCAACTGCGCGCCGAATCCGGAAGCGTAGGTACGGGAGAGGATGAACTGCTCGTACTTGGTCTCGGTGGCCTGGTTGCGGCCGCTGCTGGCGTTGATCACCGACAGCAGCGTGGACGGGTCGATCCCGAACTTGCGGCCAACCAGGAGCACCTCGGCCGCAGCGACCAGGCCGGTGGCCGAGAGCAGATTGTTGAGGGCCTTGGCGGCGTGTCCGGCGCCGACCGGGCCGACGTGGATGATTTGCCGCCCGGTGGTCTCGAGCAGCGGCCTCACCGACTCCAGAACTGATTCGCCGCCACCGGCCATGACGGCGAGGTCGGCCCGCAGCGCGCGGGTGACGCCGCCGCTGACCGGCGCGTCGACGACCTCCACACCGCGCATGGCCGCGGCGGTGGCCAGGTACCGGGTCCGGGCGGGCACGCTCGACCCCATGTCGACGATCACGCTGCCGGCATGTAGGTGCTCGAGCAGGCCTCCGTCGGACAGCACCACCCGATCGACGATGTCGCTGTTGGGCAGGATCAGGACGACGACGTCGCAGTCGGCGAATTCGGCGAGATCGCCGGCGCCGACGGCGGTTCGGTTTTTTTCGACGAACCGTGCCTGGGCGGGGGTGTCGGCGTCGCGCACTACCAGCGGCTGGCCGGCGCCGAGGAAGTTCTGCGCGATCGGTGCACCCATCGCACCGAGCCCGATCAGTCCCACCTTACGGCCGGGCAACGGCATATGCCTGGCCTCGACGACGACGCTGTCGGCGCTCATTGCTCGTCCTTGGCGGTGAGCGGCCCCAGTTCCGCGGTCAGTGTCTCCTGCACCACCCGCATCGCCGCCAGGCCCGCCGGAGCGCCCGCGTACGCGGTGGCGTGGATGACCGCCTCGACGATCTCCTCGCGGGACAGGCCGTTGTTCAGAGCACCCCGCGTGTGCACCGCCAGCTCGTGGTGCTGGCTCAGGGCCACCAACATGCCGAGGTTGATCAGCGACCGGCTGCGGCGGTCGAGTCCCGGGCGGGTCCACACCGAGCCCCACACGAACTCACTGACGTACTGCTGCAGCGCTTCACCGTCGGTGCCCGCATTTCGGGTCAGTGCGGCATCGACGTAGTCGGTGCCCAGCACCTCCTTGCGGACCACCAGACCGGCATCGAAGATCTCGCGGTGCGCCGCAGCGGTTGCATCGTCGGCCGTCAGTGCTTCTGTCATTTGGTAGATCCCTTCAGGTTTCGGTGTACGACGCCGATCGTCGGGCCGCACCGGCATTGCCCCTTGCGCGTCCGCTCGGCATCTCTGCAGCCCCCGACAAAAGGTCGGTTATTTACAGCATAGGTCACGATACCTTCGTATTTTTCTCGCTGTCAACGCTGATCCAGGAGCGAGAACCGCCCTATTTGTGCGACAGTCGGACCTCAATTGCTAAATAGGCCGGTTGTTTAACTTGCCCCAGCGGGGGTCCATCATCGCACTAAAACCGCACTTCAAAGGTCTTTTTGCATTTTTCCTACCAGATCTCGCGCGCCACGTCCCCCCATTTGCAGACTTGTGTCGGCCATCACAAGCGAGTACCGTTCTTCGTACGAAAGAATCACCCTCCCCGCCGGACGGTGCGACCGGATCGCTTGCCGGGCTTCCTCTTCGCACCTGTGAGATCTCCGTCAGGTGGCTCGTTTCAGAAAGGACACGCACTTATGTCGGTTCTCGATATCGACGCATTCGAGAAGGTCGCCAAGGCTGACCCGGAGTTCACCCGGGAGATCCGGTACTTCGACGGCCAGATCGAGCTCAAGAGTGACGACGAAAGCTACGTCCTCGAGATCACCGACGGTGTTCTCGACCGGGCTCGTCGCGGCGACGCCGAAAGCGACCGCCGACAGATCCGGGTCAGCGGATCAGGCGACCTGTGGGACGCCATGCTCGAGGAGATGCCGCGCCCGTTCCATCACAGCCTGCAGTCGTGCGCGGTCAAGCACGGTCTGCAGATCAGCGACAACAACGTCACCTACGCCTACCTGCCGGCGCTCAACCGCATGATGCAGATCCTGCGAGCCGTGCACAACGAGGAGCACTGACATGCCCAAGACGGACCCCATCGTCGGCAAGTACATCTACCTGACCATCGACGACATCGAATATCGGGTCTACTACGAAGAGGCCGGTCAGGGCATTCCGCTGCTCGTCGGACACACCGCCGGATCCGACGGCCGCCAGTACCGGCACCTGTTGTGCGATCCCGCGGTCACCGAACACTTCCGGGTCATCGCGTTCGACCTGCCCTACCACGGCAAGTCCCTCCCCCCGCACGGTGTCGAGTGGTGGACGCAGGAATACAACATGAGCAAGAGCTTCATGATGGACTTTCCCAACACCCTCGCCCGAGAACTCGAACTGGACCGGCCGGTGTACATGGGCAGCTCGATGGGCGGGCACCTCGCGGTCGATCTGGCCTCCAACCACCCCGACCGGTACCGGGCCACCATCGCCGTCGAAGGTGCGCTTCGATCGGCCGCTGAGTACGTCGAGGTCGGGATGGCGGGTATTCGTAAGGAATTCGACAACCCGAACGTGAGCCGCAACTCGATCGGTGCGGCGATGATGCTGAACATCTCCCCCTACACCCCCGAGGCGAACGCCCGAGAAATTCAGTGGGAGTACATGTGTGGCGGACCCGGCATCTTCGCCGGCGACCTCTTCTACTACTACTACGACCACAACGTCTCGACCGAGGAAGCACGGGCGATCGACACCTCGAAATGCATGCTCTACCTGCTCACCGGTGAATACGATCCCAACACCTCCCCGGCGGACACCGAGAAACTCGCCGAACTGGTCGAGGGCGCGAAGTTCTGGGCCATGGACAAGCTCGGCCACTTCCCGGTCACCGAGGACTACCCGAAGTTCCGCGAATACCTTCTGCCGATTCTCGCTGAGATCCGGGAAAAGCCCTCGAGCACAACCGAAAAGCCTTCTTTGGACTCGGTGATCTCCTCCAGCTGACAGCGGCACCCCTCCCCTGCTTCTCCACCTCCCCTCCTCCCGAGGTACCCCCATGCCAAAAACAGGCTCCCCCGACGCCCCGACCGCACCGGTAACGATTCGTCAGGTCCGCTACGCCACGATCATCGCGTTCCTGGCGTGGACCTTCGCGGTCTACGACTTCATTCTGTTCGGAATGCTGCTGCCCGAGATCGGCAAGTCGATCGGACTCGACGAAGCCGGGCAGGCTCAACTGGCCACCTTCGTCGCCCTCGGGTCGGTGGTAGTGGCGCTCGCCGTCGGACCGATCGTCGACCGGTTCGGCCGCCGATTCGGGATGGTGTTCACCGTCGGTGGCGCGGGCATCGCGTCGGCGTTGACCGCGCTCGCCGGGATGATCAGTCCGGCCCTGCTGGTGGGTATCCGCTCCGTCTCGGGTCTGGGCTACGCCGAGCAGGGCGTCAACGGCGCCTACCTCAGCGAGCTCTACTCCTCCTGCGACAACGAAAAGCTCGCCAAGCGGCGCGGCCTGGTCTACAGCCTGGTCCAGGGCGGGTGGCCGATCGGAGCTTTGCTGGCGGCAGGTCTGACCGCGGTTCTGCTGCCGATCATCGGCTGGGAGGGGTGCTTCGTCTTCGCCGCGATACCCTCGCTGATCGTGGCCGTGGCCGCGACCCGGCTGCGGGAGAGCCCGCAGTTCGAGGTATTGCGCGCCGCCCGCACCGAACGCACCCGGGCCACCGCCTCGTCTACGGCCACGGCGGCGTCCTCGGCCGGTCACGGTGGGCTGCGGGCGGTGCTGCGCGGACCGGCGCGGCGGACCTCGCTCACCCTTGGGCTGGGGCACATCCTCAACTGGTTCCCCACCCAGGTCTTCAGCGTGCTCGGCACCACCATCCTGGTCAACGTGCACGGCATCTCGTTCGGCAACTCGCTGGTGATCCTGCTGCTGTCGAACACCGTCGCATACGCCGGGTACATGGTGCACGGGTTCCTCGGGGACCGTTTCGGCCGCCGCAACGTCATCGCCGCCGGCTGGGTGATCGGTGGTGTGGTGCTCACCGGCATGTTGTACGGGCCGAGCAACGTGGTGATCGTCGTCGCGATGTACAGCCTTGGACAGTTCTTCCTGATCGGTCCCTACTCCTGCCTGCTGTTCTTCGTCGGGGAGAGCTACGAGGACGCGGTGCGCGGTTCGGGTGCTTCGTTCGTGACTGGCGTCGGACCAATCGGCGCTGTGCTCGCCAGCGCGGGCGCGACCGCGATCCTCGGCGCCGGTGGGCACTGGCAGATCGCCGCCCTGATCTTCGGTGCCATCCCGTGCGTGTTGTCTGGGCTGGTGGTACTCGCCTCTCGCGATGTCCGGCCCGACGTCCCTGATGCGTCGACTCAGCTCCGTACCGGGGTGGAGCCGGACGATATGGTCCCGACCGCGTAGTCGATCGGCTCGCACCATACACAGAGTTGGTGTACGTGGAAATCATCTCCGCGGACACCAACTCTTTTTCGTCGTACCGGGACGTCGTAAGCGCCGCGGGGACGCTCGAGCAGGGAGCGACCCCGCGCCCTAGGCTGTCGACGCTGCATCAATACGTCTCTGGTGCGCATCCACCTCGACACCCGGATCCGCCGACCACGGACATCGAATTAATCTGCCTGCGCTGGGCTACCGAAGCTGCCGCACTGAGGATCTGACCTTCGTCCCCTGGACGCATCGATGCAGTGGGGACGATTCGGCGACCATCGCGAACGTCGAACACCACACGGGCGGGTCAAGAGGGAGCAGTCGGCACCAGCATTTGAGCGCACCATGACTCGTTCCGCCCGGCGGTGGTTTCGCTCCTGATTCGCGCTCAGCATTTGCCCCCTGTGGATCCGGTGGAAGCGCTCTGCTGCAGCGGGTAACCGGATCGGCGCGGAAGACGCCGTACCGGGGCACCTGGGCCGGTCAGGCCGCCGTGTGTCGGGCCATGGGATCCGGTGGAGACCGACACGGCTGTGGGCGCGCGTGACGCGCCGCGCTACCGGACATGCAGGATCTGAATCCGGTGTCGCGGCGGACCTGAACGTGGAAATGCCCCGCTCCGCGTTTCGCGGAGCGGGGCACGTTTCGGGGGCAGGTCAGGTGGCGGGGGTGTCGAGTTTGACGGTCACGCACTTGACCTGGCTGTAGTGGTGCAGCGCTTCGACGCCCTTCTCGCGGCCGTATCCACTGTTCTTCCAGCCGCCGAACGGGGTCTGCACCGAGCCGGTGGACCAGGTGTTGACGAACACCTGACCGGCACGGACACGGTCGCTGACGGTCAGGGCCCGGGAGATATCTCGGGTCCACAGGCCGGCGACCAGTCCGTAGTCGGAGTCGTTGGCGAGGGCGACCGCCTCCTCGTCGGTATCGAACGGGATGACCACGACCACCGGCCCGAAGATCTCCTCCTGGGCGATGCGGGAGGAGTTGTCGACCCCGGTGTAGACAGTGGGCTCGACGTAGAACCCGCCGGTCTCGGTGGCGGCGTCGGCGACCGTGCCGCCGGCGACAACGTGGGCGCCCTCCGATTCGGCGATCTTGAAGTATTCCTGCACCTGCTCGAACTGGTTGCGGGTGATCAGCGGGCCCATTTCGTGGCCGGCGCGGACCGCTGCGGTGCGCTCGACAAGCTTGGCGATCACCTCGTCCTGCACGGAACGGTGCACCAGCAGCCGGGTTCCCGCCGAGCACACCTGCCCGGCGTTGGTGGTGAAGGCCTTGACCGACCCCTCCACGGCGGCGTCCAGGTCGGCGTCGGCGAAGATGATGTTCGCTGACTTGCCGCCGAGTTCGAGGGTGACCGGGATGATGCGTTCGGCGGCGATCTTGCCGATCAGCCGCCCGGTCTGCACCGAGCCGGTGAAGGCCACCTTGGCGACGGTCGGGTGCTCCACCAGTGGTTTGCCGGCGTTCGCGCCGGTGCCCAGGACCACATTGAACGCACCGGCTGGGAAGCCGACCTCGGAGGCAAGCCGCGCCAACCGCACCGTCGACGAGGAGGTGCTCTCGGACGGCTTGACCACCACGGTGTTGCCTGCCGCCAGCGCTGGGGCGCAGGCGCGGGCGGCCTGGTTGATCGGCACGTTCCACGGGGTGATGACCCCGATGACGCCGAAGGGTTCGCGACGGGTGTAGACGTGTTGGTCCGCGGCAACGTCGAGGGTGTCCCCGGCGGGCATGCCGATCAGGCCCCCGTAGAAGTCGAAGTAGGTTGCCGCGTTCTCGATCTCGGCGAGGGCGACCGGCTCGGGTTTGCCGGTCTCGCTGATCTCGAGTTCGGCCAGCGCGGCGGCTTCGGCGCGCACGGCGCGGGCGAGCTCGGAGAACAGCCGCCCGCGCGTCAGCGCCGGAATCTGCCGCCAGGCCTCGACGGCGGCGGCCGCCGAGGCCACCGCGGCATCGATGTCGCGGGCGTTGCCGTCGGCGATGTATCGGGTGACGTTGCCGGTGGCCGGGTCGGTGACGGGCAGGTGTTCGCCGGTGGCTGGGCCGACAGGCACTCCGGAGATCCAGTGCTCGAGCTTGTCCATCTCGTCGGGTTCCAATCGATCTCTAGCGGAATAGTTTTGGTGGCGCGGCGATATACGCATCGGCACTCACACGCAACCCATAAAACGTCGGCTAACGACTCAAATAAGACGATACAGCCGACCTTTTATGCATGTCAACGATCACAGCTCCGTCACTTAACTGTCGAGGGACATACCGGCGTCGAGGTGTCGCATCGTCACCGCTGGTCAGCTGGCAATCCTCGGATCCGCAGACCCTCGAATCGGACCGCCCCGGGACCGGGTCCGTGGGTGCACCCCGCCCCGGCGCTCACATCGATGGGCACGAAACCGTTGCGGGCGATCTGCAGGAACAGCGTCGGCCCGTCGGCGACGACGGTGTCGACGGGAAGGCCCTGGAGGCGGGCGACGACATAGGCCGTGCTGATGCTGTTGACGTCGCGGACGATGCCCAGCGGGAGCAGGGACCGGGTTTCGGAAATCGCTTCCTGTTCCCCGGCCCGCAGAACCACGCGGAGCGCGGGAGCCACGCCTTGGGCGGCGACCGTGACTGCAAGGTTGCCGAACTCGTCGGATCCGACCGCCGCCAACGCTCGGGCCCGGTGAATCCCAAGCTTTTCCAACAGTTTCCGGTCTCCACCGTGTCCAACGACAGTCGGGATGTTCAATTGGCGCACCAACCGCAGATTCGGCGCATCCGGATTTCGTTCGATCGCCACCACCGGCACTCCCAGCGCCTGCAGCTCGCGGCACAGCCGCAACCCCACTTGGCCGAGTCCGACGACGATGACGTGGTGGGCGCGGGGAAGGCTGCGGCGTCCGAGCATCCCGGCCAGTCGGGGACTGAGCAGCCGGTCGACGACGCCGGCGGTGAACATCGCGGTGAACACCACGGTGGTCAGCATGGCCAGGCACCCGAAGACGACGTACGCCGCTGGGGCGTGGTCGATGCTGCCTGGACCGACGGTTGTCACCACCCGCACGGCTTCATGCAGCGACTCGAACGCCGGATGCCCGGCTCCGAGAGTGAGCCAGAGGAAGTCGAGCACGAGAACGAGGTTGAGACCGGCGAATCCGCCGAACATGATGCGGGTGCCGGTGTCCACCGGGCGCAGCAGCCCCAGGGCGATGTCCCGGGCGGCGCGGGTGAGTGGGCGGGTGGTTACCGGCATGGTGACAGCGGCGGGACCGATGTCACCACCCCGGGCCGCAGAGACGATGCCCCGCCGGGCTCGGGCAGCCAGCCACTGCGCGCTCAGGCACGGCCCCGCCAGGGAGGGGGCTGCCAGGTCCGCGGGAGAGACCGCTTCGCAATGAGGGAGCAGATGGGTCAGCTGCGCCGCGATGGTCCGGTCGAAGACACTGGTGATGATCGGAATGGTGTCGTCGATGTGGGCGGCTGCGAGGGCATAGCGCAGCGCCATCACGTCGTCGTGGACGAGGACCGCGATCCCGGCCGTGCCCGGGGTACACACCCCACGCAGGGTGAGGTCGTCGGGGCGGTCGAGATGGTGCACACGGTGCCTGGCGGCGGCCAGGGTGGCGCAGGTCTGGCGGGCCGCGCCGGTGTCCCCGATCACGACGAAGGTCGACGGCACAGCGTCTTTCTCCTCTGATTGTCACAGGCAGCGCCCACAGACAGCGCCGATTTGGTCGATCACCGCTGGGGATGCGAAAAAGCAGGGAGGATCAGCGCATCCGGTACTGCTTGGCGAGGTCGAGGACCCGGTGTGCGTGCAGCAGCCGGGGCAGATCACTGCCCTTGGTGGCGCCGGAACCGTCCGGACCGAGCTGAGCAATCACCGCCCTGGCCTGTTCGAGATCACCGGCGGTTGGACTGAATGTGCGATTGATCGGCTCGGCGTGCGGACGGTAGAGGCACAACCGCCCCCGCATCCCCAGCGACAGCGCGTATGCGGTCTGTTGCTCGACCACCGCGGCGTCGTCGACGACGGTGGGACCGTCGATCGGCCCGGGCAGGTCGGCTGCGCGGCTGACCACGACCAGCCGCGACCGGGCATAGGCGAGGGCGTCGGCGCCGGGACCGGCACCGACATCCATCCGAAAGTCACCGCTGCCGAAGGCCAGGCGATTAACCCGGGGATGATCGGCAATCGTGCGGGCGGACTCGAGCGCGGCGGCGGACTCGATGAACGCCACCAGCGGCACCGTCTCCGGCAGCACGCGTGCCACGTCGTCGATGTCCGCCGGCGACTCGGTTTTGGCGACCATGATCCCGGCGAGGGTAGGCAGGTGCCCGATCGCGCGGACATCGTCTTGCCAGTAGGGCGAACGGATGTCGTTGATGCGCACCCACAGCGCTCGGTCGCCCAGGGCCTTTGCGGCGGCGACGCGGGCGGTGTCCTTATGGGCGGGGGCGACACCGTCTTCGAGGTCGACGACGACGGCATCGGGACCGCCCTCACCCAGATCGGCCCCGGCGATTCCGGCACCCGACACCAACCACCACGAGCGGGCCAGCTCCACCGGAAACCCGGAAACAGTGTCCTGCGGCCGGTCGATCTCGAAGTCACTGCGCATGTCGGAATCCTTTTCTCGTCCTGCCGGGGGTGCCTGCCGGGCGATGCCCCCAAGATGTTCGGGCCGGGTTCGCGTGTCGCCATCGAGGCACGCAGGCGCCCCACCGGGTCACGGTGCCCGGCGGGGGCCTCCCTGGCCTCAGCGGAAAGCGATGTACTTCGTCTCGAGGTACTCCTCGATGCCCTCGCTGCCACTCTCCCGGCCGACGCCGGATTCCTTGACGCCGCCGAACGGTGCGGCGACGTCGGAGATGATGCCGCGGTTCACCCCGATCATGCCTGCCTCGACGGCGCTCGACACCCGCAGCGCGCGGTCGAGACCCTCGGTGTAGACGTAGGCGGCCAGGCCGTATTCGGTGTCGTTGGCGGCGGCGATGCCGGCTTCTTCGCCGTCGAAACCGATGATCGCGGCGACGGGACCGAACACCTCCTCTTTCAGGATCCGCGCGTGCGGCGGGACGGCGGTGAGCACGGTCGGCTCGTAGAAGTACCCGTCCCCGTCCCCGTGACCTCCGCCGGTCGCGACGACGGCGCCCTTCCCGACGGCGTCGTCGACCAATTCGGCGACACTCGCACGCTGCTTCTCACTGACCAGTGGTCCGACCTGAGTGCCGTCGAGATCACCGGGACCGACCTTCAGCGCGCGCATGCGGGCGGTGAGTTTGTCGCTGAACTCTGCCAGCACCGCGTTGTCGACGTGAATACGGTTCGCGGCCGTGCACGCCTCGCCGCCGTTGCGCATCTTCGCCGCCATTGCACCGTCGACAGCAGCGTCGATGTCGGCGTCGTCGAACACCACGAAGGGGGCGTTGCCGCCGAGTTCCATCGAGGTCCGCAGGACCCGGTCGGCGGCCTGCTTGAGCAGTACCTTCCCGACACCGGTCGACCCGGTAAACGTCACCTTGCGCAGCCGGGAGTCGTCGAACATCGGTGTTGTCAACGCGGCGGACTTCGATGTGGGCAGCACCGACAGCACACCCGAGGGCAAACCGGCGTCGCGGAAGACCTCGGCGAGCAGCAGCATCGTCAGCGGGGTTTCCGCGGCCGGTTTGACGACCATTGTGCAGCCGGCAGCGAATGCGGGCGCGATCTTGCGGGTTCCCATCGCCAGCGGGAAGTTCCACGGCGTGATCGCCAGAGTGGGTCCCACCGGTTCCTTGGTGACCAGGATTCGCCCGTTGCCGGAGGGGGAGGGGGTGTAGCGGCCGTTGATGCGGACCGCCTCCTCAGCGAACCAACGGAGGAATTCGCCGCCGTAGGTGACCTCGCCGTAGCTCTCGGCTAGGGGTTTGCCCATCTCCAGGGTCATCAGCAATGCGAACTCGTCGCGGCGCTCGTTGACCAGCTCCCACGCGCGGTGAAGGATGTCGGACCGCTCCCGCGCCGGGGTCGCGGCCCAACCCTGTTGGGCGTCGGCCGCGGCATCGAGTGCGGTACGACCGTCCTCCGGTTGCGCGTCGGCGATCTCCACCAAGACCTGGCCGTCCGCGGGATTGTGGACGGTGAGCGTGTGGCCGCCCGTCGCCGGTACCTGCGTGCCGCCGATCCACAGATCGGTGGGCAGCGACGCCAACAGCGTCTTCGTGTCGATCATCGAGTCTCCTCACTATCGGCCCCGGTCTGGCCGTCCAGCGTCGGCACCAAAGGGGAGATTCCCGAACCACGAGCGGCGCGACGCCCATCCAGAATAAGCACGGCACTTTCCTACTCGCAAGTGCACCCTCGCGTCCACCCCTTTACCTGCAATATGTGTGAGACGTTGACTTCCAGCAAGACCGGGTTGTAACTTGGCACACAGAAATAGCCGACTTTTTATCGGGGTCGGGTGGTGGGATCGGCGACCTGCGAGGTCTGCCCTCCCGACAGGTTGAACACACCGCCTGGACACTCGCTCCCCGTCGACCTCAGTCACTCGGCCAGATCATGAGGAGTAAACAGTGCAGATCGAAGCCGCGATTCTTCACGCTGTGGGATTGCCCGAACCTTGGGAGCACAGCGAACCCATCGAGGTGACGAAGGTCGAACTCGACGATCCCCAGGCCGGTGAGGTACTCGTGCGAATGGAGGCCGCGGGGGTATGCCACTCCGACCTCTCCCGTGTCACCGGCGACCGAGTCTGCGCGGTGCCCATGGTGCTGGGCCACGAGGCGTGCGGCATCGTCGAGGCCCTCGGCGACGGCATCGACGACTTGACCATCGGACAGAAGGTGGCCATGACCTTCATGCCACGATGCGGGGAGTGTGAGGACTGTAAGGCTCCAGGATGGTCCTTGTGCCGCCGCGGCAGCGCCGCCAACGCCGAGGGCGTGATGCTCGGAGGAGGGCGCCGTCTGCACCGCGACGGCAAAGACCTCGATCACCACGGCGGCGTCTCCGGCTTCGCCACCCATGCCGTCGTGGACCGCCACTCTCTGGTGCCCATCCCCAACAGCATCCCATCCGATGTCGGCGCGCTGCTCGGATGCGCTGTCCTGACCGGCGGAGGCGCAGTACTCAACGCCGCGCGCCTGCAGGCCGGTGAAACCGTCGCCGTTCTCGGCCTCGGCGGAGTCGGGCTCGCGGCAGCGCTCGTCGCCGCGGGCGCCGGAGCCGACACCGTGGTCGGCATCGACATGCTCGAATCCAAGCTCGACATTGCCCGGAGCATCGGTGTGACGGAAGCAATGACACCCCAGGACGCCACCGCATCGGGACGCAAATTCAACGTTGTCATCGACTGCGTCGGTAACGGTCCGGCACTCGAAACCGCGCTGGCACTGACCGCCCCCGGCGGCCGCACCGTCACTGTCGGGCTGCCCCACCCGGACACCAGGATTGCGATTGCACCCACCGAGCTCGTCGTGCAAGCACGGTCCCTGATCGGCTCTTACATGGGATCGAACATCCCCAGCGAAGACATCGCCCGCTATGTCCGCATGTACCAGGCGGGGCAACTGCCCGTCGAGAAACTCATCAGCGGGCACATCCCCCTCAGCCATATCAACCAGGCAATGGACGATCTCCACCACGGTCGTGCCCTACGCCAGATCATCACCTTCAATTAAGGAGCATCACCGTGGATTTCACTGGACGGACCGCTATTGTGACCGGCGCCGGAAGCGGCATCGGCAAGGCCACTGCGATACGCCTCTCCGAACTCGGCGCGAACATCGTCAGCGCCGATGTCAACCGCGACGCGGCGGAGAAGACCTGCACCGATTGCACCGGGGCTGCACTTCCGGTCCAGGTCGACGTCAGCAACTCCGACGACGTGCAGCGCCTGATCGCCACCACCATCGAACATTTCGGTCGGCTCGACATCCTGATCAACAACGCCGGCTTCGGCTTCACGGGAACCGTGGAGACCATCACGGAAGACGAGTGGGACCGGTTGATGGCAGTCAACGTCAAAGGCGTCTACCTCTGCTCCCGCTACGCGATGCCTGAACTGGCGAAAACCGGACACGGAGCGATCGTCAACACCTCGTCCTATACCGCCGCGGTAGGAATCGCCGACCGGGCCGCGTACGTGGCGTCGAAGGGCGCTGTCGCCGCCCTCACCCGAGCCATGGCACTCGATCACATCGGACAGGGCGTACGGATCAATGCCGTCGCTCCGGGCACCATCGACTCCCCCTACTTCGCCCGCATGATCGAGGCATCGGACGATCCCGACGGCCTTCTCGCATCCCTGAACGGACGGGCCCCCGTCGGACGCATGGGCCGTGCCTCGGAGGTAGCCGAAGCGATCGCCTGGCTGGCCTCGGATTCTTCCTCTCTCGCCGTCGGTTCCACGCTCACCGTCGATGGCGGAACCTCGATCTGGTGATCCCTGTTCACCCCGGAAGGCTGGTCAACGACCATGGCTAAATCATCACCCACGAAGGACATTACGCGCGACCCCCGTCGCGCTGCGTTCTCGAGCTTCGTCGGCACCACCATCGAGTGGTACGACTACTACATCTTCGGTACCGCCGCGGTGCTGGTCCTCAACGACCAGTTCTTCCCGGCTCTCGACCCCTTCGCCGCGACGATGGCGTCCTTTGCGACCTTCTCCGTAGCGTTCGTCGCCCGGCCCTTGGGTGGCGCCATCTTCGGGCACTTCGGTGACCGCGTAAGCCGCAAGAAGATGCTCGTGTGGTCCATCGTCGCCATGGGCCTGTCCACCTTGGTCGTGGGCCTGCTTCCCAACTACGAGTCGATCGGCGTCTGGGCACCGATCGCACTGGTCTTCTGCAGGTTCATCCAAGGCCTGGCAGTCGGCGGCGAATGGGGCGGAGCCGTCCTGATGGCCCTCGAACATGCACCCGAGAACAAGCGCGCGTTCTACGCGAGTTGGCCCCAATGCGGCGTTCCTGCCGGCGTCGTTCTCTCCAGCGGTACCTTCTTCTTCATCCAGATGATGCCCGAGGAAGACCTGCACGAATGGGGCTGGCGCATACCATTCCTCCTGTCGGTCGGTCTGATCATCGTGGGCCTCTACATCCGTCTCAAGGTCACTGAGTCCCCCGATTTCCTCGAGGTCAAAGAACGGGGCGAGCAAGCCAAGGTCCCCGCCCTCGATATCTTCCGTAGCCACAAGAAGTCACTGGTCATCGGTATGCTGAGCACCGCCGCACCGAACATCGTCTTCTACCTGGCAACCGTGTTCATGCTCAGCTACGGCCCCAAGGTGGGCATCGACCGTGGACTCATCTTCGCCAGTCTCATCGCTGCCGCCGCGGTCCAGGTGGTCAGCATGCCCTACATCGCCACCTTCGCCGACAAGCACAGCAAGCGCACCATCCTGCTGGGAGGGGCAGTTCTGGTAGCGGTCGCCGCCTTCCCGATCTTCGCCCTCTTCAACACCGGAACGGTGTGGGGAGTTCTGTCCGCCGTGTTCCTCGCACTCCCGATCGTGCACGCCACCTCGTACGGTGCCGTGAGTAGTTTCATCGCCGAACTCTTCCCCGCGCGAGTACGGTTCAGCGGATCGGCGTTGTCCTACCAGCTCGGCGGTATCGTCACCTCCGCACCAGTCCCGCTGCTTGCCACATTGCTGTTCGAGAAGTACCACACCAGCTCGGCCGTGGCGCTGTACGTGGTTGGCGCAGCATTGGTTTCGTTCATATTTATCAGCATGGCACCGCGCAAGGCGCCGAACGAGTCCCGCCACGATCGGACCGCTCCGATCGAGCCGTCTGTCGCATGATCACCGCAGGATTTCCCTTGTCACCCCGGTGACGGGGGAAATCCTGCTTACGCCCCGTTCCCCTGCCGACGGGGCTGTGCCGCCCCCCGCCCTGCGTTCTCGTCTATCGTGACCGGCTCGATAAAGAAGTGATGCCGGGACCAGCACACGGTCCGCGACACGAGACATCGGGAAACCATCGAGTGGCAGCCGCGCTAGTCGAGCGGATCCTCATCGGACGATATGACCTAGGCGCACCTTGCTGACAGATACCGAGTTGGCGGCGCAATACACTTAGGCCCCTGGACACGAGTACGAGTCGGGAAGAGAACCGATTGGCGCGCGGCGCCAGCGGCCTTTCCAACCCTCTACCGTCGATAAGAACACGTCGCGGACGGAGTCGGTGCTAGAGGCCGCTGAGCCACCGATGTCCTGCAGCCGCGACCTCGGCCGCACTTTCTCGTGCCCCGGACGGTATCCGGCGGCGGCACCGTACCGGGCGCAGCACTGTATTGCGTAGCGGATCGGGTGGGTCCACGATGGGCTTCAGGGTTTGCCGCGACCGCCGTGCGGGTGGCCGAGGCGTGGACCAGTCGTCATCGAGCATTACCGGAGGACCGGTTATGGCCGAGTTCGATCCGTCGACGACCGAGCATGAGACGCCTGAGACGATCTCAGCGGAGCTGGCCTCGGCCGGATTCACTGACGCGCACGAGATCGGACGCGGTGGGTTCGGCGTCGTCTACCGATGCCGCCAGGTCGCACTGGACCGAACGGTTGCGATCAAGGTCCTCACCTCGGTCCTCGACCGAGACAATCTCGAGCGATTTCTTCGCGAGCAACGGGCGATGGGACGGCTGTCCAATCACCCGAACATCGTCACGATCCTGCAAGTCGGAACCACCGGGTCTGGTCGTCCATACCTCGTGATGCCTTATTACCCGCGCGACTCCCTCGAAGTATTGATCCGCCGTCATGGTCCGTTGGACTGGTCCGATGCCCTTCGTGTCGGTATCAAAGTCGCTGATGCCCTCGAGGCCGCTCATCGCGCGGGCATCGTGCACCGTGACATCAAGCCCGGGAACATACTCCTGGATGACTACAGCGAACCATTGCTGACAGACTTCGGCATCGCACGTATCAGTGGGGCATTCGAGACCGGGGCCGGAATGATCGCCGGATCCCCGGCATACACCGCCCCCGAGGTGCTCGAGGGACTTCCTCCGACAGCTGCCTCGGATATCTACGGCCTCGGGGCCACACTGTTCTGCGCACTGACCGGGCATGCTGCCTTCGAACGACGCAGCGGAGAGAAACTTGTGGCCCAGTTCCTGCGCATCACTACCGCACCCACCCCAAAAGTCACCCATCAGGGCATTCCCGGCGAAGTCACCGAGGCAATCGAGCATGCGATGGCGTCCAGACCGGCCGAGCGACCACCGAGCGCCGCCCACTTCGCCGACGCCCTACGCTCCAGCCAACGACGCTTCGGCCTGGCCGTTGATACCCCGCGCATTCTCACTGCCACCCGATTGCCCATAGACGGCGAGTTGGACCACGATTCGACCGCATCCGCTACCGGCGTTCAGCTGCCCACCGGTCGTTCCCTGCCGACGGCGCCGGCGACACGATTTCGGGCACCGGCCCTACCGAGGATGCTGGTGGACAGGGACCGATTGATCTCGGCGCTCCGCGCAGGGAAGGACCGTCGATTGGTCACAATCCATGCGCCGGCCGGGTACGGGAAGTCCACATTGGCAGCGCACTGGGCGCGCACGCTGACCGACGAGGGTACCGCGGTCGCATGGTTGACGATCGACGACGACGACAACAGTGCCGTGGTCTTCCTCACGCATCTTATCGAGGCGATCCGGCACGTGCGCGCCGCGCTGGCCCGCGACCTCGGGCAGATCCTCGAAGAACACGGTGGTCGGGCCGAACGTTACGTGCTGACCTCCCTGATCAACGACATTCACGACTCCGGCGACCCACTGGCTCTCGTACTCGACGACTGGCACCGAATCACAGCCACGGCACCAATCGAGGCCCTCACATTCCTCCTCGACAACGGATGTCACCATCTGCAGTTCATCATCACCAGCAGAAGCCAAGCCGGTCTGCCGTCGAGCCGGATGAGAGTCCTCGACGAACTCGTCGAGATCGATTTTGCGGCCCTCCGCTTCACCACCGACGAGTCCCACACATTGTTGGTCGACGGTGCCCATCTTCCCCTACGCAAGGACGATATCGCTCGATTGACTGAGGTCACCGACGGATGGGCTGCCGCCTTGCAGTTGGCCTCTCTCTCGCTCCGAGGATCGACCGACCCGGAATCGATGATCACGACGCTGCCGGGACACGACAGAACGATCGGCCACTATCTTGCCGACAACGTCCTCGACGACCTCGACGCGGGCCTGCTCGACTTTCTTCTGGCAACCTCGGTCACTGACAAGATCAACGGTAGCCTCGCGTCGAGACTGGCGAACACCTCGCGGGGCCAGGCGATGCTCGAACAGGTCGAAGAGAGCGACCTGTTCCTGCGCAGGACTGACGTAGATGGTCATTGGTTCCGCTACCACCATCTCTTTGCCAAGTACCTTCGTCAACGACTCGACCGTGATCAGCCCGAGCGAGTCCAGCATCTGCATCAGACAGCGTCGCGGTGGTTCGCGGACCACGGAATGCTCGGCGAGGCTGTCGACCATGCACTCGCTGCTGATGATCCGCACAACGCAATGGAATTGATCGAACGTCACGGGATGGTCCTGGTCACGCACACACAGTTCACGACTCTGCTGTCTCTGGTGACGAAATTGCCCCCCGAGATGGTCGAATCCAGCGCGCGACTTCAACTGACGATCGCTTGGGCCGATATTCGGCTCGACCGACATCATGCCGCCGATCGGGCGCTCGCCCGCGCTCAGGCTGCACTTTCAGCCACACCAACCCACCTAGTTTCCGAACTGAGTGTCGAAAGCGACATCGCCCGCGCCCTGCTTCGGCTCCGCTCGGACCATCTAGATGGCATCGAAGAGTTTATCTCTGAACCACTTTCGCACCCAGATGATCATCCTGCGTCGCTGGTCTCGGTAGCACTGAGCATCGCGAGTTTCGCGGCGTTACATCGGTTCGATTTCGACCAGGTCCGACGACTACAGGACCAGTCACTGCCATATTTTCAGCGAGACCACACCCCATACCTTGAGATGCACGGCCTCTGCTACCTCGGAATCGCGGCCGACGAACAACTTCAGATCGCGGCG
Organism: Rhodococcus sp. (in: high G+C Gram-positive bacteria); assembly: GCA_039206675.1. Taxonomy (GTDB): domain Bacteria; phylum Actinomycetota; class Actinomycetes; order Mycobacteriales; family Mycobacteriaceae; genus Rhodococcus_F. Next base: position 17,254 of record JBCEBZ010000510.1, on the reverse strand, counting down.
GCGGAAGACTACTTCCGCGACGCCTTACGTGTGGGACGCCAGGCAGGCGGTCGCGAGTCGATCGCCGCCAGGCTCGCGGGATCTTTACTCGGACAACTATTCTACGAACGGGACCAGATCGACGACGCCAAGTCCCTGATCGACGAAGGATATCAACTTGGCTCCGAAGTCGGAGGCGTCGATTTCAAACAGGCTCGGTACGCGATCAGCGCTCGGCTCAAGGCTTTGCATGGCGACCGAGACGAGGCCGCCCAGAGATTGGATGAGGGCATCCGAGTCGCAGTAGCACTGTCTCTCGACCGACTCTATGCCAAGCTCGAGAATGAACGAATCCGACTCGACCTACCGCCCACTGTAAACTCGCGCCCGCCGGTCCGTTACAGCGATCGCCGACCACTTACCACCGGCCTCGAGGAGGCCACTGCACAGTTGGAAGAAGACACAGCAATCCGGCTTCTCGTCGCCGAGGGTGAACCGAACGCCCTCGTGTTCGCGTGCGATTGGGCGCAAGAATGGGTGGACCGACTGCGCGGAAGCCGGAGACAACGCGCACTACGGCATCCCGATC
>JBCEBZ010000510.1:0-16676 GCA_039206675.1 Rhodococcus sp. (in: high G+C Gram-positive bacteria) | reverse complement strand
AGCTCAACGTCTGCTTGTGACTACGCAACTCGCTGCAGGACACGAGGACGAAGCCACCGCATTACTCGTCGAGTGCGCACATCAATGCGCGTCACTGCAGATGTTCCGCTATCTGGTCGACGGCGGACCATTCGTCCAGGAACTTCTACAGAAACTGCGGAACGACAAGACATCGACTCGACAGTCCCCGATCTCCCCTGCCGTCCTTAACACGATGCTCAAGCCCACCCCCATCTACCAACTCTGAGGCCGTCATCCGGCGGCCAGGCTGCCGTACGTCAAACACGTTCTCGGTGCGATACCGAACTCGCCCCCGTCCCGACTGGTTCTCGAACGGCTGGATGACGCGAAGCATCCGGATGACCCCGGAGCGGCCGGCCGCCTCGGAGCGGCGACTGACCGCGGCACCCGGATCCGCGGGCTGGGTAGCTTTCAGTAGTTCGGACCGACCGTGAACGGGGATGCGCTCGGCATCTCGGGTTGCTCGAGGGCGATCGTGGCCGGGGTGACCTTTGCATACTTTCTCTCGGATGTGATCACTTCGTGTAGTTGCCCACTATACGGGTTTCTGCTCATAATGTGGGCGACAATCGTGCTCTTCTTCGTCTCGAGGTCAAAACTATGACTCATTCTTTGCCGCTCGAGGGTGTGCGTGTTCTCGAACTGGGGAATTACATCGCCGCCCCTACCGCCGGGCGCCTGCTCGCCGACTTCGGGGCGGAGGTGATCAAGGTCGAACGCCCCAATACCGGCGACGAGCTTCGCAATTGGCGCCTCTATGCGGGTGAGACATCGATGCTGTTCCGCACCATCAACCGCAACAAGAAGTCGATCGTCGTCGACCTCAAGACGGAGGAAGGGCGTCAGGACGTCCTGAGGCTGGCCGCCGAGTGCGACATCCTGCTCGAGAACTTCCGCCCCGGCACCCTCGAAAAGTGGGGCATCGGCCCCGAAGCGCTCAGCGAGGCCAACCCGAAGCTGATCATCACCCGTATCTCCGCATTCGGGCAGACCGGACCGATGTCCTCCCGCCCCGGCTTCGCCGCCGTCGCCGAAGCATTCGGTGGCCTGCGCGAACTGGTCGGCGACCCCGACCGGCCCCCGGTCCGAACCGGGGTGTCCATCGGTGACTCCATCGCCGGCCTCTACGCCGGATTCGGCGCCATGATGGCCCTGTTCCAGCGCGAACGCGACACCGGGAAATCGATTCCGTTGGAAGAGCGGATCATCGACGTCGCCCTCAACGAGGCGATCTTCTCCATGATGGAATCCCTGGTTCCCGATTACCTCGCCTACGGGGTCCAGCGCGAGCGCGTCGGCGGCCGGATGGAGGGCATCGCCCCGTCCAACGCGTACACCTGCGCCGACGGCAACTCCGTCGTGGTCGCCGGAAACGGGGACGCGATCTTCCAGCGCTACATGGCCGCCATCGAACGCCCCGACCTGGCCGCAGACCCCGACCTGGCATCCAACGACGGCCGCTGGGCCCGCCGCGACGAACTCGACGCCGCCATCGGTGCCTTCACAGCCCGCCACCCCCGCGAGGTTGTGCTGAAGATCCTCGACGAGGCGGGCGTCCCGTCCGGGCCGATCTACACCGCCGCCGACATCGCCGACGACGAGCAATACGCTGCCCGGAACATGATCCAGCAGTTGCCCGTCGACACCGGCCAGGCCGAACCCCAGCAGGTCGGGTTCCCCGGCATCGTGCCCGTCATCGGCGGCGCCTCCCTGCCCATCCGCTCAGTCGGCCCCGACCTCGGTGAGCACACCGACGAGATCCGCGCCCGCTACCTCGACAGGAGCCGAGCATGACCGCCCCCCACGCCGCACTGCGCGACGTCACCCTCCGCGACGGACTGCAGCTGACCGGCAAGATGCTGCCCACCGACCGCAAACTCGAACTCATCCGCACCCTGATCGACACCGGGATCCCCGAGATCGAGATCGGTTCCCTCGCCCGCCCCGACCTCGTTCCACCGATGGCCAACACCCTCGAGGTCATCGCCGAACTCACCCCCGACGAACTCGAACGCTGCTGGGTATGGGTAGCCACCCCCCGACACGTCGAGAAGGCCGCCGCCGCCGGTGCCCGCAACTTCCAGTACTGCCTGTCCGCCTCCGACGCCCACAACCGGGCCAACATCGGCCGCGACACCGCCGCCAGCCTCGACGCCATGCCCACCGCCATCCAGACCACCCGCGACGTCGGTGGCCGCATCCAGCTGTGCATCGCCACCGCCTTCACCTGCCCCTTCGACGGCCCCGTCCCCGCGCACCGGGTGCTCGACATCGTCACCGATCCGCGCACCGACGGCGCCGACGACACCGTCCTGTGCGACACCCTCGGACAAGCCATCCCCGCACAGGTGACCTCCCTGGTCCGCAAAGCGCACTCGCTGCTCCCGCAGCGGCGCACCGTCTTCCACGGACACGACACCTGGGGGCTCGGCGTTGCCAACACCCTCGCGGCGATCTCGGCTGGCGCCACTGTCGTCGACGGGGCCCTCGGCGGCCTCGGCGGTTGCCCCTTCGCCCCCGGCGCCAGCGGCAACACCGCCACCGAAGACATCCTCTTCGCCACCCGCCCGCACTATCTCGACCCCACCGTCTTCGCCCGGATCGTGGAGACCTCCGAGAAACTGCTCAGCGACCTCGGCGAGCAACCCCGATCCAAAGCCGCACAAGGCGCCCGATCGAACGCACACGCCTTCGACTGGGTCATCGCCGAACACACGGATCTGTCGGCCTGACGACATCGGGCGTGGACGAGGTCAGTAGTGCCCGTCCACGCCCGCAACCCGCCGCCACCGGCTGATTCGTCGGCAACACGACTGGTGCGTGTCACTGCACCATCGACGTCAGGAGGCGAGACCATGCCCCCATAGCCCCCAAATTCACTACGCCCATCTGTCCGTTGTGTGCACCTCGCGACGCGGTGTCGCTAAGCGGATATTCGACTGCACTCTGTGGATAGTGACCGTGCTCACAGGGCGCATATGGTTCGTCTACACGCCACAGAATCCGCGACGGAGGGCCCGCCATGAATTACTCCACAACCACCATTTCGGACCGCATGAGGGACGTTCTCGGCCATTTCTGCTCGGGCATCACCGTGATCACCGCCCAGGACTCGTCCGGGCCCCTCGGGTTCACCTGCCAATCATTCAGTTCGCTCTCGCTCGAGCCGGCGCTCGTCTCGTTCAGTCCCGCACGGACCTCGACGACGTGGCCGAAGATCCGCGCCATCGGATCCTTCGCCGTCAACGTTCTGGCCGACGACCATCTCGACCTCAGCAGCGCCTTCGCCCGATCCGGGACCGACAAGTTCGCCGGAATCGACTGGGAGCCGGGGCCGAACGGGTCACCGATCCTCGACGGCGTCGTCGCCTGGGCAGAGTGCCGACTGTGGGCCGAGTACGACGGCGGCGATCACACCATGGTGGCCGCCGAAGTGACCGACCTGCACGCCGCCCGCGACAAGGACCCGCTCCTGTACTACCGCAGCGGTTACCACCTCGCTCTCCCCCACCCCGGCGCTCAGCGTTCCTGATCCACAACCACACGGACGGCTTGTCCGGTCCGGGGATGACGTCGATTCCCCTACTGCACAACAAATCCGGCAGCCAGCCGAACTGCGCTGCCCACGCACCATGGAGTTCAGATGACATCACCAGCCGCAGTGAGCACCGCCGTGCACGCCATCAAAGAGGGGCGGATGGTCCTGGTCGCCGATGATGAGGACCGGGAGAACGAAGGCGACCTGATCATGGCCGCCGAACATGTCGACACCGGCGACATGGTGTTTCTGCTGCGGCACGGCAGCGGGATCGTCTGCACTCCGATGACCAATGCGATCGCCGACGACCTCGAACTCGATCCGATGGTGCGCACCAACACCGATAACCATGGCACCGCATTCACTGTCACCGTCGACGCTGTCGGTGCCGGCACCGGGATCTCCGCTGAGGACCGCGCCCTGACCGTGCGCGCACTCGCCTCCCCGGAAACCCGGCCCCAGAGCTTGCGCAGGCCAGGTCACGTGTTCCCCCTACGAGCCCGCCCAGGTGGTGTACTCGAACGTGACGGGCACACCGAGGCCGCGGTCGATCTGATGCGGATGGCCGGGTGCCGCGAGGTAGCGGTGATCACCGAACTCGTCGGCGACGACGGTGTTCCCATGTCCGGATCAACGCTCCCCGCGTTCGCCGCCGAGCACGGCATCCCGATGATCACCATCGCCGCGCTCGCCGAACACCGAAAACGAACCGAGAAGATCGTCACTTTCAGCGGACCGGCGAACCTGCCGACCGACTACGGGGTATTCCAGGCCCGCTCCTACCTGTCGACCGCGGACGGCGTCGAACATCTCGTCCTCACCCACGGCGACATCGACGACCCGCACGTCCGGGCCGCCGGGGTGTTGGCCCGGGTGCACAGCGAGTGCCTGACCGGTGACTTGATCCGCTCTCGCCGCTGCGACTGCGGCACCCAACTCGACGCGGCCCTGGAGGCGATTGTCGCCGACGGCGCCGGGGTCCTGATCTACCTGCGCGGACAGGAAGGGCGCGGCATCGGACTGGGTCGGAAACTGTCCGCCTACGCCCTCCAAGAGGCCGGCTGCGATACCGTCGACGCCAATCTCCAGCTCGGACTGCCCGTCGACAGCCGCGACTACAGCGTCGCCGCAGCGATCCTGCACGACCTGGGAATTGCCAGCATTCGCCTCATCACCAACAACCCCGACAAGGTCGACACCGTCACCACCTGCGGTGTGTCCGTCACCGAACGCGTACAACTGCCTGCCACGGTCACCCGCGACAATCTCGCCTACCTGCGCACCAAACGCGACCGGATGGGGCACCTCCTCGACCTTCCGATGGCGCTTCTCTCCTAACTCGCAGACCTCGCTCCTGCCCGGCACCCCCGGAGAACGGAAAACATGTCCGACACCCTCACCCACAAGATTCTGCGCCGGCACCTGGTATCCGGTGATCTGGTCCCCGGCCAGGACATCACCGTGCGTCCGGATCAGATCCTCATCGAGGACGCCACCGGCACCATGGCCGCGATGCAGTTCGAAGAACTCGGCCTCGACACCATCGCGGTCCCCCTCGCGGTGATGTATGTCGATCACAACGTGCTCCAGATCGACGACAAGAACATGCAGGACCACCGCTACCTGCGCAGCTTCTCCGAGAAATGTGGTCTGCGGTACTCCCCCGCCGGACATGGCATCTCGCACTATATCCACCTGGAGAAGTTCACCAAACCCGGGCAGCTGGTACTCGGGGCGGACTCGCACACCTCCACCGCCGGCGCGGCCGGGATGTTCGCCACCGGCGCCGGCGGCCTCGAGGTCGCGGTCGCCATGGGCGGCTACGGCTTCGACTTCCCCTGCCCGCGAGTCATCGGTGTCGAGCTCACCGGACGATTGCGCGACGCCGTCGAGGCAAAGGACATCGTCCTCGAGATCCTGCGCCGCTACGGCGTCCGCGGCGGCCGCGGGTCGGTGTTCGAGTTCTACGGCGACGGCCTCGAGCACCTGAGCACCACCGGACGGGCCACGATCGCGAACATGATCATCGAGACCGGCGCCACCACCGCCGTCTTCCCCTCCGACCAGCAGACCCTGGCCTGGCTGACCCAGCAGAGCCGCGAACACGACTTCGAGCCGCTGACCGCCGACGACGACGCGACCTACGACGAGACCATCGGAATCGATCTGTCCGAGCTGGTTCCCCTTGTCGCCGTTCCGCACTCCCCCGGCAACGTGCTCCCCGTCGCCGAGCTGCCGGACACCCCGATTTCGCAGGTGTGCGTCGGCTCGTCGGTCAACAGTTCCTACGACGACCTCGCCACCGTCGCCGCCGCCCTGCGCGGCCAAACCGTGCACCCGCGGGTGGCGATGACCGTCACCCCCGGCTCCCGGCAGATCCTGCGGACCATCCTCGAATCCGGGATCTACCAGGACCTGATGCAGGCCGGCGCCCGCATGCTCGAGCCGGTCTGCGGGCCGTGCGTCGGTATCGGCCAAGCACCGCTGCAAGGGGCCGCGTCCCTGCGCACCTTCAATCGGAACTTCCCCGGCCGCAGTGGCACCGCCGAAGACCAGGTCTACCTGTGCAGTCCCTCCACCGCCGCCGCATCCGCGCTGACCGGCCGGATCACCGATCCCACCGGCCGCCCTCCGATCGAGATCCGACCCGCCGCGGCACCGGACCCCGGCATCCACGACGCCCTGATCACCGACCGGCTCCCGGACGAGCAGCGCGCCGCGATCGTGATCGAACGCGGACCCAACCTGGTCTCTCCCCCACTGCCCGAACCCGTGCCCGACGACCTGCACGCTCGGGTACTGATCGAGGTCGGTGACGACATCTCCACCGGAGACATGGCCCCCGACGGAGCCATCGCGATGTCGGTGTGGTCCAACATCGGTGCCTGCGCGAAATTCATGTTCACTCGGCTCGACCCCGGCTTCCACGACCGTGCCATCGAATGGGGCGGCGGAATCATCGTCGCCGGCGACAACTACGGCCAAGGCTCCTCTCGCGAGCACGCCGCCCTGATCCCCGTGCACCTCGGTGTTCGGATCATCGCCGCCCGCAGTTACGCCCGAATCCACCGGCGCAACCTCATCGCCGCCGGCATCACCCCTCTCGTCCTGCCCGCAGATGCCCCTGCTTTCGAAGTCGGGGCGCACTGGTCCCTCAGTGGCCTCCGCCGCGCCCTACTGCGTGGGGACCAGATGATCGAGGTCGAGGTGTCTGGTATGGCCGAACCCCTGACCCTCACCCTCGATCTCACCCCGGGCGAACGCGAGGTCCTCGCCGCCGGAGGTCTGCTCGCGCACATCCGCAACGGTCATCGGGCACCGGTGGCCGAACCCACGTCGGTCTGACTGTTGTTGGAACAGATCACTCTTCATCACTCGAAATTGGGGATTCGCTATGACTCCTTCTCGGCCGGTTGGGCGCGTGCGCCCAACCGAACTTCCCCCGACGCCCGAGGACACTGCCACGCGTGCCGGAGACCGTCCGGTCAGCCGATGGCGGCGCCGCCCGCGACGACGATCCTCCGGTCTGTACGGAGGGAATCGGGAGGCATGCGAGATCGTCGATTTCGCACATGCGTGGGTGCCGTACGGTGGAGCGTCGGACGACGACATACTCGTACGCTTCGGAATGACCCGCGCTCGCTTCATCGAGCGGCTGGGATCCGCCCTCAGCGAGGTACTGATCGAGCCGGCGCTCGTACGACAATTGACGGATGCCTATCCCGGGTTGACGCCGCCGGCGGGATCCAACCCCGACGCGGTGGCGGTGCCTCCCCGCTCCGCATCACGACCTCTCGACTAGATCGACGTGCCCGCGCCGCTCGGTCACAGCCTCACGATAGGAAGTCGCTTCTTCTCGTGCTGACCAAGATCACGGCGTTGCTTTCACTCTCGCTCAACCGGCCATGACCTCGCGTCAGATCCACCAGGTCACCGGGCTCCCGTCTCGACCGTCCAAAGGTTGGTCGGAAACATGGTAGAAGCGGGGTGCCTCGATCGCACGGCTAGCTGACGGCGGGCGGATCGGTGCTCCCAGATCGCATCACGGGCGATCCATGCGCTCCTTACCTGCGACATCCCATTGCACACGATGTCACCGTTTATCCGAGGCCGGGGACCAGGAGTACCTTGCAGGCGTCGCCGGTGAGAAGTTCGACGGCTTCGTCGATCTGGCTGAGTTTCATCCGGTGGGTGATCAGCCAATCGAGTTCGAGTCGACCGGATTCGAGTAGAAGGAGGCTCTGTTCCCAGGTCTCCCACAGTCGGCGCCCGAAGATCCCGCGCAGGGTGATGCCCTTTTTGTTGATGTAGGCGGCGATGTCGATCTCGATCGGGCGGCTCGGGTGGCCCACCGTGACCACCGTCGCCTCTCGGCGGACCGCTTCGAGCAACGTGTTCAGGGCCGACGGGGCTCCTGAGCATTCGAAGGCGACGTCGAATCCACCACGTGTGCCGGTCAGTTCCCGGCAGCGTTCGACGACGCCGTCCCCGGGGGTGAGGGCGGTGACGCCGAGCTTGGTGGCCTGGGCGCGGCGGTATTCGTTCGGTTCCACGACGACGGTATAGGCGGCGCCCATCAGCTGGGCCAGGTGCGCGAGCACCAGGCCGACGGGGCCGGCGCCACTGATCAGTACGGCCCGTCCTGCGACCGAGTAGTCGGCGCGTTGTATTGCGTGGACGGCGACACCGGCTGCTTCGAGGAGCGCGCCGGATTCGAAGGACAGGGCGTCGGGCAGTTTGACGCAGATCCCGGCCGGCACGCTCATGTGTTCGGCGAAGAGCCCGTCGATGTGCATGCCGATGATGCCGGTTCGTTCGCAGGTGTGTGCATCACCGGTGCGGCAGGGAAAGCACTGACCGCAGGTGAGGTGACTTTCCAGCGCCACTCGGTCGCCGACGGTCAGCCCGGTGACTCCGGGACCGACCTCGACGACGGTTCCCGCGCCTTCATGCCCGAGGATGACGGGCAGGTTCAGGTCGAATGCCTGCGCGGACGGTGTCCACTCGTACAGTTCCCGATCGGTGCCGCACAAGGACGCCGCGGCGACCTCGATGACGACGTGGCCTTCGCCGGCCTTGGGGTCGGCGGCATCGGTGATGTAGTCGACGCCGCGTTGCGCTGCTGATTTCACTACTGCCCTCACGGGTTTCTTCTTTCTCTCGATTAGGTGTGGTTACGCGGGGAGCTGACCGGCGAAGCGGCGCAGGATGTCGGGTGGGCCGACTTGTCCGCCCTTGAGGAGCAGGCGGCATCCGGCGACGGGCGCTGCGTCGTCGCTGTGGCAGATCGGACCGGCGGTGACGAACTGTTCGGTGACCCGCAGTTGCTGTACGCCCATGGCGTTCAGGGCGTGGCTCGAGGTGTCGCCGCCGAAGACGGCGATGTCGCGGGTCAGCGTCGCGGACGCCATTCGCCCTGCGAGAGAACCGATCAGAGATCCCACGTGCGCGGGTTCGACCGGTCCAAGGTTTGAGTAGCGCGGGTCGTCGGTTCCTCGGGTGCTGTGCACGACGACGTTCCGGCCGGTGGACAGCGCGGCCGACACCGTCGATTCGAGAGCGGCGAGTTGCCGGGCATCGGAGGACTCGAGGAGACAGGCGGGCACCGGCACATCGATCCAGCCGTGCGTGACGGCATCGGCGATCTGCTGTGCGGTCACGCTCGACGCCGAGGCGCTGACCGCCAGGACGGGACCGCTGGCGCGGTGCGAGCCTGGGTCGGCGGGGATGAGGTGCCCCTCTGTGCGGGCGAGGGCAGCCATGACCCCGCCGGAGCCGACGACGATTGCCGGGGTCGGTTGGTTCGACCGCGTGCGTAGGGCCGCGGCGACGGTGTCGAGGTGGGTGTCGCTGACGGCGTCCACGACGAACGTCGGTCCGGTTGCAGCGCGGTGCTGTTCCCAGGTTTCGGCGAAGGTGCCGTCGTCGTAGGTCGGCAGGTGAATCGCACCGGGTGCGGTCTCGGTGCCCAGTTGCTCGGCCAGCAATTCGCGTAGGTCGGCCTCATGCATCGGCGTCGAGGGGTGGGCGGCCATGATCGGGTGCCGGTCCAGTCGGTAGATCTGCCCGCCGTGGGTGGCGTAGTGGTTACTGAACGCGGTGAAGCGGCCGAATCCTGGCTGCGCCGGCACAACCGGGATGGGTCCGTGTTCGGGAAATCGTTCGTGGAGCAGTTCGATTCCACGGCCGATACTGCCGAGTTTCGGTGAGCTGTCGAACGTCGAACAGACCTTGTACAACAGCACCTCGAGATCGAGTTCGGCGATGCGGGCGAGGTCGCGCCGTACGTGTTCGTCGAAGGCCGCCCCGCCGAGGGACCGCGCCGGCCCGGCGATCCCCACGATGTCGGCGTCGTCGGGAAGTGCGGCGTCGCCGATCACGAGAACCGCATCGAGCCCGTATCGATGTGCCTGTGCGAGCACGTCGCTGGCGCCGGTGAGATCGTCGGCGACAAATCCGAAGGAGGCCATTTCAGTTTCTCCCGAACGCCTGCACCGCGTGCAGGAGGTCGGTGTCGCCATTGTCGGCGCGGCCGGTGGCGGCGGTGGCCAGCGAGACCCCGTCGACGGCCGCCGCCCACGCCTCGCGCAGGCTCCGGACTCCGGCGGCGGGACCGTCCGGGTGGGCGGCTACTCCGCCGCCGGCGAGCATCAACAGGTCCGTCGATCCGACTGCATCGAAGGTCGGAGCGGGTGTGGTGACGTTCTGGCCGGAGGACAGCACCGGCAGCGGGGTGATCGTCTTCCCGAGCGGTGCCAGCAGGGACTGCACGTTCGCGGTGACCTGCGCATCGCGTTCGTAGAATTTGCTGCCCAGCCCGCTCACGTGCAGGTGGTCGGCGCCGGCGAGCCGGGCGAGCTGCTGCCATACCTGGTAGTCGATGCCCAAGCCTTTCGCGCGCATCGATGCCGCCAGGCCGGCGCGGTGTCCGTGGATGGGAACTTCGGTGAATGAGCGCAGCCATTCGAGTGCCGGGATGCCCATGACCGGGATGTTGAGCATCACGCACCGGCCACCGGCCTGCACGACCATGTCGTGTCGCTTGCGCAGACCTTGCAGGTCGCCGGTGATGTTGAACGCGTACATCGTCGGGTGCCCGGTGATCTGCTCGGCGGCGGCGATCTCCTCCGTGGCGACCGCGACGCGTCGTTCCAGGGGCAGGTAGGCGGGATCGGTCATCAGCTCGTCGTCCTTGATGACGTCGATCGACGCCCTCGCCAATTCCCGCACCACGAGCCGGAACTCGTCCTCGGACAACCCGACATTCGGTTTGACGATGGTGCCGATCAGCACGCCCGGAGCGTCGCCGATCAGCTCCCGGGTACCCCCGATGCCGTAGGCGGGGCCGGGGTGGGCGGAGACGAATTCCTCGGGCAGGGTCAGCGACTCGAGCCGGCAGGCGAACAGGTCGCCGAGCTCGAAGAGGTTCCCGGCGACGGTGGTGTGCAGGGTCGCCAGGTCGGTCCCGATGTTTTCCATCGGGAAGTCCACGGTCACCTGTGCGGCGCGGACCTTTTCCGGGGTCGTCCGGGAGGCGAGTGAGGGTGGGCACGCTCCCAACTCCTCGACCTCGACGATCTGCGCGGCGTGGCGTTCGCGGAGCCGAGCCGACTCTCCCGGAACCGGGACGAACGTGCCGCTGGACTGTTCCCCCGCCATGAGGGCTGCTGCCTTCTCCGGAGGAATTTCCGACTCGAGGTAATAGGTGCATCGCACCGTGCGCTGATCCCGCATGAAGTCTCCAATCGTGGGTCGGACCGCTCGCTTTTCGGGGGTTCGACCTGGCGCATCTGAGGTGTCGGATTTCTCCGCGGCCACCCAAACCAAATTTGTGCGTACTTTTCGTACGTACATTAGACTGTGATAGCAGTCACCGTCAACCGAATGAGGATCCAATGCACGTCAACGTCTTTACCCACGCCTACGATGAGGTCGTGCACACGGAAGTGGCGGGACAATCCCCGCGCGTCGACCGCGACGATGCGCGCCCGCTCCACGTACAGATTTTCGACATCCTGCACCAGCAGATCTCCAGCCACGCACTGCCGCCCGGGTCCGCGCTGCCCACCGAGGACGAACTGCAACAACAGTTCGGCGTCTCCCGCAGCGTGGTCCGGCAAGCGTTGGCGGGCCTCGCCGACCGCGGCCTGATTCACCGCCAGCGCGGTCGCGGCAGCGTCGTCGCCGCCGCCCCGGTGCTCCGGCGCAGCGTTCAACGCGCCGGCGGCCTGAACGAACAGGCCGTGGCGCGGGGGCAGCAGTTGCGCACTCATGTCGTCAGCATTCAGCCGTCAACACCACCGGACGCGGCAGTGGACGAACTGGGCACGGGACGCGCCTGGCAGATCGAACGCCTCCGCTACCTCGACGATGTCCCTGTCGCCTACATGCGCACCTGGGTTCCCCGGGAACTGTTTCCCCACTTCACCGAGGAACTGCTCGAGGGCAACTCGTTGCTGGCCCTCATGCGGGCGCACGGATACACACCCACCGGCGGCCCACGGCACGTCCAAGCCGTCGCCGCGGACCCGAATCTCGCATACTCACTCGAGGTTCAGACCGGGGACCCCCTCCTTCTCCTCGAAGGCGTGACCCGCGACGCCAGCGGGCAGGGCCTCGAATGGTTCAGCGTCTGGCACCGCGCGAACACGGTCTTCGACGTGGACGCACAAGTTGCCGCACCGCCGCCGGCGATCTCGCCGGAACAGGTCACACGACTGCGTTCGATGGCGCGCGAACTCGACGCCGCACTGGCCGAAATCGACGGCACCTCCTAACCGTCGCGACCCTGCGCCGCCACGGGCTACCGCTTGCAGGGCAACCCGTCTCGGGCACGGCCAGCAGAACAGCCCCGACTTCGAACGAGGGCGGCAACCGCGACGACCGGCCTCGAGTCGGGAACACCGACCGCTTATGGAATTAGGTCCACAGAGCCCGTTGACAGTGATGACTGTCACGCTTAATGTACGTACGAAAGGTACGCACAAGTGACCGAGCGGAAAACGCCGCTCCATGAGTCCTCCTGGTCGGCAGAGTGCTCTGACAACTCGGCGAACTCGTTTCGCGGCGAATTCCCTCGGCCTCACTTCTGACGTCGGCCTCTCTTCTGACGCGCCCAACCAACCGCGGGCAACGTCCCTGACCGATCATGAACCTGCGGGCCCACCGGTTCCTTCAAGGGAGAACCCCATGACCGTCCCCATCAAAGCCGCCATAGACAAGGTTCCCGGCGGCATGATGCTCGTTCCGCTGCTTCTCGGTGCCATCATCCATACCTTCGCCCCTGGAGCCGGCAGCTTCTTCGGCTCGTTCACCGGCGCGTTCTTCACCGGCCTCGCCCCGATCCTGGCCGTATTCTTCTTCTGCCTCGGCGCGACCCTGGAAGTGCGGTCCACCCCGTACATCATGAAAAAGGGCGGAGTCCTCCTCGGCAGTAAGATCGCCTTCGCCGCCGTCATCGGCATCATCGCCGGCAAGGTTCTCGGCGAGGCACCCATCGAGGGCGGTTTCTTCGCCGGACTGTCCGTCCTGGCGATCGTCGCCGCCCTCAACGACACCAACGGTGGCCTCTACATCTCTCTGATGGGCCAGTACGGGCGGAAGAAGGACGCCGGCGCGTACTCGATCATGTCCCTCGAATCCGGGCCCTTCCTGACCATGGTCACGCTCGGCATCGCAGGCTTGGCCGCCTTCCCCTGGCAGGCACTGGTCGGCGCCATCTTGCCGCTGGCCCTGGGCATGCTCGTCGGCAACCTCGACCCGAAGATGCGTGAACTCCTCGGCCCGGCCGTTCCCGCGATGGTGCCATTCCTCGGCCTGGCCTTGGGCCTGACCATCAACCTCGCCTCGGTCGTCGACGCCGGCCTCCTCGGCATCCTGCTCGGACTCTTCGTCGTCCTCGGCGGAGGCCTGGTCCTGTTCCTTGCCGACAAGATCTCCGGCGGTGACGGCGTCGCCGGTCTGGCCGCAGCCACCACAGCCGGCAACGCAGCACTTGTTCCCGCCATCGTCGCCGAGGCCAACCCCATCTACGCACCGGCCGCGGAGACCGCCACCGTCCTCGTCGCCGCCTCCACCGTCGTCACCGCAATCCTGTGCCCCGTCATCACCTCCGCCTGGTCCCGACGGGTCAACAGGAACACCCCAGACACCCCCGACCACGAGGACACACCCCCGGACGAGACGCCCTCTCCCACCCATTCCGGCACCGCACCCATCGCGGCAGCACAGCACCACCGAGGGTCTTTCGCTCCATCCGAAAAGTCTTTCGCTCGTGTCACGCAGAGCGGAGGATTCACTATCGATGCCCGACATGCGGAGAATACGCAGTCGCGCGGCATCGGCGTGTTGAAGGAGGACTGAAATGGCCTTCGCAGCCGCGTCTCGCACGCGGTGCTTGTTCCCAAATCGAGCAGTGAAACACCATCGAACGGACCAGCCATGATTCCCGACAACCAACCAGCTGTGATGACCGACAACGTCGAGTCCGCAGACAGGAACGCGGAGACCGATCCGCGTGAAATGCGAAAGGTCGTAGCCGCGAGTGTATTCGGCACCGCGATGGAAACCTACGATCTGTACCTCTACGGAACAGCGTCCGCGCTGGTCTTTGCGCCACTGTTCTTTCCAAATCAAAGCCCTGCGGCAGGAACGCTTCTGGCGCTTTCGACCTTTGCAGTGTCCTTCGTTGCCCGGCCCCTCGGAGCCATCGTATTCGGCCACTTCGGCGACCGAGTCGGACGTAAGAGTGTCCTGTTCATCACGTTGTTGATGATGGGCTTGAGCACTTTCCTCGTCGGCTTCCTGCCGACCTATGCCACCATCGGTCTCGCGGCGCCCGCGCTCCTCGTTCTGCTCCGATTCCTCCAAGGATTCGGATACGGCGGTGAATACAGCGGCGCTGTATTGATGCTCGCCGAGCACGCCCCGAAGAATCGACGAGGTTTCTACGCCGGTCTGAACAATGTGGGCCCGGTGATCGGGTTCCTTGCGTCCTCAGGTCTCTTCCTCGGCATCAACGCCGCGATGAGTGACGAATCGTTCATGCAGTGGGGATGGCGAGTGCCGTTCCTGATCAGCATCATTCTTGTCGGAATCGGCCTCTATGTCCGCATCCAGGTCAGTGAATCGCCCGTCTTCAAGCACGCCAGTGTCAAACCCCAGCCGAAGGCGGCGCCCCTGCCAGATGTCTTCCGCTTCTACTGGAAGGAATTGATCCTCGGGACCGGTGCGAACATTGCCCAATTCGGAGTGTTCTACCTTGTCACCGTCTTCGCGTTGACCTATGGAACGGATCATCTCGGACTCAGCAGGCTCACCATCCTCGGTGCCGTCCTCATCGCTGTAGCGACGAACGCGATCAGTGTGCCAATCGCCTCCGCACTGTCGGACAAGTTCGGCCGCCGGTACCTGATCGGTGCCGGACTGATCATGACCGGAATCTGGGGATTTCCCTTCTTCGCCCTCCTGAACAGCCGAAACTTCGCACTTATGGTCCTCGGTTTCGTGGTAATGATGATCGCGTACTCCACTATTTACGGTCCCATCGCCTCATTTGTCAGCGAACTCTTCGGCACCAGCGTTCGGTTCACGGGCTCGGCTCTTGCCTACAACGCCGGCGGAATCGTCGGGGCCGCGTTCGCCCCGATTGTGGCGACAATTCTCCTCGAACGATTCGACTCCTCCATCCCCATCTCCGTCTACATCGCCTTGATGTCAGTGGTCTCACTCCTGTGCGTGTACCTGGCAAGGGAGACCAAAGACATCGACCTCGAGGACGACCGCGCGGCGGCCGACCGCAGATAAGCACCCACCACACAGACAGACAGGTAAGACAATCATGATCGTCGGATTCACCAGCCGCTTTGCCGACCTCAGTGACGTGCGGATGCACTACTTGCGGGACGACGACCGAATCGGCAGCCCCAAAGTGGTCCTTCTCCATGGATGGCCCGAGACGTCGTACGCCTGGCGGAAGATCGCTCCATTGCTCCCCGAATACGACCTGATCATGCCCGACCTGCGGGGGTTGGGGGAGACCTCGAAACCGGCAGCCGGATATGACAAGGCCACCATCGCGGCTGATGTCGCCGAACTCGTCATCAAGGAACTCGCCTGTGACGAGGTTTTCATTGTGGGGCACGACTGGGGCGGCGTGGTGGCCTTCGCGCTGGCAACACAACTAAGAGAACAGACCCGCGGACTTGCGGTACTCGATGTCACCGTTCCACTGCCCCCCGGCTCCGCCGGGGGGCCCGACTTCAGTCAGGGCGGCAAGCGTTGGCATCACGGATTCCATCGAGCCGAAGGCCTCGCCGAACAGTTGATCGTCGGCAACGAGCGTACGTACTACGAGTGGTTCTTCAAGACGCTCGGATTCAGGCAAGACGCTTTCACGAACGAAGACTTCGACGAATACCTGCGCACCTACAGCGATTCCGCGCAAACAATCGCCGGCCTCGAGTACTACCGATCCCTCGAGGCTGACCGGGCGATGGGTGCAGAACAGCTCAAGCAGCCCAAATTCCCCTTCCCAACCCTCGGCCTGGGCGGGCGGGAAAGCTGGGGCCGTGGGGACGAGCCCGTAGAAAGCCTGCGCGCATTCGCGACCAACGTCTCCGGGCGCGCCATCCCGGACTGCGGGCACTGGATCGCCGAGGAGCAGCCGGAAGTCCTGTCGAACGAACTCCGGCACTTCTTCGAAACAGCCTCCACGGCCCGTACACCAGAACACGCTGCCAGCTGAGTCGCAACTCGAGGGTTTGGGTCTGTTGCCACGTCGCGTCGGTGACAGCGGCACGACCGTCGAGTACAGAACGATGGCAGCACGTCGGCGGCCATTGCTGCCTCGACTGGAATACCTGTTGGGGGATACCTGTTGGCCCAATCCTCGCGACAGATCGGTGAGCCGACCCGCGCCACGTCGGCGCATCAACACACTCAGGACCACTGCACACCTCTCGAGGAAGCCTCCCCATGTCTCCGCTCCAACTCGACACACCAATCGTCATTGCCCAGCGGGATCGCTCCGCGTCACCGCACCACGCTGCCGGCTTAGGCGCTCGGCGCACGAAGATCGTGTGCACACTTGGACCTGCTACCGCCACCGGTGACCGTA
>JBCEBZ010000509.1:3852-10204 GCA_039206675.1 Rhodococcus sp. (in: high G+C Gram-positive bacteria) | reverse complement strand
ACCACAAGCGCGTCGGCGACCGCGACACCGGACCCAACACCGGCGGCATGGGCGCCTACACGCCGCTGCCGTGGCTGCCCGAGCAGACCGTCACGCAGATCGTCGACGACGTCGTGAAGCCGGTCGCCGCAGAACTCGTCGCCCGCGGCAGCGCCTTCAGCGGCCTGCTGTACGCCGGGCTGGCGATCGGCAAGGACGGCCCGGCCGTCGTCGAGTTCAACTGCCGATTCGGCGACCCCGAGACCCAGGCGGTGCTCGCGCTGCTGAAGAGCCCGCTCGGGGAGCTGCTGAACGCGGCGGCCACCGGCACGCTCGATCGGGTCGCGCCCCTCGAATGGCAGGACGGCTCGGCGGTGACCGTCGTGGTCGCGGCCGAGCACTACCCGGCGACCCCGCGCACCGGCGACGTGATCACCGGCGCCGACGGTGACGGCGTCCTGCACGCAGGCACCAAGCTCGTCGACGATCAGGTGGTCTCCGCAGGCGGACGCGTGCTCAGCGTGGTCGGAGTCGGCGCCGACCTCGACGCGGCCCGCGCGGACGCGTACTCCAAGATCTCCGCGATCAAGCTGCCGGGAAGCCACTTCCGGAAGGACATCGGGCTGGCCGCGGTCGAGGGCCGCATCGCCATTCCCTGAGGTCGAAGCATCGAAACAGTGTGCGCCCCCTGAAGTATCCAGGGGGCGCACACTGTTTCGTCACCACGTCACCGGGCCGTCCAGCCTCCGTCGATCGAGTAGGAGGCGCCGGTGACCATGCCTGCGTCGGCGGACGCGAGCCACGCGACGAGGGAGGCGACCTCCGCCGGTTCCACCAGACGCTTGATCGCGCTCTCGGTGAGCATCACCTTCTCGATCACGTCGGACTCGCTGATGCCGTGCACCTGCGCCTGATCCGCGATCTGCTTCTGCACCAAGGGTGTCAGGACGTAGCCGGGGTTGACGCAGTTGCTGGTGACGCCGTGCGGACCGCCCTCGAGTGCCGTCACCTTCGACAGTCCCTCGAGCCCGTGTTTGGCGGTGACGTACGCGGCCTTGAACGCCGAGGCGCGGAGTCCGTGCACCGACGACACGTTGACGATGCGTCCGAAACCCGTCGCGTACATGTGTGGCAGGGCGGCACGGATCAGCAGGAACGGCGCCTCGACCATGAGCGTCTGGATGCGCCGGAAGTCCTCGGGGCGGAATTCCTCGATGGGACTGATGGTTTGGATGCCGGCGTTGTTGACGAGGATGTCGGTTTCCAGCCGCAACTCGGTGAGCGGGTCGGTGTCGAGGAGGTCGACGTGCCACGCCGTTCCGTCGATCTCGTCGGCGAGGCTCTTGGCGGCCACGTCGTCGAGGTCGGCGACCGTGACGTGGGCTCCGCGCGCCGCGAGCGCCCGGGCGCACGCCGCGCCGATGCCGCTGGCGCCGCCGGTGACGAGCGCGGTGCGCCCGGCGAGGTTCTGCTCGGTCATGCCGGGACCCCGTTCTTGGCCTCGGCCGCCTTCTCGTCCGCCAGGATCTGCGCGTCCGCTGCGTCGATCGACTCGAGCGAGATGCCCTTGGTCTCCCGGGCGACGACGACGGCGACCGCGGTGATCAGGCAGGCGATCGCCAGGTAGATCGCGATCGGCACGGCCGAGTCGTACTTGCTGAGCAGGCTGGCCGCGATGATCGGCGCCAGCGAACCGGCCACGATCGACGTCACCTGGTAGCCGAGGGAGACACCCGAGTACCGCATGCGCGTCGGGAACATCTCGGCCATGATCGCCGGCTGACCGGCGTACATGAACGCGTGGAACACCAGGCCGATGATGATCGCGCCGAGGATGACGGCGTTGTGCCCGCTGTTCATCATCGGGAAGGCGAAGAAGCCCCACGTGCCCGCGGTGAGCGCGCCGATCATGTAGACGGGACGACGGCCGATCGTGTCGGAGAGTCGCCCGACGAGCGGGATCACCGCGAAGTGCACGGCATGGGCGATCAGCATCCACCAGAGAATCTGCGCGGTGTCCGTGTGGACGACGACCTTGAGGTACGTGATCGAGAACGTGACCACCAGGTAGTACATGACGTTCTCACCGAAGCGCAGGCCCATCGCCGTCAGCACGCCGCGGGGGTAGCGCTTGAGTACCTCGAAGACGCTGAACGACGTCTCCTTGATGTGCTCCGCTTCCTTCTGCGCCTGGATGAAGATCGGCGCGTCCGTCACCTTCGTGCGGATGTAGTAGCCGACGAGGACGATGAGGGCCGACAGCCAGAACGCCACGCGCCAGCCCCAGCTGAGGAAGGACTCGTCGGACAGCGTCGTCGTGAGGATCAGCAGGACCACGGTCGCGACGAGGTTGCCCGCCGGCACGCCGGCCTGCGGCCACGACGCCCAGAAACCACGGGACTTGTTGGGGCTGTGCTCGGCCACCAGCAGCACCGCGCCGCCCCACTCGCCGCCGACGGCGAATCCCTGAATGAAGCGGAGGGTGACGAGCAGGGCCGGGGCCCAGTACCCGATCTGGCCGTAGGTGGGCAGGCAGCCCATCAGGAACGTGGCCGTTCCGACGAGGAGGAGGCTGAACTGGAGCAGTTGCTTGCGGCCGAACTTGTCGCCGAAGTGGCCGAAGACGATGCCGCCGAGCGGCCGGGCGACGAAGCCCACGGCGTAGGTCACGAACGCCGCGATGATCGCGTCGAGTTCGTTGTCGCCCGCCGCGAAGAAGACCTTGCTGAACACCAACGTGGCCGCGGTTCCGTAGAGGAAGAACTCGTACCACTCGACGACGGTGCCGGCCATGGACGCGCCGACCACCTTCTTCAGCCCGGACGGCGGGGCTTCCTTCTCGTGCGCTGTTTCGTCGACGCTCATCTGTCGCTCCTCGTTACACTCCGCACCCCGTTGTGACTGGGGACACAGTTCGTTGGTCCTGTCGAGTATTGATGCATATTTGTGCGCACACAATGACGCAACCTGCAATGGGTATGTGCAAATATGCAGAAATGACCTCCGGATCAGCCCTGCCCAGCGCCGACGACCTGCTCGTCCTGCTCGCGGTGGGGCGGACCGGCCGTTTCAACACCGCCGCCGACGACCTCGGGGTCAACCACACGACCATCTCGCGCCGGATCGCGAGTCTGGAGAGGAGCCTCGGCGGCCGGGTCCTCGTGAAGGCGGCCGGCGGGTGGGAACTCACCGACCTCGGGCGGCAGGCGCTGACCGCCGCCGAACGCGTGGAGGCCGCCGTCCACGGACTCGTCGCCGAACCCGGCGGCGCCGACCACCTGAAGGGTGTGGTCCGGGTGTCGGCGACCGACGGGTTCAGCGCGTACATCGCGGCGCCCGCGGGTGCGCTGATCCGCAGCAGGCACCCCGACGTGTCCGTGGAGATCGTCGCGATCACCCGCCGGGCGTCGCAGCATCGCTCCGGACTCGACATCGAGATCGTCGTGGGCAAACCGCAGGTGCACCGGGCGGAGGCGCTGTGGCTGGCCGACTACACCCTCGGCCTGTACGGTGCCCGGTCGTACCTGTCCGAACACGGCACCCCGACACGGGTCAGTGATCTGGCCGATCATTCACTCGTCTACTTCATCGACTCGATGCTGCAGGTCGACGAACTCGACCTCGCACGCCGACTCACCGTCTCGATGCGCGAATCGGTGACGTCGACCAACGTGTTCGTGCACGTCGAGGCCACCCGGGCGTCGGCGGGCATCGGACTGCTGCCGTGCTTCATGGCCG
Organism: Rhodococcus sp. (in: high G+C Gram-positive bacteria); assembly: GCA_039206675.1. Lineage (GTDB taxonomy): Bacteria > Actinomycetota > Actinomycetes > Mycobacteriales > Mycobacteriaceae > Rhodococcus_F. The sequence goes on along the minus strand of JBCEBZ010000509.1, from coordinate 6,487 downwards.
ACCGCCACGACGACCTGGTGCGGGTGCTGCCCGGGCAGGTCGAGGCCGAACTGGCGTACTGGCTCGTGGCACGGCCCGAGTCACTGCGACGGCCGGAGGTCGCGGCGGTGGTGGGAGCGATCCGGGAGACGGTCGAATCGCAGCGGGACGCGTTGGCGGGGGAGTGAGCGGGTCACGCTAGCGTCATGGGGTGCGTCCCGAATCCCAGCGGTCCAACATCCAGACCTTCCACGTGATGGACGTGTGGAAGGCCGCCACCGAACGTCAGCGCACCCACGGCGACGTGCTGACCCTCGCGGCGGGGCAGCCGTCCACACCCGCGCCGCAGCCGGTTCTCCGCGCGACGCGGGAAGTGCTCGACGGGCACCTGCTCGGCTACACGGAAACGTTCGGGATCCTGCCGCTGCGGGAGGCGATCGCCGGATATCACGCCGGCAAATCCGGAATCGACGTGGACGCCGAGGACGTCGTCGTGACCACCGGTTCCTCCGGCGCGTTCACGCTGCTGTTCCTCGCCGCCTTCGACGTCGGCGACACCGTGGTGGTGGCCCGCCCCGGCTACCCGGCGTACCGGAACACGCTCGCCGCGCTCGGCTGCGACGTCATCGAGATCGACTGCGGAGCGGACACCCGGTTCCAGCCGACGGTCGCGATGCTCGACGCCCTGCCCGAACCGCCGGCCGGACTGATCGTCGCGAGCCCCGCCAACCCCACCGGCACCGTCATCGACCCCGGCGAACTGGCCGCCCTCGCCCGCTGGTGCGACGCCCACGGGACGCTGCTGATCTCCGACGAGATCTACCACGGCATCGGATACGGCGAGCAGGCCATGACCAGCTCGTGGGAGACGTCGCGCGAATCCGTCGTCGTCGGCTCGGTGTCCAAATACTTCTCGATGACGGGCTGGCGGCTGGGCTGGATGCTGGTCCCCGAAGGGTTGCGCCGGCCGTTGCAGCGCCTGGCGTCGAACATGACGGTGTGCCCGCCGGCCATCTCCCAGTACGCGGCGATCGCCGCGTTCAGCGAGGAATCCAGGGCCGAGCTCGACGGCCACGTCCAGCGCTACGCCGTCAACCGGGAGCTGCTGCTCACCGGACTCCCGGAGCTGGGCATCACCGACCTGGCACCCGCCGACGGAGCGTTCTACGTGTACGCCGACATCGGGCACCTGCTGGGCGGATCCCACGGCGCGACGTCGACGGAATGGTGCTCGCGGTTGCTGCAGGACACCGGTCTGGCGCTGGCCCCGGGCATCGATTTCGACACCGTCCACGGAGACCGGACCGTCCGGCTGTCGTTCGCCGGATCCACCGCGGAGGTCCGGGAATCCCTGGTGCGACTGGGCCGCTGGCTGTCGCCGTAGTTCGCTATTGCGGCGGCGTCGCAGCAGTTGTTCGATGGACTTGGGCGCACTGCGTGTTCGGGCGCGCCAGGCAAGGAGAACAGCGATGCTGTACGTCGCGTTGCTCGCATTCGTGTTGTGGGTCCTGTGCTTCGCCGACGCCGTCACCACCGACGACGACCAGTTCCGGAACCTCTCGAAGGAGGGCTGGCTGGTGATCGTGCTGCTGCTTCCGCTCGTCGGCTCGGTGCTGTGGCTCGTCGCCGGGCGGCCGCAGAAGATTCCGGGCGATCGGCTGCCCGCCGACCCGGAGGAAGCCGAGTTCGTGCGGCGGTGCCGCGAACGCGCGGAGGAACAGCGCCGGCAAGGTTTCCACGGGCGCGACCAGGAATAGGAGGCCTACACTGTGGCTAGGATTACAGTGTTACAAACCAGGCGCGAGGCGACGACATGAGCGACATCAGTCATCCACAGCCACCCCTTCCTGGCGGAGTCCGCATCGGGACCGTGGAACGGGAGCAAGCCGCGGCGGCACTCGCGGAACATTTCGCCGCCGGCCGGCTCGAGACCGACGAGTTCGACACGAGGGTGCGGGCGGCGTACCTCGCGAAGACCGCCGCCGACCTCGTGCCGCTGTTCGCGGACCTTCCGGACAAGCAGCGTTTCACCTCCGAACCCGAACGGGTGCGCGTGCGGCGCGACCCGGGGCGGGAGGCGGCGGCGCTGCGGGTGCTCGTGTTCGTGGTGGCCGTTCTCGCCGCGATCCTGTGGGTCGCGCTGGTCCGCGTTCCGCCGCTCGTCTTCCTGCCCATCGTCTGGCTCGTGCTCGCTCGGCGCAGCTTCGGGCGGCGGTCGTGCCGAGCGTGGTGAGGGTCTGACTCGAAGGCCGAGAACTGGTGAAAACTACCGCGAGGTCGGTTGTGGCTCCCGTACTCTGACAGGCAGGTTTGACGCATCCCCGCGATCGAGGAGCCACGATGACCAGCAGAATTGTGCGCTGTGCGAGCCTGTTCCCGGTAGTAGCGGCCTCCGCGCTGCTGCTGGGCGGATGCGGTTCCGACAGCGGTGACACCCCGTCGACCTCCGCCAGCGCCACGGCGTCGGCCACGGCCGCGATGACGTCGTCGCCGATGACCACGAGCGCGGCAGGGGCTGCGGCGGTCACCAAGGAACAGGCGGAGCAGACCGCTCTCGCGACCGTCCCGGGCGGCACGGTCGTGAATTCGGAGCAGCAGCAACGGGACGGTAAGCCGGTGTGGCACATCCACATCCGCGACGCCAAGGGCTGGGACT
>JBCEBZ010000509.1:1258-3752 GCA_039206675.1 Rhodococcus sp. (in: high G+C Gram-positive bacteria) | reverse complement strand
GTAAGCCGGTGTGGCACATCCACATCCGCGACGCCAAGGGCTGGGACTACGACGTGAACGTCGACGCGGCGACCGGCACGGTGGTGTCCGACAGCCAGGACGCGCAGACCACGACGACAGCCGCACCGGCACCGCCCGCAGGCGCGGTGACCCAGCAGCAGGCGGAGCAGATCGCCCTCGCGACCGTCCCGGGTGGCACGGTCGCGAACTCGGAGCAGCAGCAGCGGGACGGTAAGCCGGTGTGGCACATCCACATCCGCGACGCCAAGGGCTGGGACTACGACGTCAACGTCGACGCGGCGACCGGAGCCGTCCTTCCCGACAACTGACCGCACTGGGTAGAACGACTCAGGTGACCGCCTCGCGAAGATGGGTACGTTGCCCGATGCCGGGGCGGTGACGCCGCCCTAGCGTCGATGTCATGGTCACCACGTCGGTTCGCGTGTTCCACCCCGGCTTCCAGCGGTGGGCGGCCCGCGCGGGCGTCGCGGGCCCGGTGCTGTTCACCGCGGGATTTCTCGTCCAGGAAACATTCCTCCGGGACGACTACAGCCGGATCGCCGACCCGATCAGTGCTCTCGAGGCGGACCCGAGCGGGTGGATCCAGCAGCTGAACTTCCTGATCTTCGCCGCGCTGCTGACGATTTTCGCGGTCGGACTGCACCGCGGCATCGCGAATACACGGTACGGCTGGGCCGGGCCCGCTCTGCTCGGGGCGGCAGCGGTCGGGCTGATCCTCGCCGCGGTGTTCCCGTTGCGCGCGGATCAGGCAGGGGAGCCCTACGACCCGGGTCATCACGTGATCGCGGGGGTCACGTTCTTCTCCTGCAGCGCCCTCGCCCTGGTGGTGCTGTCGCGCCGGTTGGACGCCGATCCGCGGTGGCGCGGCCTGGCACGATACGTCGGGGTCGCCGGAATCGTCGGTCTGGGCTGTTTCGTGATGCTCGGGAGGTTCGCGATGCCGGGCGGCGCACCGTTGCACGAGGTCGCCGGGCTCCTGCAGCGGATGACTCTGCTCGCCGTGACGTTCCCGGCGCTGGTGGCGATCGCGCTGCGGCTCGGCCGCCTCGCCTGCCGGCCTCGAGCCCTCATCCGGTCGTGAACACCGGCATCTGCACTCGGGTCAGGCAACTCGTGTCGTATCCGCCGGTCGGCTGCTCGAGGAAGCCGACCGTGACGGCCGGGGCGCAGTCCGAGGACTGCAGCACGTCGTGGCCGAGTCCGGGGAACTCGAGCACCTCGGACCTCGGCAGCGTGTCGGCTGCGGCGCGCGCCTGCGACGGCGGGGTGACGGCGTCGAGCGATCCGGTGAGGAGCAGGGTCGGCACGTCGCTCCTCGTGGGTTCGTGCACACGTGCGTCGGATGCGGGCACGTCCCAGACGTCGCAGTCGTCGAAGATCCGGGCGGCCTGCGGCACCAGCGACAGCACCGCGTCCGGGAAGTCCGGGAGCGCTCGCTTCGCGGTGGTCTCGACCCGCGCCCGGTCGGTGAACGCCGTCTGCTCACCGCAGAACACCCCGAACGTCAGTCCGTAGCCGATGAGTCCGGGCGGCGTCACCGTGCCGAGCAGTGCGGTCGCGGCCGGGACGCCGTCGCCGGTGGCGGTCGCGTGGACGAGCGCGGGCAGTCCTGCGTAGGTGCCCGGCGCGAGGCTCTGCTGGATCACCAGATTGGCGAAGGTGTATCCGTCGAGCACGACGCGTCGGCCGGACAGGTCGACGGTCAGCGGCGCGGCGGCCAGCCGGTTCACGGTCGCGGTGAATTCGTCCTCCAGGCCCGGGTAGGCGTCGGCGCACGCCGGCTGAGCCGCGCACGCGTCGAACAGTGCGCGGTAGCCCTCGGCGGCGCCCGGCCAGAACCCCTCGATGATGTTGCTCTGCGTCGGCACGACCGAGTCCAGGACCACGCTGCGGATACCGTCCGGGTGGTCGCGGAGCACGGTGAGCGCGAGGTCGGTGCCGTACGAGACGCCGTAGACGTTCCACTCGCCGAGGCCGAGCGCCACCCGCAGATCCGCGACGTCGGCGGCGTTCTCCGTGGTGTCGTACGCGCCGAGGTCGTAGCCGCCCCCGGCGACCCGGTCGCGGCAGGCCCGGGTGGCCTCGGCGTCGAGCGGTGCGGTCGCCGGATCGAGCGGGCTCAGACCCGTCTGCGCCGATTGGAACTCGTCGATCTCGGGGCACGACAGGAACGGGTCGGAGTGCATGGTGCCGCGCTGGCCGAGGAACAGGACGTCGCGGTCCCGGTTCAGCCCGAGCGGCGCGACCTGGGCGGCACTCGCGAGCGCGGGTCCGCCCGGGCCTCCCGTGAGATAGACGAGGGGGTCGGGTCGCGGGGTCGCGGACGTGGCGCCGAGCCGCGTCACGGCCAGTTCGATGCGGCGTCCGTCGGGACGCGAGCGGTCCTCCGGCACGGTCAGGGTGCCGCAGCTGAACTCGGCGCCGAGGTCCAGTTGCGGCAGTCCGGGGACGTTCGGCGACGGGCACGGGACGG
>JBCEBZ010000509.1:0-1158 GCA_039206675.1 Rhodococcus sp. (in: high G+C Gram-positive bacteria) | reverse complement strand
GGGCGCCGGATCACCGTCGGACCCGCACGCCGACACCAGGACCATCGGCGCCACGGCCGCGCATCCCAGGGCCAGCATCCGCACCGACACCCGCATCGTCCCGACGCTACGCGGGTGCGCGGCACCACCCACATACTTCGCGGTCTGTCGCCCAATCTGCCCTGGTGCGGGGTCCGCGGCTGGCAGGATGAATTGGTGTCATCCGCGGCAACTCCGAAGGGCGAACGGCGCCGACAGGCGCTGGTCGAGGCTGCCGCCGATCTTCTGCTCGAGGGCGGATTCGACGCGGTCCGGCACCGCTCGGTGGCCACCCGCGCCGACCTCCCGCTCGCGTCGACCACCTACTACTTCGAGTCCCTGGACGACCTGATCGCGAAGGCCGTCGAATGCAACGGCAACCGCGACCTCGCGGTCATGCGCGGCCGGGTCGAGGACGTCACGCACCGGCGCCGCGGCCGCGAATCCACCGTCGACCTTCTCCTCGACCTGCTCGTCGGACCGGCCCTCATCAGTGAGGACTGCCGCGAGAGGCTGATCTCCCGGTACGAGCGGTTCACGGCCTGCGCGCGCCGCCCCGAACTGCGCGAAGTCCAACTGCGGTTGCGCGCGCAACTGGACGACGTCCTCACCGAGGCCCTGCGGCGCTCCGACCGCGACGTCCGGCAGGATCAACTCCGGCGGCTCGTCGCCGTCGTCGACGGAGCGGTGGTCACCGCGCTCGGCGAGCACGACCCCGACCTGCGGGCCCTTGCCCGGGCGATGCTGCTCGACGTCGTCGACGTCGTCGCGCCCGCCCTCGACCGGCCGGACCACGTCGAGCTGTAGCGCCGCCGTAAACTGAGGACTCGTGAGCCGCATCCCGAACGTCCTTGCCAACCGATACGCCAGCCCCGAACTCGTCGAGTTGTGGTCGCCCGAGCACAAGATCGTCCTCGAGCGTCAGCTGTGGCTCGCCGTGCTGCGGGCCCAGGCGGAACTCGGGATCGACGTGCCGGCCGAGGCGCTCGCCGACTACGAGCGGGTACTCGAGCAGGTGGACCTCGACTCCATCGCCGACCGTGAGCGCGTCACCCGCCACGACGTGAAGGCCCGCATCGAGGAGTTCAACGCCCTCGCCGGCCACGAGCAGGTCCACAAGGGGCTGACCAGCCGCGACCT
>JBCEBZ010000508.1:0-10213 GCA_039206675.1 Rhodococcus sp. (in: high G+C Gram-positive bacteria) | reverse complement strand
ATTCACATAGCCTGTTACGGACCGGTCGACTTCGAGTAGGTTGTCCGACGTCATCCCGCCCGCCCACCCATACATTGGAGAAGCTTGATACCCCAGCAACCGCTGGGCCTTCTCCGGCAGTTTGCGTGCCTCGTCAGGTGGAAGTGTGATCAGCTGGTTCTCTTCCTGCGTGAGCCAGTCGACGCCCAGGGCGCAGAGGAATCCGGTTCTCGGACTGTGCGCTTCGTTGCGAACACCGGCGTGCAGCGTGGTGCCCAACCACATCGCCACCGAACCGCTGGGCATCACTGCTCGGACGGTTTCGGCATCCTGCGCCGATCGCTCTTCGTCCCACAGATGGCTTCCGGGAACCAACTTCGTACCGTTCTCGGGCGTGAAGTCGGTGCCCGCCCACATCGCGAACAACAGGTACTCCGCTTGCACGGTGTCGTACGGCAGGAATGGCCGGTAGATATCCATTTCCCTGTGGAGATACTGATTCTGACCTCCCGGCACGGTCCGCATGCTGACAGAAGCCTGTACGCGATAATTGTGACAGTGCGGCCCGAGGATGCGATCCGCGACAGCCAGGAACATCGGGTTGAGGAGGAGCGTCTCGGCGTAGATGGGATCGATGCCGAGCAGGCCGGTCACCGTCTGAACGGTTTGCCTCTCCTTGTCTTCCGAGTCTCCTGAAACATCGGATCTGAAACGTGGTTCGATGGTATTCATGAGGTTCGATACCGTGCTGTCGTCCAGCACGTTTGTAACGATGGCCATTCCCTGTGTCTTGAGGGCGGATGCGATCTCTTCGACGCCGGCCTCGTCGACAGGGCTGTGGAATCGGTAACTCATTGTGAAGTCCTTGGTTTGAATGCCTACTGACGAATCCCGGCCAAGGCGTCTGCGATCGTCGCCGCAGCCTGTTCCTTTCGGCCGCCGTGCTGGGCCCTCGTCACTTTCGGAGAGTGTTGTCAGTCTTCGTTGAGAAGTCGTCGAATTCGATGTGCCGCTCGGGATCCGCTCTCCACCGCACCGGTCAGCGACCCGGGGAAGTGTGGCGCGATATCCCCGCTCGCGAAGAACAGCCTGCCTGCGGGTTCGTCCACGACATCGAGGAATCGGCAGAGCTGCCCGATCGAGAGCGAGCCGTGACCACCCAGTGCGTACGGGTTGTTCGCCCAGTCGTGGCCTACGACCTCGACGACTTCGGCGTCCGGCCACATGCGGCGCAGCGCGGATTCCATATGGGCTGGTCCCGCTTCCAGATCGATCTGGCCGTTCATGCTGTAGCCGGCCAGCAGCTGCCCGTCGTCGAGTTCGTCATACGTGAACATCAACTCGAAAGGGTACTCGCCGGGCGGAATAGACACGCCGACCACGCCTTTGATTCCTCGCACGTGCATCATGACGTTGGTGAGGCTGGGTGCTGCCACGCCTTCTTCCGTGGCGGCTTGGTTGACGGCGGGCAACGGCGGCGAGAACTCGATGTTCTGCCACACGTTGACCGGGGTTGCCAGCACGACGGCACGTGCGCGCACCTCTCGGCCGTCGGCGATCGTCACAACGGCGCCGTCGTCGGCATGCCGTATCGCGGTGACAGGTGCGGACAGGTGTACGTCGAAGCCTCCGTCTCGCACCATCGCATCGATCAGGGCGGACATTCCGTCCACCAGCCGATACGAGGCGAAAATCGCATTGAACGCTTCGTGGGACCACACGGCATTCGCCATACGCTGCAATACGTAGCCCAGGCTGACTTGGTCGAGTGGACGACCGAAGTCCGCGAACAAGCCGCCGAGTAACGCCTTGTCGACGGCATCGAGATCGAGCGCGTCGACCCGGTCCTGGACGGACTGGTTGTCCAGTGCGACGGCCGCAGGGTTCGTCTGTACCGCATAGGGCCGGTAGAAAGCGGCGGCATATTCCGGATCGTCCCAGAACGCCGCCAGCGCACGACGAAGGCGGTGGTCGATTTCCTCCAGGCTGATCGTGAGGAGTTCACCGTCGGCGCTCACCCAGAACTCGTCCGCCAGCGGACGCTCGACGACGTCGAGTTCGTACTGTCGCACGAGAGCCCATATATCGGCCTGGAACCAGTGGAAGTACGCGCCCCCTGTGTCTGCATCCAGTCCTGCAATCCGCTGGGTAGCCGTCCGGCCGCCGAGCCGGTCCTGCGCCTCGAGCAGCAGGGTTCGAAATCCCCTGGTGGCAAGCTCTTTCGCTGCGGTGATGCCGGCAAGGCCGCCGCCGACGACGACGACGTCCAATGGTTCATCGGTCATTGCGCTCTCCATTTCGATTCTGTCCTTCTTCAATGTGTTGGCTGCAATCGGTGGCTTACACTTCGCTCAGCCCGGCATTCACATATCCGGACACCGATCGATCGATTTCGAGAAGATTCTCCGAAGTCATCCCGGTCGCCCAGCCGTACACCGGAGAGGCTTGGTACCCGAGCAAACGCTGGGCCTTTTCAGGCAACGTTCGCGCTACTTCCGGCGGGACCGCAACCAACTGGTTCTCCTCCTGGGCGAGCCAATCGACACCCAAAGCGCAGAGGAACCCCTGCCGTGGGTGCTCCGTCTGATTCACGCCACCCCCATGTAGGGTTGTGCCCAACCACATCGCTACCGAGCCGCGCGGCATCTCTGCCTGAACGACTTCGTGTTCCTCGGCCGTGCGTTGTTCGTCCCATAGATGACTTCCGGGAACCATTCGTGTCGCGCCGTTCTCGGCCGTGAAATCGGTACCAGCCCACATCGAGAACAAAATGTATTCGGCCTGGACCGTGTCATAGGGAAGGAACGGTCGGTAGATGTCCATTTCCCGATGCAGATACTGGTTCTGCCCGCCCTGCACGACCCGCCCGGCAGCGCTGACTTGAACGCGATAGTTGTGACAGTGCGGAGCGAGGATGCGGTCCGCAACGCCCAGAAACGTCGGGTTGAGAAGCAGTGTCTCCGCGTAGATCGGATCTACACCCAGCAAGCCGGTGATGGCATGAACGGTATGCTTCTTCGAAGTATCCCCTTCGAGGGCGGATATCGAAGCTTCGTGCTCGTATTCGGAATCGATCCGATCCGTAAGCTTCGAAACCGTGTTGTTGTCCAGTACATCGGTGACGATGACCATCCCGTGAGTTCTGAGAGCCGATGCGACCTTGTCGATACCGGCCTCATCGTGAGGATTCGGCAATTTATGGTCCATTTCGAGTCCTTTTGTCGGTAGTTTCAGCGGCCGCGATCCGCACTCCACCTTCGTCACATGTGAATGTCGTCACGAAGTAGTGAAGACTGTGCAGCGAGATGCGTTAACAGACCCGTAAACGACATCGTGTATCCGCATTGCGAAGCCGGGCCCTGGCCAGCCGAGGTCTGGACCCGCTGCCGCCCTGGGCGGACGGGCCGGTATTGCGGGAGCTGAAGGTCAATCGCTGCGTCGAATGGAATCCGGAGATCAGGTGATAACCATGATCGACGAGAGTTGATCGTTGTTCTCGACGGAAAGGTGACCTTCACATCGGCCGATGGGACCCGGGAAGTGTGCAAGAAGGGGGAGGTCGTGGTGTTGCCCAGTTGGCGGGCTCCGAATCCCACGACACGATGTCCCACGAGGTCGGGTCCTTCGTGCGGTCGGCCTCGAGGTCGGGTAGGCGGGGGAAGGTGGCGGCCATCCAAACCGGTTGAGCAGATGCGGGCCGCTCGCCGGCAAGTACGAGAAGTCCCGGTGCCACCGTGATCGTCCGGCCTCGCCCCCTTCCTGATGAACAGTTCTTCGCCGAACCTCGACAGTGCTCGAAGTTCCATAGTGACGGCACGAAAATCGGCCAGACCCAACTCCTCGATCGTCGCGACCTATTCCGTGCGGTTGGGTTGCTGTAGTCGTGGTAGGACCATGACCTCCCAGATTTCACTACCGCGAGACGCGGTCATCGGGTAATGAAGAAGGTGTCTCGACGTGCGTTAACGGGTCCGTAAACCGAATCACGTGACCCATTGTGGAGGCGTCGTCGATCGGATAGGTTCGCCATTCACCATGCTGCTGAAAACCAAGCTCACACCACCCCCGCTGCCGGATCCGATGCTCGAGAGGCCGCGGTTGGCGCAGCTCGTCTCCGCTCTTGTCGAGCGCCACCACGTGATCATGATTTCCGCGACCGCCGGCAGTGGGAAGACCACGGCGATCCTCGGTGCCGCAACCCTCATCGATCGGCCGATCGCCTGGCTCACGCTCGATCACACCGATGCTGCGCCGGGTCGGCTGCTGGCATATCTGGAGGCGGTCCTACGCCAAGCGCTCCCCGGTGACAATCAGCTCGACGGGATTGTTGTGAGAGCGTTGCGAGGCGGACTCCAGCATCCGGAAGCTGCGGGGATCCTCGCGGAGGCCGTCGGCGACGCTCCGGTACTTCTCGTTTTGGACGACTTGGAGCGGATCGGCAATGCCAAAGAGGCGGTGGAGACGCTCGAGGGGTTTCTCCGGTACGCAGGACCGGAGACCCGCGTGGTATTGCTCAGCCGCCACGATATCCCTCTCGAAACCTTGCTGGTCGCACCAGGTCGGGATACGGTCGTCCTACCGGAAGAGGCACTCGCGTTTACACGCGAGGAAACCGCCGATCTCCTGGAGATGCTCGGGGAGTCGCAAGAGGACGTCGATCAGATCATCGACGCCACCGGCGGCTGGGTCATCGGTGTTCTCTTCGAGACCTGGCGCGACATCGGCTCCGGGGTGCACAGCGGGAATCGAAGAGAACTCCTCGACCGTTACTTCAGCTCCCAGGTCGTCGAGAGCCTGTCGCCCGAAGACCGCGAGTTCCTGGTCGTCACGTCGATCTTCGATCAAGTGACACCGGAGCGAGCGATGGCTGTGGGGCAGGTCGACACCGAGGCGCGCATGGCTTCGCTCCGGCATGCTCGGCTCCCTCTGGTGTGGGACGACGCTCAGGATGCGATGCGATGCCACCCGCGGTTCCGCGAGTACCTGCGCAGGGGCCTTCAGCGACGCGAGCAGGCAGAGGTCGACAGGATCCGCCGCGCGGCCGGCCTGCTTTACGCTCGCGAAGGGTATTGGGAGCAAGCGGCCCAAGAGCTCCTCGCCGCGGGCCAACTCGAGGAGGCGCTGGAACCGGCGCGCCAGGCCATATTCGCCCTGATCGATCGGCTGGACCTCGGCCTCGCCAGGAGGTGGCTCGAGCAGCTGGCGGTGGTCGCACAGAGCGATTCGTCCGAGTTGACGACGGCAAAGCTGCTGCTGACGCTCGTCGATGACGACTACCGTGCCGGTGTGCAGATCGTCGACGCGGTCGCGCAGCGGGGGGAACTCCGTGAACTCGCCCTGCACTCCGATCGGGCGGCGGCCCTCATGGCGTCGGCCTACTGCGGCGGACTGCGTTTGCAGGACGCCAGGGAAGTGCTCGACGTGGCAGACGGCCCCGAGATCTTCATCGCCCGATACCTGTATTGCCTCTACGACGAGACGGTTCCCCGAGTACCGCGACCTGAGGCCAGCGGCGGTCTGATGGATGGGGTGCTGGCGTACGCGGACTATTTTCACGGGCGGCTCGAGCAGCTCACCGAGACATCGCTCGAGGGCGTCGGGAGCGCGGTCTCCCCGCCCTGGCAGATCATGGCCCTGTGCACTCTGGGGCGATTGGACGAGGCACGCCGGCTGTATGAAGACGCGGTATCCAATCGCGTCACAGGGCAGCTCTCCCTGGCGGTTGTCGCTCCTGAGTTGTACATCGAGGCAGAGGATCGCGAGGCCGCGCATGCTGCGATCACCCGTGCTTGGCGTCTGGTGAGGTCGAGGGGGCCGACCGACGGCGAGCTTCTCCTGCGGCTGGCCGCGACGAAGGTCGCTGTGCGCCTCGACCGCGACCCGGAAAGAGCGCTGATCGAGCTGGAGCGCCTCGCGCGCAACCCGCTTGCCTCGACCGCGCCGTTCGTCGCCGCGCCGATGCGGATGTGGCGCGGTTTGGCCTTCCTACTGCAGCACCGCGACGCGGAAGCGGTCGCCGAGTTGCGTGACGCGGTGGCCATCATGGTCGAACGGGGGCTGAGGCTCGATCTGCCGACCGCGGCGATCTATCTGGCCGAAGCCCAATGGAGAGCAGGCAACGAGGACGCCGCCGACGACGCCGCCGACATGGCGCTTGACGCGGCACGGTACCTCGGCTCGAATCACCGACTGCTGCAGGCGCTATCGGAGTTCCCGAACGTCGCGGCTCGACGGCTCGACTCCGAGGTCGAGCTGGATTCCCCGTGGCGTGATCTCGGGCGTGCGATCACCGGGGCCGGACCGGCAGCACCGGTGATCGGTGGTGTCAGGATCGAGCTGAGGGAGTTCGGGGAGGCCGTCCTGACGGTCGACGGTGCCGAGGTTCGCATGAGGATCGCGAAGGCATACGAGATCCTCGCGTACCTGCTCCTCAATCGAGCCGAGCCGGTTCATCGCACCGTGCTGCTCGGCATCTTTTTCGATGGCAAGAATGACACGTCGACCCGCGCGTACCTACGTCAGGCGTTGTACTGGATCCGACGAGCCATCGGCGACGAAGACCTCATCCTCGATGGGCAAGAGGTCCAGCTTCGCCGCGAGCTCTCAGCGGTCAGCGACTCCATGCGGTTCGAGACCCTGCTCTCCCGTGCCTCACGGCTGGTCGCAGGCGACCGTGCTGCCGCGATCGAAAATGCGCTGACGACGGTCAGCGGTGGCACCTACCTCCCAGGCTTCAAGTCGGAGTGGGTCGAGTCGCGGCGGCAAAGTCTTCTCGCGTTGGCAATCGACGCCCGATGCGATCTCGCGGAGTTGCGTTTCGCTGCCGGTAGGTATGCCGACGCCCGCGCTTCCGTGGAGCAGGCGCTGCGCGATGACCCCTACCGAGAGGTCTCATGGCGCTTGCTGATGCGGGTCGTGAGTATGTTCGGAGATGCCGATGCAGCACTGCGTGTCTATCGCGACTGCGAGGACACGCTTGCCGAGATCGGTGTCGCGCCGAGCCCGAGTACACGCCGTCTGCTCGACGGACTGCGACGCTGACCAAGTCTGTCGGTCCCCAGGATGACTGGGGCTGAGTCATAAGTCGCGCAACGCGGTTTACACGCCCGTTAACGCCTTCCGAGCCAGAATTCTCCCCAACTGATGTAGCGAGCGTCACAGACGATGCGGTCGCAGTGGAAACGGCGCGGACATTGGCGCAGGGGCATTGGCATGGAGGAACGTGTGTTGATCGACGACGAAGAGATTCGACGGACCGCGGCTTGGCTGCTTGCCGGGTCCCGAACGGAAACGCGCGACTTGCGACTCGACCAGGATGTCGCCTACCGCATTCAGGACGAGGCGTTCTGCCAGCGGCTCGAGCGCGGCGAGCGAGCAGCCGGGATCGCGGCAAGGATCCTTTCGGCCACCGACGGTGAGCCCACGTTCGTGACAAGCTGGCTCACCGACGCGATGCTCGACCTCGATGTTCTGAGGCAGCCGCCGGGTCCGCAGGTCGAAGTGCAGGTGAGCGCCGAACTGGGATTCGTCATAGGGCAACAGATTACGGACCCTCTACCGAGTGGGGCGGCCGCGCTGGCCGCCGTCGACCGAGTGCACGGCGCGCTGCATGTGCGCTATCACGACGCAGCGCAGGACGATCCTGCACATTCGGCTGCGACGAATGGTGCAACAGCATGCGTGAGCCTCGGTGCGGTGAGTGCGGCCGTAGCGGGGCTGGACCTTCAGCTCGAAGCCTGCATTGTGGAGGTGAACGGGATGTTGGCGCACGCCGGCACCGGCGCTGCGTTGCTCGGTCACGATCCCGCACGTGCCCTCGCCGCGACGCTGAACTCGTTCGTGACGCGGGGCCACACCATCGAACCAGGCTGGGTAGTTCTAGCCGGTTCACTCGCCGCACCGGTACCTGCCGGACCCGGGACGGTGGTATCAGCGCGCTTCACCAGACTCGGTGCGGTGGGGCTACGAATTCCCGGGCGAGCCGGAAGCGGCGCGCGGTGACGTGGTCGTCGATGCTCGGCGCGCCCACAGGCGCCATCGGTGTGAAACCGGGCGGGCTTCGGTCCGGATCGGAGGAGGAGGACATGATGCATGTAGGCAGCCGAGCCTGTGAGCTCGATATCGCGTTGGAGCGCTATGCATCTGGAGAGCCAGTTGTGGTGCTCGACGACGGAGGCAGTGGTGATTTCGTCGCCGCGGCCGACGTCATCAGCACCGAAGTGATGGCAAGATTCATTCGTCTCGGATCCGGCTTCGTGCAGGTTGCACTTCCCGGTACGACTTGCGACCGGCTCTGGTTACCCCCCATGCCGTGCCCCGATCCGGCCGGTCCGTACGGCTGGCAGTGTGTCGGCGTGGATGCGGCCGTGGGAATCACCACCGGTATTTCGGCTGTAGATCGCGCCCACACGGCACGGCTCCTCGCGGATCCCGATACCGGGCAGGATGATCTGGTCCGGCCCGGTCACGTCATTCCGCTGCGTACGCGACCCGACTCGCACGCCGGGGTCGCCGAATCGGCGGTGGCGCTGAGCATGCTCGCGGGGCGTGCACCCGCCGCGGTCATCTGCTCCATTGTTTCGCCGAGGGATCCGCTGAGGATGGCGGACGCGGATGACCTGGTCTTCCTCGCTGGTACCTACGACCTTCCGATCATCGACGGAGCGGGCTTGCCGCTCGTTCGTCCAAGCCTTGCAGGAGTGTGAACCGATGCCTGTTGCCTCGAGTCTTCTACCAACCGCCGATCCGGTACAGCTTCGCCGTGCATTCGGGTGCTTTCCCAGTGGTGTCGCGGCACTGTGCGTCGATCTCGACGGCACGCTCAGCGGGATGGCGGTCAGCTCCTTTACATCGGTCTCCTTGGATCCGCCCTTGGTGTCGGTCTGCATGGCGCACACCTCGACGACGTGGCCGGAGTTACGGCGTGCCCCGTTCATCGGGGTGAGCATTCTCGGTGCCGACCACACCGCGGCGTGCCGGCAGTTGTCGTCGCGTACCGGTGATCGTTTCGCCGGGCTGGAAACCGAGCGCATGGCCGACGGTGCGGTGTTCGTCAGCGGTGCCTCCGCGTGGCTCGAGTGCACCGTCGCGGACGAGATCCGCGCCGGCGATCACGACATCGTCGTACTTCGCGTTCGCGCGCTGGCTGCCACTCCCGAGGATCACCCACTGGTATTCCACTCCTCGAAATTCTTCCGGCTGGCCGGAACGAACGAGCTGTGACCGCTACCTCGAACTGAACTGCTCCATCGGCGAATTCGCCGAGAGGTCCCCACTCCACCCCCCGGAAAGGATGGAAATGACCGCACATATTGCCTCCGCATCGACCGTAGAAGAAGCTGTCGTAGCCTTGGAACGTGACGGGGTGGTACTACTCCCCGATCTGTTGACCGCCGAACAGCTCGATCTGGCGCAGCGAGACCTGTTCGCACTCATGGACAACATTACCAACGGTAAGGATCCCGAGTTCATGGGGACCAAGACGCGTCGCGCCTCGAGTCTGTTCGGCCGCACCCGGGCGCTGGACCCCGTCGTCACCCACCCGTTGTATTTGGAAACCGCCAGGCGTCTGCTCGCCACGCCGACCCCAATGTGGTTCGGCCAGGACCGCGTAGAGGTGGCGCCGACCTTGCAGATCGGGGCAGCACAGTGCATTCAGATTCGACAGGGACAAGGGCTGCAGCCGCTGCATCGTGACGACTTTGTATTCCACAATCCTCACCCCGGCCCACAGGTCCAGCTTGGAATGATGCTCGCGGTCTCGGACTTCACCGAGGAGAACGGCGCCACCCGCGTCATCCCAGGCAGTCACCTGTGGGACGACGAACGCCGGCCTCAGATCGAGGAGACCATTGCGGCCGAGATGAAGGCCGGATCGGCTCTGCTGTGGCTGGGATCGACCTTCCACGGCGGTGGGCAGAACGTCACCACCGAGTCCATTCGGACCGGTGTCGTCATCGCACTGGTCAAGGGCTATCTTCGGCAGGAGGAGAACCACTACCTTGCCCTTGCGCCGGAGCAGGTCGCCGTTCTGTCGACTCAGATCCAGGAGCTTCTCGGTTACGCGGTGTCGGATCCGTTCATGGGCTGGATCGAGCGTGGGGGCGAAGCGGTCAGTCCGAGTGTCGTTCTCGGCGAGCTGGTGGCCGCCGGTTTGACATCGCACGTCACCGCGTGATGTCACGCAGCGCCGAACGAGGATGCCGAGCGCGTCGTCGATCGAAAGCGCGAAGAG
>JBCEBZ010000507.1:0-10219 GCA_039206675.1 Rhodococcus sp. (in: high G+C Gram-positive bacteria) | reverse complement strand
TGGCGCTGGCGCCGTGCCACGCGTTCTTCCAGTTCTACGTCGCGGACGGCAAGCTGTCCTGCCAGCTGTACCAGCGCAGCGCCGACATGTTCCTGGGCGTGCCGTTCAACATCGCGAGCTACGCACTCCTCACCCACATGGTGGCGCAGCAGGCGGGGCTCGAACCGGGCGACTTCATCTGGACGGGTGGTGACTGCCACATCTACGACAACCACGTCGAGCAGGTCACCGAGCAGTTGAGCCGGGAGCCGTTGCCGTATCCGACGCTGAAACTGAACAGGCGGGACTCGATCTTCGACTACACGTTCGAGGACGTGGAGATCGTCGACTACCGGCACCATCCCGCCATCAAGGCGCCGGTGGCCGTCTAGTGGCCCGGGAGGTCAAGCTGGTCTGGGCGCAGGGTTCGGGCGGCGTCATCGGCCGCGACAACACGATCCCGTGGCACGTCCCCGAGGACATGGCGTACTTCAAGACGGTGACGCAGGGCCACCCCGTGATCATGGGCCGCCGGACGTGGGACTCGCTGCCCCCGCGATTCCGGCCCCTGCCGGGACGACGCAACATCGTGATCAGCCGTCAGCCCGACTGGACCGCGGAGGGGGCCGAGTCCGCCGACGGCATCGCCTCGGCGCTCGCGCTCACCGACGAGGACGTCTGCGTCATCGGCGGCGGCCAGATCTACACGGCAGCAATGCCGTTCGCGACACAACTGCTGGTTTCCGAGATCGACGTGACCATCGACGGCGACGCCTGGGCACCGCCGATCGACGACTCCTGGCACGCGCAGGACACCGGTGAGTGGCTCACGTCGGCCAAGAACGGCACCCGCTACCGATGGATCACCTACACGCGGGCATGAGATCGACGGCGTTCGTGGCCGGGGGACGTCACCGTTCGTCCCTTTGCCGCCGCACCGTTACCCCATTCGACGGGTGACGGTGCGCGCAGTGGTTCATACTCACCTCATGGACAAGAAGTCACTGACCGCCCTTGCCCGTCAGCAACTGAAGTTGGCGGGCGGGACGTCCAGCGGCCGCAGTTCGCAGACCGTGTACGGCGGGCATCGGCGCAGCCTCCGGCAGACCGTCGTCGCCCTGGCCGCGGGCCAGAAGATGGCCGAACACGAGAGCCCGGGCGAGGCCACCCTGTTCATTCTCAGCGGCAAACTGAACCTCGTGGCCGGCGAGGACTCGTGGAAGGGTTCCACCGGCGACCTGCTGGTCCTCCCGACCGATCGGCACAGCGTCGAGGCCATCGAGGACGTCGCGTTCCTGCTGACCGTCGCCATGTGACGGTCGTGCGCGATCGTCTCGAGGATTCCGTACGGAGCCTGAACCCGGGCTACTTCGCGATCGTCATGGCCAGCGGAATCATCTCGGTGGGCATGAAACTGGGCGGATTCGACGTGCTCTCGGTTCTGCTGCTGATCGTGTGCGGCACGGCCTACGCGACACTGGTGGTCCTCACGATCTGGCGGATCGCGGCGTACCGCCGTGAGGTCGTCGACGACCTGACCGACGCGCGCCGCGGATTCGGTTTCTTCACGTTCATCGCCGGGACGGACGTGTTCGGCGTGCGCCTGGCGATGGACGGCCACCACACCGCCACCGCGGTGCTGCTCGCCGTGGCCGGGCTGACCTGGATCGTGCTCGGCTATGTGATCCCGTGGACCGCCGTCCTGGGCACGTCCGAACGTCCGGTGGTGGCGCGCGCCAACGGAACCTGGTTCATCTGGGTCGTCGCGGCGCAGTCGGTGGCCGTGGCGGCCGCGACCCTCGAACCGGTCTACGACGGCGCCCGCCGGTTCCTGGCCGTGGTCGCCGTCTTCTCCTGGTCGGTCGGGGTGTGCCTGTACGGCGCGGCGGGGATCTTCGTCGCCGCCCGGATGTTGCTGTACCCGCTGCGGCCGCGCGACCTCACGGCGCCGTACTGGGTGGCGATGGGCGCATGTGCGATCACCGTCCTCGCCGGCGCCCGCATCGTCGAGATGGAGGACGCGCCGATGGTGAACGCCACGCGCGGGCTCATCGGCGGATTCGCGGTGGTGTTCTGGGCGTTCGCGACGTGGCTCATCCCGGTCCTGGTGGCCGCCGGATGGTGGCGTCACATCGCCAACAAGGTGCCGCTGCGCTACGACGCCACGGTGTGGAGCATCGTCTTCCCCCTCGGCATGTACGCGGTCGCCTGCATCTACCTGGGCCGGGCGGATCACATCCCGCTCGTCGGTATGGTCGGTAGTGCCGAACTGTGGTGTGCATTCACCGTGTGGTGCGTGGCGTTCGTCGTCATGGTGGTGCATCTCTGGCGGTCGGTGGTGCATGGCGGACCGGCAACAGTGGAGACGCAGGAGAGCGCATGACGGAAACCCCGCCCGTGATCGAGGTATCGGTGGCTGCGGCGCCGTCGGTCGTATGGCCCGCCCTGCGCGATCCGGCGTTGCTTCGGCGCTGGCACGGCTGGGACTGCGCCGGCCTGGACGACGAGATCAGGGAAATCTACTTCGGCGACGACGTGACGGAGGACGCCGGGGCCTTCACCCTCACGCTCGGCGGCGCCGACCGGTTCAGCCTCCACGAGCGCGACGGCACCACGCTGGTGCGGATCACCCGGCCGCCGAGGGGCGGCGATCCCGCCGCCGACGACTGGTACGACGACGTCACCGAGGGCTGGACCACGTTCCTGCAGTTCCTCAAGTTCGGCATCGAACGGCACGGACTCGACGAACGTCGCACCCTGTTCCTCGAAGGACCGGTCGCGGACGGAGATTCGGCGCGGCGCCTGCTCGGCCTGGACAAGGTCGCGGACATGAAAGTGGGCGATCACTTCACCGCGGTCGCCGACACGGGCGATCTGCTGCACGGGGTGGTGTGTTTCGTCGGCGAGCACCAGACCGCGGTGAGCGTCGACGATCTCGGCCCCGGACTGTTGCAGTTCGGCGAGCAGCCCGTCAACGCGGCACGCCCGAACGGCGGTGCGCAGATCCTGCTCGCGGTCTACGGCCTGGACGACGAGGAGTGGGCGGAACTCGAACAGCGCTGGACGGAGTGGTGGCAGGCCCGGCCGGGGGCCGAACCTGCCACCTGAGTTCTCGAACGGTCAGGCGAGCACGGTGCCCAGGGTGGGCCACCAGATCGTGCTCTTGACGACATTCGGCCCCACCTGGTGGTTCAGCGAGCCGTACACGGCCGCCACGACCAGACCGCTGCCGAGTCCGGCGACCGGGGCCGACGACACGACCGTGGGAACCGCGACGTTGTTCTGGTCCAGCTTCACGACGCCGCTGGCACCGGTGGCGAAGCTGTAGTAGACGACGTCGAGCTCGGCGCCGGTCTGGTCGTTCGCGATGACGCCCGGGCCGCCGAAGAAGCCGAAGCGGAACTGGTTGCTCATGTTGGTCGCCACACCCGCGCCGTACAGCTGTCCGAGAACGGGACCGCCCTGCCCGGTGTCGGAGTACGCGGGGACCTGGAAGATCTGGCCCGGCAGGGCGATGCTCGTCGCCGCCGTGTCGGTCGGCGATGCGGCAAGTCGCTCGATGGCGGCCTCGGCCTCGGGGTTTCCGGCGGCCACGGTGCGCAGCTTCGCGATCGCGGTCGCCGGGTCGACGGCGGGAGCGGAATCTGCGGGCTGCGCCGACACGACACCGGTGAACATCATCGTCGCTGCCACTGCAGCGGTCAGACCTGCCGCGACCCGTCGTGCGAAGTGCCGTCGATTCATTCTTCTTCTCCCTCGTCACGTCAATGGGTAAGCATTAGTTCGGATGAGTAAACACTCGAGCTCTTATCGACGCCGTGGTTCGCGGTGTTACGCCGCCCCCAGACCTATGCTGCTGGCATGGGATCGGATGGTGGGCACGAGTCGAGGATCAGTGAGTTTCGGGAGGGGCTCGCCGACGTGGTCCCCACCCGCCGGAGCCTGCAGCGCCTGTTCGAGGCGGTCCTCGTGGTCGGGTCTGGGCTCGAGCTGGATTCCACCCTGCAGCGCATCGTCAATTCAGCCACGTCCCTGCTCGGCGCCCGCTACGGCGCGCTCGGCGTCCACGCCCCTGACGGCGGGCTCTCGGAGTTCGTGTACGAGGGCATCACGCCGGAAGAGCGTGCACGCATGGGCCACCTGCCCGAGGGCCGCGGGCTGCTGGGACTGCTGGTCCACGACCCCCGCCCGGTACGCCTCGCCAATCTGGCCGATCATCCGGGGTCGATCGGCTTCCCGCCCAATCATCCACCGATGAAGAGCTTCCTGGGAATGCCGATCATGATGCGGGGCAAAATATTCGGAAGCATCTATCTCACCGAGAAGCTCAGCGGGCCCGAGTTCACCGACGAGGACGAGGTGATTCTGCGCGCGCTCGCCACTTCTGCCGGCGTGGCGGTGGAGAATGCCCGGCTGTTCGAGGAATCACGAACGCGGGAGCGGTGGTTGACGGCCGTCGCGGCGATCACCTCCCGGCTGATGGTCGGAGGATCACTCGACGAAACGCTGCACATGCTCGCCGCCGAGGTACGCGAACTGTCCAGCGGCGACGAGGTGTTCATCGTCGTCACGCTGGGCGAGGGCGCGGTGGTCGGGGCGGACAGCGCGATGCGGCCGCTGCGCAGCAACGTCCGAAGCGCCGCCCAGACCGAACCGTTCGCCGAAGTGCTGCGCTCCCGCACCCCGGCACTGCTGACGGGGATCGACGGTCTCGCACCGTTCTCCGCCGAGGCGGGCCGGGCCGCGGTGCTGCCGCTGTCGACGGCGTCGGGGGTCGGCGGGATTCTGGTGGTCACGGCGCGTGGCACCACTCCGTGGGATCCGGACGAGGTGGCGCGACTCGAATCGGTGGCCGACCTCGCCGCCGTCGCGGTGGAGTTCGCCGATCAGCAGAGCAAGCAACGTCTGCTGTCGGTGCTCGCCGACCGCGACCGGATCGCGCGCGACCTGCACGACAACGTCATTCAGCGATTGTTCGCCACAGGCATGAGCCTGCAGAGCACTCACGCGGTCGGGGACGTGCCGGACGGCGTGCGCTCGATCGTGGCCACCGCGGTCGAGCAACTCGACCGGACGGTGCGCGAAATCCGCACCACCATCTTCGATCTGCAGGCCACCGGCGTCGCCTCGGCGACCAGCCTGCGCCGCCGCCTGCTCGACGTGATCGGCGACCTCACCTCCCACTCGCCGATCGCGCCGAACGTCCAGTTCACCGGCGCCATCGATACTCTCGTTCCGAACCGCATCCACCCGCACGCGGAGGCGGTGTTGCGCGAAGCGCTGAGTAACGCCCTGCGGCACGCGCGGGCCACCACCATCGACATCTCGGTGGCCGCAGCGGACGACCTCACCGTCTCGGTCGCGGACGACGGAATCGGGATCGCGGACGGCGCCCGGCGCAGCGGACTGGACAACCTCGACCGGCGCGCCGAGCAGTGCGGCGGCACCTGCACCATCGATTCGGCAGGTGGGGGAACCGTCGTCACCTGGCGGGTTCCGTTGACGTGAAGAGAATTTCAGTGCTGTTTGCGTAACTCGGTGGCCAGCACCGCGGCCTGCGTGCGCCGCTGCATCCCCAGTTTCGACAACAGCCGCGACACGTAGTTCTTGATCGTCTTCTCGGCGAGGAAGAGCCGCTCGGCGATCTCCCGGTTGGTGAGCCCCTCACCGATCAAGTCGAACACGGCGCGTTCCTGCTCGGACAGTTGCGCCAGCGGGTCGTCCCGGCGGGCCGACCTGATCCGGTTCATCAGCGCCGACGTCGCCCTGCTGTCGAGCAGCGAACCGCCCTCCCCCACCGTCCGCACGGCCGCCACCAGGTCGGTGCCGAGGATCTGCTTGAGGACGAACCCGGACGCCCCGGCCATGATGGCGTCGAACAGCGCCTCGTCGTCGGAATACGACGTCAGCATCAGGCACCGCAGTTCGGGCAGCGCGGCACGTAGGTCCCGGCACAGCTCGACACCGTTGCCGTCCGGCAACCGGACGTCGAGCACGGCGACGTCGGCGCCGCTGCCCGGGATCCGCGCCATCGCCTCCCCGACCGATGCGGCCTCCCCGACCACCTCGAGGTCGGGCACGCTGCCGAGTAGATCGACCAGGCCTCGTCGCACGATCTCGTGGTCGTCGACGAGGAACACCCGCGTGGTCATGTGCACCTCCACCGTCTACTCGAACCGTACCGCGCGGGCTAGCTCTCCGGCCGGACGATCATCACCGGGCAGTCCGCGGTGTGGAGCAGTGCGTTGCTGGTGGAGCCGAGCAGCATTCCCTTGAAACCGCCACGGCCGCGGCTGCCCACGACGATCAGCTGCGCCTTCTCGGCGAATTCGCTGAGCACCCGCACGGGGCGGTCGCGCGCGACGACGCGTTCGACGGTCACGTCCGGATACCGCTCCTGGTACCCGGCGAGACGCTCCGACAGCACCACTTCCTCGCCCGTCTGGATGCTGCTCCACAGCGGATCGTCCGGGCTGGCACCGAGCGACGGCTGCACACTCACATCGCTCCACACGTTGACCGCGACCAGGCTCGCGCCCCGGGCGGCGGCCTGCTCGAAGGCCACCTCCAACGCCGCCCTGCTGCTTTCCGAACCGTCGACGCCGACCACGATCGGCCCCTCGGTCGGCGGCTGCCCGTCCAGGGTGCGCCCCCGCACGACCACCAGCGGGCAGTGGCCGTGCGTGGCGACCGCGGACGTCGTGGAACCGATCAGCAGGCCGGTGAACTCGCCGTGCCCGCGCGAGCCGAGCACCACCATGTGCGCGTTCGCGGACAGTTCGATGAGGGTCTGACTCACCTTGGCCTCGAACTGCTCGGTGGTGATGTCGAGCGGCTCGTCGACCGTCTGCTTGGCATGGACCCGCGCACTGCCCAGCCGGGCCTTCGCCGTGTCCTCGAGTTCCTCCTTGAAACTCTCGGCCAGATACGGCTCGGTGTAATAGAAGGCAGGGATGTGGACCACTGTCACGATGTGCAGCGGAAGCGACAGTGCGGCGGCGGCCCGAGCGGCCCATGCCACCGCGGCCGAGGCCGACTCGGATCCGTCCACACCCACGACGATCGGCTTGATTCCGGTCATGGTCACCTTTCCTGATTCTTCCGGCTGGGCACTGCTGAGGTGTTGCGGTGCTACCCGCAGATCTTGCGGAGCTTCTCGACCAGCGCGACACGTCCCGCACGATCCGCGGCGAGCGGAGTGACGGTGAGCGTGGTGACCCCGGACTCGGCGAACGCGGCCACTCGCTCCGCGACGTAGCTCTCCGGACCGATCAGCGACACGGCCCGCACCAGGTCGTCCGGCACCGCGGCGGCGGCCTCGTCCTTCTTGCCCGACAGGTAGAGGTCCTGGATGGTCTCGGCTTCCTTCTCGTAGCCGTACCGGACCGCGAGGTCGTTGTAGAAGTTCTTGCCTTTCGCACCCATGCCGCCGATGTACAGGGCCAGACCGGGGCGGACCCAGTCGAGCATGTGGTCGACGTCGTCGCCGATGGCGAGGGCGGGCGACGCGAAGACCTGCAGGTCGCCGAGACTCGGGTCGCGCTTCGCCTTGCCCTTGGCCAGCGGCTCGCCCCACACGCTCGCGGCCTTCTCCGGGTGGTAGAAAATGGGTTCCCAGCCTTCGGCGATCTCGGCGGTCAACTCCACGTTCTTCGGTCCGAGCGACGCGATGACGATCGGGATGCGATCACGCACAGGGTGGTTGATGATCTTCAGCGGTTTGCCCAGCCCGGTGCCCTTCTCGGCGGGCAGCGGAATCTGGTAGTACTTGCCCTGGAACTCGACCTTCTCGCGGCGCCACACCTTGCGGCAGATTTCGACGACCTCGCGGGTGCGTCCGAGCGGGGCGTCGTACTTGACGCCGTGGAAACCCTCGATCACCTGCGGGCCGGAGGCGCCGAGCCCCATCACGAAGCGTCCGTCCGACACGAAGTCGAGGCCGGCGGCCGTCATCGCCGTCAGGCTCGGCGTGCGGGTGTAGATCTGGAAGATGCCCGAAGCGAGTTCCAGGGTGGTGGTCTTGGCGGCGAGGTAGCCGATCTGGCTCACGGCGTCGAACGAGTAGGCCTCGGGCACGAACGCGATGTCGAGCCCGGCTTTCTCCAGGTCGGCGACCTCGTCGACCGTCTCGGCGAAACCGCCGCTGTAGTTCAAGCCCATACCTATGCGCACGTCGTTCCCCAATCCTGGCGTTAGCTGCAACCTGTTCCTGCTTCGATCCAGAACACTACTGCGCGCAAGCGCCTCAGGGGCGTGCAGGCCTCACGACGACGACCGGGCACTGTGCACCACCGACCAGGCTGTTGCTGGTCGAACCGAGCAGCATCCCCTTGAACCCTCCGCGACCCCGGCTGCCGACGACGAGCAGTTGCGCCTTCTTCGACCAGTCGAGCAACCGCGCCCGCGGATTGTCGATGTACACCTCACGGGTGACCCGCACGTCGGGGTACTTCTCCTGCCAGCCGGCGAGGCTCTCGGCGAGGACGGCCCGTTCGTCCTCCTCGAGTCCCTGCGGCACGAGGGCCGCGGCCCTCGGGTCCTCGAACGCCTTCGAGCCGAGGTCGCTCCACACGTGGACGGCCACCAGCGGAGCGTTCCGCATCGACGCCTCCTGGAAGGCCACCGAGATCGCCCGCTCACTGGTGGCGCTGCCGTCGACGCCGACCACGACGGGTCCGTCGGCGCGGGTGTCGCCGCGAACAACGACGACCGGGCAGTGCGCGTGGCTGGTGACGTTGATCGCCGTGTTCCCGAGCAGCGCGGTGGCCGCCGCCCCGGCCCCGGACGCGCCGACCACCACGATCCGGGCGTTCTCGGACAGGTCGACGAGCCACTGAGCGCTGCTGCCGATCGACAGTTCGGTGCAGACCTCGATGATGGGATTGACGGCGAAGGCCTGCTCCTGCGCCTCGGCGAGAATCGCCTTGCCGCTCGCCTCGACCCACTCGTACACGCCGCCCGAATCCATGTACGGGCCACCGAACCCGTACGGAGCGAAGTCGAGTGCGTGGATGATCTTCAGGTTCAGCCCACGTTCGGTGGCGAGTTCGGCAGCCATCCGGACAGCCGACTTCGAGCTGTCCGATCCGTCGACGCCGACGACGACGCTGTTGCGATCCCGTGTGCTCATGGCTTCACACTATCCCCGGGCTCCTTTTCGCGTCTGCCGCCCTTCGCCTTTCGGCGCGGGACCAAAGTCCCCATCAACTCGGGCTCTCCGACCGTAGCCACAGCGGCCGGATTGGACGAGGATGAGAAGTGGAGTGGTGCGCCTCACGCGAATACAACTGTGCCACTA
The DNA here is from genome assembly GCA_039206675.1 of Rhodococcus sp. (in: high G+C Gram-positive bacteria). Classification (GTDB taxonomy): domain Bacteria; phylum Actinomycetota; class Actinomycetes; order Mycobacteriales; family Mycobacteriaceae; genus Rhodococcus_F. Next base: position 942 of record JBCEBZ010000507.1, on the reverse strand, counting down.
ACACTTTCGACACCTCCGATCCCGAGCGATGTCGGTCACAAATTTGGTATTCCAGATGAGAATTAAAGTACGTTCGGGTCATGCAACTCACACAGTTCACCGACCTCGGACTGCGGGTGGTCATGCGACTGGCCGTGGCCGGGGACGGCGAACGACCGGGTAGCCGGGCGATCGCCGAGGAACTGTCGGTGTCGTACACCCACGCCGCCAAGGTGATCACCCGGCTCGGCGAACTCGGCATCGTCGACGCACGACGCGGACGCGCCGGCGGCCTGGCCATCACCGAACTCGGGCGCACCGCGTCCGTCGGCTGGCTCGCCCGACGACTCGAAGGCGACGCGGAGGTCGTCGATTGCGACGGCGCCCAGCCCTGCCCGCTGCGGTCCAACTGCCTGTTGCGGTCGGCGCTCCGGCGCGCGCAGAACGCGTTCTTCGACTCGCTGGACGCTCTCACCGTCGAAGACCTCACCCGGACCCCCACCGGAACCGTGCTGCTCGCCCTCCCGCGGGTGGCCGCCACAACTTCCCAGATTTCCCGAACGATCGGAGACTGACATGCTCTCGCCCACCTCGACCGACGTCATCCGCGCCACCCTGCCCGTGGTCGGCGCCGCGATCTCGGACATCACGACGCTGTTCTACCGCAAGTTGTTCGACGCGCACCCCGAACTCGAACGAGACCTGTTCAACCGCGGGAACCAGAAGCAGGGCGAACAGCAGAAGGCGCTGGCCGGGGCGATCGCCGCGTTCGCCGCCCTCCAACTCGAGCCCGATCAGGCGCGCGTCGACCTCATCCTGTCGCGGATCGCCAACAAGCACGCCTCGCTGGGGATCGAACCCTCGCAATACGCGATCGTGCACACCCACTTGTTCGCGGCCATCGTCGAGGTCCTCGGTGACGCCGTCACTCCCGAGGTCGCCGCCGCCTGGGACGAGGTGTAC
>JBCEBZ010000506.1:0-10226 GCA_039206675.1 Rhodococcus sp. (in: high G+C Gram-positive bacteria) | reverse complement strand
CGTCTGGACCTGACAGGTGAGTGGCAAAGCGTGCTCCGGCACACTTTGCCACTCACCTGCTCAGACGACGAGGGACGGTTCCGCCAGCTCACGGTCGACGGCCAGCGTCTCGTACGCCGCCGCGATGCCGTCGACACCGCGGCGCAGTTCGTCGGACGTCCGCGCGTACGGCAGCCGGACGAACCGCTCGAATGCGCCCTCCACCCCGAACCGCGGTCCCGCCGCCAGCAGCACCCCGAAATTGGGGGCCGTCGCGGCCAGCGCCGTCGAGACCGGCGCAGGCATGCGCAGCCACAGCGACATCCCTCCCGAACCGATGGTCGGGATCCAGTCCGGCAGGCGGTCGGCGAGCGCGTCCAGCATCGCACCCCGCTGTTCCCGCAGCTCCGCCCGGCGACGCGCGAGCACGAGTTCGTCCTCGGTGAGCAGGTGCGCCGCCGCGAGCTGGTCCATCACCGGGGTACCGAGGTCGACCGCCGCCCGCGCCCCGGCGAGCCGGGTGATCAGCGCCGGATCCGCCCGAATCCAGCCGACGCGCAGCCCACCCCAGAACGATTTGGCCGCCGACCCGATCGTCACGACCTCCGACTTCGCCGCCCCCCTGCCGTACGCCGCGACCGGGCCGGGTGACGGCTCGTCCAGCCACAGGTCGACCATCGTCTCGTCCACCACCAGCGTCATGCGGGTGTCGCGCGCGATCCGCGCCAGCTCCGCCCGCCCGGACGCGTCCATGCACAGCCCGGTGGGGTTGTGGAAGTCCGGAATCAGATACGCCATCCGGGCGGCGGTCTGCCGGGCTGCGCTGCGGATTCCGTCGAGATCCCACGCCCCGGACGCACCGCCCTCCGGCCGGACCGGCACCGGGACCGGACGCGCGCCGACCCTGCGGATCGCCTCCAGCGCGTTGGGGTACGTGGGGTGATCGACCAGCACCCGCTCCCCCGGCGCCGTCAGCACGTTGAGGAGCAGCCGCAGCGCGTGCTGGGCACCGGACGTGACCATGATCTGCTCGGGCGACGTGTCGAGTCCCCGCGCCCGGTAACGCGCGGCGATCACGTCCCGCAACGCGCCGATGCCCACCGGCTCCATCCCGTGAGTCGGGAGGAACTGCGGAAGTGATTGCAGCGCATAGGCGTAGGCCTGCTCGACCGCTTCGGCGGGCGCGGCCATCGCGGCGTAACTGAGGTCGACCACCGCACCGTCGGACCCGGGCTGGTGCGCCCGGAACATCAGCCCGTTCTGCCGCGCCCCGAGCGGCAGCGCGACCGTGCTGCGCGACCCCTGCCGGCTGATGAGATACCCCTCGTCCCGGAGCACCGAATACGACGACGTGATCGTGGTCCGGCTCAACTCCAGCACCGACGCCAGTTCGCGCTCACTCGGCAACGCGACACCCAGCGGGATGCGGCCGTCGTGCACGAGCAGGCGGATGCTCTCGGCCAGTGCCCGGTAGGCGGGTCGCGCCGCCGAGCGGCGGCCGCTGTCGTCCTGCCAGTTGCCGAGGTCCCTGGCCAGGGAGCGTGCTCCGAGTACACGAGTCATCATGCAGTCCAGTATCACCCCCTTGGCTATTCAACTCCAAGCCAGTTCTCGCGAAGCTCGGGGCCATGACGACACTGATCACGCTCCTGTGCATGGCCCTCCTGGCCGCGACGGTCGCGCATTACGGCCCCAAAGAGGGAGGTAAAGGCATATTCCGCCTGGAACAGTTCCGGATCGGCGCCCCTCTCGGCGGCATCTTCCTCGACCAGCCGAGCAGTCCAGAAAGTCCGGACTGGACCTCCCCCAGGTGAGTGCGAAAGTGTGCCCCGGCACACTTTCGCACTCACATGGGAGTCGGCGCGACGGCGGCCAACGGACGGTATGCGTCGGAGGCCGGGGGCATACTGGGCTGGTGACCACAGGAATCGCCCTGTTCGACACCGCCCTCGGCACGTGCGCCGTTGCGTGGCGGGCCGCCGGGATCGTGGGTGTGCAATTACCCGAGGGTTCACCCGAGTCCACCCGGCTGCGGCTCGAACACTGTTTCCCTGACGCGGTGGAGCACCAGCCGCCCGCGCCCGTCCAGCAGGCCATCGACGGAATACGCGAGCATCTCGGCGGCGCACTCGACGATCTGCGGTGGATCGACCTCGACTTCGAGGGGGTCCCCGAATTCGACTGCACCGTATACGACATCACCCGCGCGATCGACCCGGGAACCACCCTCACCTACGGCGACATCGCGGCGGAACTCGGCCAGCCCGGCGCCGCGCAGGCCGTCGGTCAGGCCCTGGGCCGCAACCCGCTGCCGGTCGTGATCCCGTGCCATCGCGTCCTCGCCGCCGGTGGGCAGGTAGGTGGCTTCTCCGCCGGTGGCGGCACCCTCACCAAACGCGAATTGCTGGCCCTCGAGCACACTCCCGGCTTCGACGACCCGGTGCTGTTCTGATCGGCGCCTGCGTGTCGCCGACGAGGTCGCGCGCCATGGCCGCGGCCGCGGCCATCCTGTCGCCGCCGGGAACCCGCAAGGTCCGCACCACCCGCTGATCCGTCCGGCTCACACCGGCACATCCCAGCACGAATGCCTGCCCACCGGCGACGATCGCCCGTTCCACGGCATGGACGAACGCATCCACCGTCGACCGGGGATCACCCTCGAAGACCCAGACACCGAGATCCGACGACACCACCGCCACGCACCGGCCGGCGTCCGCCGGGTCGTGCCCGAATGCCTCCAGGACGGCGGCTGCGGCGTGGAAGCTGCCGAACCACCCGCCGACGGGTGCCCGGGTACTCGCTTCGACAGTCCTGATCATCGGCTCGAATGTATCGCGGATCGCCGAATGTCGCACCGGTTGAATTCAACTGTACCGATGCGACATTCGGCGAAGGAGAAACTGACTACCGCACCACGTCGCGGCGGACGATGGTCTCGTCGCGACCGGGGCCGACACCGATGCAGGAGATGTACGCACCCGAGAGTTCCTCGAGGCGCAGGACGTAGTTCTGCGCGTTCTTCGGAAGCTCCTCGAACGTCCGGGCGTGGGAGATGTCTTCCCACCAGCCGGGCATTTCCTCGTAGATCGGCTTCGCGTGGTGAACGTCGGTCTGCGACATGGGCATCTCGTCGTGCCGCACACCGTCGACGTCGTAGCCGACGCAGATCGGGATGGTGTCGAGGCTGCTGAGGACGTCGAGCTTGGTGAGGAAGTAGTCGGTGATGCCGTTGACACGCGTTGCGTAGCGGGCGATCACGGCGTCGAACCATCCGGTGCGCCGGGCACGGCCGGTGGTGACACCCACCTCGCCGCCGGTCTTGGCGAGGTATTCCCCGTTCTGGTCGAACAGTTCGGTCGGGAACGGGCCCGAACCGACGCGCGTGGTGTACGCCTTGAGGATGCCGAGCACCGTCGTGATCTTGGTGGGGCCGATGCCCGAACCGACCGCTGCGCCACCGGACGTCGGGTTCGACGACGTCACGTACGGGTAGGTGCCGTGGTCGACGTCGAGGAGCGTGCCCTGCGAACCCTCCAGCAGCACCGTCTCGCCGCGCTCGAGCGCCTCGTTGAGCTGCAGACGCGTGTCCGCGATGCGGTGCTTGAAACCGTCGGCCTGCTCGAGCACCTCGTCGACGACCTGCTGCGGGTCGAGGGCCTTGCGGTTGTAGATCTTGACGAGCACCTGGTTCTTGAACTCGAGTGCCGCCTCGACCTTCTGGGTGAGGATCTTCTCGTCCAGCACGTCCTGCACGCGGACGCCGACACGCGCGAGTTTGTCCTGGTAGCACGGCCCGATACCGCGGCCGGTGGTGCCGATCTTCTTGGCCCCGAGGAAGCGTTCGGTGACCTTGTCGATGGCCACGTGGTACGGCATGATCAGGTGCGCGTCCGCCGAGAGCAGCAGGCGGCTGGTGTCCACGCCACGCTGGTCGAGTCCGGCGAGTTCGGTGAGCAGCACTCCCGGGTCCACCACGACACCGTTACCGATGACGTTCGTGACTCCCGGAGTGAGGATTCCGGACGGGATGAGATGCAGTGCGAACTTGTCGCCGTTCGGAAGTACCACTGTGTGTCCGGCGTTGTTACCGCCCTGGTAGCGCACCACCCACTGCAGGCGTCCGCCCAGTAGATCGGTCGCTTTGCCCTTGCCCTCGTCGCCCCACTGGGCGCCGATCAGGACGATTGCCGGCATGACGTTGTCTCCTACGGTCGACGTACAGTCGTATCCGACTGCGTGGTCCTGCCGTTCGTAGGCAGTGGCCGGGGGAACAGTCTAGCCGAGGGCCCGGAGAACAGACCCCACAGTACGGCCGGGAGCCCAACTCGGGCGTGCCACTAGGATGATCCGAAAGGGAAGCTGCGGAAATCGCGGCGGGACATCCGGGCGAGGAGTGGCGTTGACCCCCGTAGTGCTCATTTGCGGCGACGCGCCGCTTCCCCTACCTCTGGGCTCCATTTCCGCCTCGAGCGCACCCACCGTTCCGGACAAGGACGACTTCGACGAGGTCTTCTCCAAGCTGCAGGTGGTCGCGGATCCGCGACTGATCGTGGTGGGCAGCGACGCCGCCCTCGCGGCCACCCTGACCCGGCTGATGCGCACCGAACGGCTGCACATCGAACTCGCCTACGTCGCGGAGCACCGTTCGGACGCGACGGACGCCTACCACCTGTCCGCGGGTGCCCGCGGCGCCCGCACCGCGCTGAAGGGGACGGCCAAACCGGTCCCCCTGATCCGCGACGACGCCGGGATCGCGCTCGTCGGATGCGCCACCGTCACGGGTCCGGACGGCGGCCCGCGCGGCGGCGAGGCCTACGTCGACGACACCCGGTTGTTCTCGGGGACGACGACGAACATGAACGTCACCCCGACCCCGCGGATGCCCGGCCTGCGCGCGTCGGTGGAACCTCGCCGGCGCTGGCTGCCGCGCCGCTGGGTCGAGGGTCGCGCCGTGCAACTCGGGTCGCCCGCCGCGGCCCTCACCCGCGACGGCGTGCCGAACCCGCGCGACGTCAAGCGTTCGACGTTCTACCGCCACGACCAAGAGTGGCTGCTGGTCCGATGAACCTGCCCAGGGCGCGGACCACCGCGGTCCGTCCCAGTCCGGTCTTCCTGCTCGTCGTCGCGGCCGCGGTCGCCGGCGGTGTGCTCGCCTGGCGCGCCGAGCGGGAATCGGTCCTCGGGCACGCCGGAGTGTTCCTGCTGGTGGTCGCGGGCTGGGTGGTGACGCTCTGCCTGCACGAGTTCGCCCACGCGTACACGGCGTGGCGGCACGGCGACACCGACGTCGAGGTGCGCGGCTACCTCACGCTCAACCCGCTGAAGTACAGCCACCCGCTGCTGTCGATCGGCCTGCCGGTGCTGTTCATCGCGCTCGGCGGGATCGGGTTGCCCGGCGGCGCGGTGTACCTGCGCACCGGACTGTTCCCGCCGAAGGTGCAGGCACGGGTGTCACTCGCCGGGCCGGCCGTGAATCTGGTGTCGGCGATCGTCCTCCTCGCGGTGATCCGCTGGTTCGGGCTCGGCGGCGACCACCTGGTGTTCTGGACGGGTCTGAGCTTCCTCGCCTTCCTGCAGGTGATGGCGACCGTGCTCAACCTCCTGCCGGTGCCCGGACTCGACGGGTACGCCGCCCTGGAGCCGTTCCTGCCGCCCCGCACCCGCAGGTCCGTCGACCAGTTCAAGCCGTACGGACTGCTGATCCTCGTGGCGTTGCTCTTCGTGCCGTCGATCAACGTGGTGTTCTTCGACTTCATCTACCGGCTGTTCGAACTGTCCGGGGTTCCGGAGATCTACGCGCAGTACGGCAACTATCTGATGCGCTTCTGGCTGTGAGTACTTGTCAACCGCCCGCGGTTAACAAGTACTCACGGGTGCGGAGCACACACATTCCGGCCGGCGATCGCCTCTCCCACCGCGTGCAGCGATTCCCGCAGCGACTGCGGCTGGAGCACTTCGACTTCCCCGCCGAGAGCGGTCAGCTGGCCGAGGGCCACGTCCTCCGCCTCGAGCAGCAGGTCGACGGTGACCCAGCCGTCGTCGTCGGGCGGGCCGGGCTCGACCCGGGCGGCCTCCACCCCGACCACCCGGGGCAGCCGGCGCCACGCCTCCGGTGAGAGCCGCACCCGGCACCGGAATCGCAGGAGCGCGCGGTCGAATTCGGCCACCGAGGCCGTCCACCACGCGCCCAGATCGAAATTGTCGGGCCGCACCGCCGCCTGCGTCAGCACGGTCGCGTCACTGATCCGCGACACGCGGTACGACAGCGTCCGTCCCCGATGCTGCGCGACGAGATACCAGACACCCGCCTTCGCCACCAAGCCCAGGGGATCGAGTGTTCTTGCCGCCGAACGGTTCCCCTTCCGGTAACGAATGCCCAGGCGCCGCCCCTCGAGCACCGCGGACGCGACGACCGGGAGGTCACCGTTGTCGCGTGGCCCGTCGAACCAACCCGGGGCGTCGACGTACAGCCGGTCCCGCCACAGCTGCGCCCCGGCCCGCAGCGGGACCGGCAACGCCCCCAGCAACTTCGACTGCGCCGCCGCGGTGACGTCGCGAAGACCGAGATCGTCGGCGATCGACGGGACCCCGAGCAGCATCAACGCGGACGTCTCCTCCCCCGTCATGCCGCCGAGTTTCGACTGCCAGCCGTCCAGCAACCGGATCCCGCCTCCGGGTCCGCTTTCCGTCCACAACGGGACCCCGGCCGCCGACAACGCCGTAACGTCGCGATACACGGTGCGGACCGAAACCCCCAGTTCGTCCGCGAGTTGCTGCGCGGTGGCCCCGCGACTGCCCTCCAGACGCAGCATCACCTCGACGAGCCGACTCGAACGCATCCCCCGAGTCTAGAGAAAATCCCTGACAGTAGATGTCAGGGATAGGGGCGCACACTGGTCGGCATGACCAACTGGACGCAGTTCGAGACCGAAGCACCCGACCTCGCCAAAGCCGTCGCCGCGCGCTTCGAGGCGCACAAGCACCACGTGCTGGCCACGCTCCGCAAGGACGGCTCCCCGCGGGTGAGCGGCACGGAGGTCGAGTTCCACGAGGGCGCACTGCTGCTCGGCTCGATGGTCGGCGCGCGGAAAGTGCAAGACCTGCAACGCGATCCGCGGTACTCCCTCCACAGCAACCCCGGTCATCACACGATGGAGGGCGGCGACGCCAAGATCAGCGGCCGCGCCCGGGAGATCCTCGGCGAGCGGAAGCAGCAGATCGTCGACCGCTATCCCGACGAGATCCCCGAGGCGGACGTCTTCGAACTCGACCTCGACGAGGTGGTGCACACCACCGTCGACGGCGAACACCTGTACGTCGATCTGTGGCGACCGGGCGCCGGGGTCACCCGGTTCACCAAGTGACGGTCACTGCGTGACGGCGAAACCGAAGCCGAGGGTGCAGGTTGCAGCGCCGTTCTTCGCAGGACCGTCCGGATCGTAGGTTCCGCCGGGGATGAGGTGGGCTGTGAAACCGGGGAGTTCCTTCTCCACACCCTCGCCGTTCGTCAGCGGCCCGGACGTTCCGATCGTCGGTGCCTGGCCGATGTTCAGGTAGGTCACCTGGGCGTCGGTCGTGGCGTCCTTCGGTCCCTCGAACTCCCACTCGACCTGGTTGCCCTCCTTCTCGACATCCAGCGTCGCGGCCGGCTTACAGTTCGCCAGCGGGTCGGGCATGAACGGCGCGGCGGAGGCGGCGGCGGGTGCTGCGAAGAGGGCGGCCGCACCGAGTGCGGCAACGGCGGCGGGTCGTGCGAACGCTGCGAGAGTGGACATGGTGTTCCCTTCCGTGAGTCGTCCTGCAACGATTTCCCGTCGCGATACCGGACGAAACAGACAGGGTCTACCAGGTGACGTTCTCGGCGCAGTGGCGCCCGTTGGCGGTGGACTCGACCTGCACGGTCGCGTGCGAGAGGTGGTGGCTCTCGAGTACGGTCCGCGCCGCTTCGAGGACGACGGACGAGTCGGCGTCGTCGGTGGTCAGGTGAACGGTCGCCACGTCCATTCCCGTGGTGAGGGTCCACACGTGGAGGTCGTGCACGCCGGTGACTCCGGGTAGCGCCTCGAGGTCGGCCTGCACCGATTCGACGTCGACGTCCTCGGGTGAGGCCTGGGTGAGGATGCGCAGTGACGCGGCAGCGAGTTTCATCGCCCGCGGCACCACCCACAGCGAGATGAGGACACCGACGATGATGTCGGCGTAGCTCCAGCCGAACGCCAGCACGACGCCGCCGGCGATGAGCACACCGACGCTGCCGACGGCGTCCGCGAGCACTTCGAGATAGGCGCCGCGGACGGCCAGGCTGTCCTTGGAGTCGGCGCGCAGCATGAGCATCACCACGAGGTTCGCGGCGAGACCGACGGACGCGGTGAGGATCAGCGCCATGCCGGGAAGTTCGGGGGCGTCGCCGATGCGGGAGATGGCCTCGTAGAACACCCAGATCGCGACGGCGAGCAGCATCGCGGCGTTGGCCATGGCCGTGAGCACTTCGGCGCGGTGCCAGCCGAAGGTCCGGGCGGCGGTGGCACTGCCCTTGCGAGCGAGCAGGAGGGCGACCAGGCCCATCGACATTCCGACGACGTCGGTCAGCATGTGCCCGGCGTCGGCGAGCAGCGACAGCGAGTTGACGGTCAGACCGACGACGACCTCGAGGACCAGGAACGCGAGAAGGATGACGAGAGCTATCACCATGCGGCGGATCCGCCCCCGTGACGGGCCTACCTCACCGGCGCCTTGTGTGTGGCCGTGCGAATGTCCGTGACCGACTCCCATGCGTGAGCCTCCTCCCGAGTTGTGCCGATCATATGCGTACATGCGCATATGTTCAACAGCGTGCTCGGGCGGTCAGAGTTCGGGACGATACGCCGGTTTCTCCACCGTCGGCGGCAGGGTCGCGATGGCCGAGATGCGTTTCAGCCCTGCGACCTGCAGAAGGTCGACGGTCAGAGACCGGATCTGCGCGAAGACGACGGTGGCCGACAGGCCCGCGTTCTCCACCAGTTCCGGTTTCAAGCCGGACGCCACCGACCGCAGCACCCGCGCCGCCTCGGCCTGGTCGGGTTGCTGACCGGGGTCCGCGAGCGCCATCTGCCGAAGGGTTTCGAGCGCGTGGGAGAGCTTCTCCACCTGGTCGACGAGCCGTGGGTTGAGGATCTCGTCGTCACGCACCAGCGTGAGCGACCGCCGTGCCAGCACCCGGATGTTGCGGAGCGCGTTGTCGAGTGGATCCGCGGCCGCGGTGAGTCGCTCGAGCCTGCCGCGGGTGTTCCAGTACAGCGGCGAGATGCGGCTGATCTCGCGGCCGCCCGCAAGGTGGGTCCGCAGCGTGTCGATGGACGCCTGCGTTGCCCGCGCTTTCTGCAGCGCCTCCTCGATGGGTTTGTCGTCGTTGGCCACCAATCCGTCTGCCACCAACTGCATCACCTCGGACGCCGTCCCGAGGACGTTCGCGGCGTACTTGCGCGCCCGTCCCACCGGGTGTGTGGGAATCAGCGCGACGACGGCGATCCCCACCAGACCGCCGGTCAGGGCGTCCACCATGCGGTTGATTCCCGCGGCGCCGCCGGGAGGCAGCAGCGTCGCCACGAGCACCGCGGAGTTGCCCGCCTGCATCGAGAAGATCGGTCCGCTGTTCAGCAGCACCGCCGCGGACATCGCCAGCATGACGACGAGGGTGATCTGCCAGGTGCCGCTCCCGATGACGGAGACGATGAGGTCGCCGACCCCGATCCCGATCGTGACACCGGCCACCAACTCGACGGAACGCCGCAGGCGGGCGCCGAGAGACAACCCCAGCGACACCACCGCGGCGATGGGTGCGAAGAACGGCGTCGCGTGACCGATCACCACCGTCGCCACCCACCACGCGGCACCGGCCGCGATCGCGCACTGCAGGATGGGCAGCGCCGACACCCGCAGCCGGTGGACCGAGGTCTTCAGCCCGTCCCGGCCACGGACTTTCGCCGTGCTGAGGGCGTTAACCGACGCCAAGCGCTTCGGCGGCTCGGGGATCGCAGTCCTCGAGCAGGTCGAGGCACCGCGCGTACTCGTCCGTTTCGCCGATCGCCTTCGCCGCCTTCGCCAGGACGGCGACGCAACGGAGGAAACCGCGGTTGGGTTCGTGGCCGTAGGGAACCGGGCCGAAGCCCTTCCAGCCATTGCGGCGCAGTTGGTCCAACCCGCGGTGATAGCCGGTGCGGGCGTATGCGTACGCGGTGACGGCCTTGTCGTCGGCAAGCGCGTCCTCG
>JBCEBZ010000505.1:0-36738 GCA_039206675.1 Rhodococcus sp. (in: high G+C Gram-positive bacteria) | reverse complement strand
TCGAGTCGCGCGTCGGCTCCCGCGGTCGCGTCGAGTTCGTCGAAGAACACCTGGAGCGTCGCCGGGTGTCTGGCCATCGCGCGCAGGGTGTCGAGGGCGGCGACGTTGCCGGAGCCTTCCCATACCGACAGCAGGGGCGCCTCCCGGTACAGCCGCGGCATCCGTGATTCCTCCACGTACCCGTTGCCGCCCAGGCATTCGAGGGCCTCGGCGGCGTGGATCGGTCCGCGCTTGCAGACGAAATACTTGCTGACCGACAGCGAGATGCGCCGGAGGGTGTTCGCGTGCTCGTCGCCCGCGGTCGCCCGGTCGGTGAGCGCGGCCAGCCACAGCGCGACGGTCGTGGCGGCCTCCGACTCGACGGCGAGGTCGGCGAGCACGTTGCGCATCAGGGGCTGATCCACCAGGTGGGCGCCGAACGCGCTGCGGTGCACGGCGTGGTGCGCGGCCTGCGCCGTGCCGACCCGCATGCCGGTGGCCGTGCCGATCGTGCAGTCGAGGCGGGTCATGTTGACCATCTCGATGATCGTCGGAACCCCGCGACCTTCGTCGCCGACCAGCCAGGCCACCGCCTCGTCGTACTCGACCTCGCTGCTGGCGTTGGAGTGGTTGCCGAGCTTGTCCTTGAGGCGCTGCAGGTGCATCCGGTTGCGGGTGCCGTCCGGCAGCACTCTGGGCAGGAAGAAGCACGACAGTCCGCCGGGTGCCTGGGCGAGCACCAGGAACACGTCGGACATCGGCGCCGACGTGAACCACTTGTGCCCGGTGATCAGGTAACTTCCGTCGGGCTGCGGCACGGCGCGGGTGGTGCCCGCGCGGACGTCGGAGCCGCCCTGCTTCTCCGTCATCGACATGCCGGCGGTCAGGCCGGCCTTCGTCAGCGGAGGGTGCAGTGCGGGGTCGTAGACCCGCGCGGTGAGCAGGGGTTCGTACTGCTGCGCCAGCGCGCGATTGTGCCGCAGGGCGGGGACGGCGGCGTACGTCATGGAGATCGGGCAGCCGTGACCGGCGTCGACCTGGCCCCACACCGCCATCTTCGCGGCCCGGACCAGGTGGGCGCGCGGGTGCGGGTCGGCCCACGGTGCGCCGTGCAGGCCCATCTCGACGGCGGTGGTCATCAGCTGGTGGTAGGCGGGGTCGTACTCGACCTCGTCGATGCGGTTGCCGTAGCGGTCGTGGGTGCGCAGGACGGGAGGGTGCGCCTCGGCGAGGTCGCCCCAGCGCTGCGCCTCCTCGCTCCCGGCGAGACGCCCGACGTCGTGCAGTTCCTCGAGCGCGTCGTGTGCGCCTTCGCGTTGCAGCGCTTCGAGAATCGGTGCGTAGTCGGCGGCGTCGAAGTCGATCAGGGGTGGTACCTGGTTGACGACCTCGTGTGTGGCACTCATGTCGGGCTCCCGAGGGATCGAAGGGTGAAGGTGAGCAGGGCGGGGATGATCGCGGCGTCGGCGGCGCCGCGGGCGAGGGGCAGAATCAGTGCTTCGCCGATGGCACCGACGATGCAGGCGGCGGTGACCGACGCGTCCTGGTCCGGGATCTCCCCGGCCTCGACGGCGCCGGCGATCGCGACGGCGAGCGCGTCCCGGAACGACTCGCGGAACAGGAGACGTTCGGTGTCGACCTGCGGGTCGACGGGTTCGACGAGCAGCGCGTACGCCAGGACGGGTGCGCGGAGGGCGCGTTCGGCGAACGTCCCGACGGAGGCGGATACCGCGGCGACGCAACGGCCTTCGGCGGCCCGTGCCGCATTGCCGGATTCGACGGCGGCGCTCACCTCCCGGCTGCAGACGATGCGGAAGACCTCCGCGAACAGTTCGCCCTTGTTCGCGAAGTGCCGGTAGACGGTGCCGGTGCCGACCCCCGCTTCGGTCGCGACCGCGGAGATCGAGCATCCCGCGTAGCCGTGGCGGGCGATCAGCCCGATCGCGGAGTCGATGAGCGTGGTGCGGAGAGCGTCCAGGCGTTCCTGGACCGCGGGTGTGCGGCGATAGGCCATAACAAAGAAGTGAACACTCGTTCCGTTCTTCCGTCAAGAGTGCTAGCGTCGGCCACACCAGCGAGGAAAGGCGCACTCGATGACTTCCGACGTGGTACTCGTCCGCACGGACGGCCCGGTCACGACGATCAGCCTGAACCGGCCCGAAGTCCGCAATGCGGTGGACCGGCCTACCGCCGAGGCGCTCGCCGACGCCTTCCGCGCCTTCGACGCGGACGAGGACGCGTCCGTGGCCGTGCTGCACGGCGAGGGCGGAACATTCTGCGCCGGAGCCGATCTCAAGGCGATCAGCTCCGGGACCGGGAACCGGGTGGCGCCCGACGGCGACGCGCCGATGGGCGTCTCCCGGATGCGGTTGTCGAAACCGGTGATCGCCGCGATCGACGGGCACGCGGTGGCGGGCGGGCTCGAACTCGCGCTGTGGGCCGACCTGCGGGTCGCAGGCGCCGACGCCGTCCTCGGTGTGTTCTGCCGCCGCTGGGGTGTGCCGCTCATCGACGGCGGAACCGTCCGCCTGCCGCGGCTCATCGGGGAGAGCCGCGCGATGGACCTCGTCCTCACCGGGCGGCCCGTCGACGCCGACGAGGCCCTGAGTATCGGGCTGATCAACCGGAAGGTCGCGGCCGGCGACGCCCTCAGCGCAGCCCGGCAACTGGCCGCCGAGATCGCCGGCCTGCCCCAGGCGTGCCTGCGGCAGGACCGGTTGTCGCTGCTCGAGCAGTCCGGGCTCACCGAGGATCAGGCACTGCTGAACGAATTCCGGCACGGCGCAATCTCTCTGGCCAACGGAACCATCGAGGGTGCCGCACGATTCGCCGCCGGCGCGGGCAGGCACGGTGATGCCGCCCCCGTGAGTACTTGTTAACCGCGGGCGGTTGAGAAATGCTCACGGGTGACAGCATTCGGCGCGCGGTGTGGGTTGCGTACCTGCTCGCGCTGGCCGTCACGATCGTCACGCTGGGGCTGCCCACCGACCGCATCTACCAGGCCACGTGGATCGTCGCGGGCCTGATCGCGTTCACGATCGACCGGCCGTGGCGGGACCATCTGCGTGTCGTGGGGGATTGGTTGCCGCTCATCGCTGCCCTCGTCGTCTACGACCTGAGCCGCGGTATCGCCCACCACCTCGGGATGCCGGTGCGGGCGGCGGAACTGGTGTCTGTGGAGAGCTGGCTCTTCGGCGGCACGATCCCCACGGTCTGGCTGCAGCAGCATCTGCTGCCTCCGGCGGGAGCGCTCCCGTGGTGGACGCTGCTGACGGGAATCGTCTACACCAGCCACTTCATCGTGCCGTGGGTGGTCGCGGCCGTCTTCTACGTGCATTCGCGCGACGTGTGGTCGGGGTACATGCGGCGGGTGCTGCTGCTGTCGTATCTCGGCTTGGTCACGTACATTCTGCTGCCGTCGGTCCCGCCCTGGCTGGCCGCCGAGGGGGAGGTGATCTCCGGCAGCGTGGGTCGTGTCGCGGGTTTCGGATTCGGTGTCGTCCCCACGGATGTCAGCACGCGGTGGCTGGAGGCGCAGAGCAATCCGGTCGCCGCGCTGCCGTCGCTGCACGCCGCATTCGCCCTGCTGGTGGCGGTCGCGTTGTGGCCGTTCGCGAAAAGCCTGTGGTCGCGGGCGCTGCTGGTCGCGTACCCGGTCGCCATGGCGTTCGTGCTGGTCTACGGCGGCGAGCACTACGTCGTGGACGTGCTGGCGGGCTGGGCGTATCTGGGCCTGGCGATCCTCCTGGCGCGCGCGTGGGAGTCCCGCACGACGACCTCGCCCGGCCGAGATCTCACCGTCGGCCGCCCGCGGCGTCGCTGGTGACCGACACCTCGTCGAGCGTGGTGCGGAGGAACGGCAGGATGCGCTTGACGATCGCCTCGTTGTACGCGACCGGCTGCTGGTTCGGATTCGCGTGGCCGGTTCCGTCGAGCTTCGCCACCAGCAGTGCGCCGTCGGTCCCGCCGGACTGCTCGACGAGGATCTTCTGCGTGTAGTCGACGTCGACCACAGCATCCATCCAGCCCGCGCGGGGACGCACGAAGACGATCCCCGGGCGCGGTTTGTCGTCCGACTCCACCGCCAGCGACTTCAGGTTGTCGATGGCACCGGACGCGACGATGGTCTTGAACTGCGATTCGATCAGCCCGTTGCTCGCCACGTCCTCCGACAGGACCTTCTCGGTGAGGACCTCGTCGAGGACGTCGCGGAATTCGTCGACGTCGACGTGCGGATACCAGTCCGACTTCGTGTCCAGGAACCTGCTCTGCCGGGCCGCGGTCTCCACCAGCACGCGCATCGTCCGGCTCTCCCGCGCGCCGGGCAGCCAGCCGATCCACCGCAGCATGTCTTCGCCGCTGTCCCGGCTCCCGGCCCGGACGGCGTGCAGGTCCACCGGGGTGCAGTCGAGCACCACGCCGATGAGGTTGGCGTCGGTGTCCTCGTAGATGTGCTGCGCCACCTCCAGCGCGACGACACCGCCCATGCTGTGCCCGGACAGGATGACGTTGTCGATCCCCTCCTCGGCTGCGCGGGCGGCGATCAGTTCGCTGATCACCTTGGTGTCGATGCCGCCGTTGTCGTACTGGACCGCCCACACCCGCCCGATGCCGTCGTACGAGGACAGCGTCCTGGCCGTGTCGGCGGCGTCCTTGTTGCCGAGGCCGACGAGGTCGACGACGGCGGTGTCGTGGTCGGTGGGCGACCGCGCGTCGTACACCTCGGAGATCTGCGGCTGGGTCAGTGCGAGTCGCTGGCGTTCGGGTTGGACGTCGTGCACCCAGTACTGCCCGCCGGCGAACAGCAGGGGAACGGTCCCGAGCGCGACGGCGGCGAGGAAGCGCCTGGTGCGACCGAATTTCTGCCACCGGTGACCGAGCCGTGTCGCGTGCAGTCGCGCCTTGCGGCGGTCGTTGCTCCAGTCGGCCACGGTGGACGGATGGCGTGCAATTCGTTCCGGCATCTACTCCGATGGTACGGAGTGTGTGATGCTGCGCCCGTGAGTACTTGTCAACCGCCGGACGTTAACAAGTACTCACGGCGGAAGTGGCTGGAATCCGGGCAGAGCGCGGCGACCGGGGCGACGTCGGCCGCGTAGTCGACGTCCCGGAGCGTCGGCAGCGACAGCACCTCGGCGCCGGCCGCGAGCAGCGCCGCCCGGGTGAGACGCCCGGTGTCCGGGCTCGACGTGGGAACCGGGAGTATCGCCCGCGCCGAAACCGCATCGGGCACACCGAGGATCCACCACCCGCCGTCCTCCGCCAGTCCGAGGGCGCATCGGCCCCGCCGCTCGGTGAGCCGGTCCGCGGATTCGGCGAGCAGCCGCGCCGTCACCTGTGGTGTGTCCATTCCGATCTGGAGAATCGGCAGCCCGAAACGGCCGAACGTGTCGGCGTGGGCGTTCACCAATCGCTCCGCGAAACTCGCACCCCGCTGCGACATCACCGTGAACCCGCCCAGCGTCGCGGCGATGTCGCGGCCCCGGACCGCGCGGCCGAGGTCACCGGTCATCGCCACCACCTTCTGCGTCACCCCGGCACCGTCGACGGCGTCGAGGGTGTCCAGCAGGGAGGCGGCGGCGAGGCCGGCGGCCCGGGCGTCGCCGACGTCCCGCGCGAGCCGGGTCTTCGCGAAGCCGGGGACCGGCGCCTTCGCGACCACGAGTACGGCGACGGCGAGGGTCACCGGATCACCTTCCAGAAGTCGTGGACGGCGACGACGGTGCCCTTCAGCGAACCCGACACCTTCGACGTGCCCGCGGTGCGCGGGCGATAGGTGACGTCCTGCTCCACGACCCGCCAGTGGGCGCGGCCCGCGAGCACGAGAAGCTGCAGCGGGTAGCCGGACCTGCGGTCGTCGACACCCAGGTCGAGGAGGTCCTGCCTGCGGACGGCTCGCATCGCGCCGAGGTCGTGGATCGGCAGCCCGTACCGGCGCCGGAGCCGGGCGGCGAGGACTGCGTTGCCGATCCTGCTGTGCAGCGGCCACGTTCCCCGCCGATCGGCGCGCCGGCGCCCCACGGCGAGGTCGGCGCCCGAGTTCAGGGCGGCGACCAGCCGGGGGAGCTCGCCCGGGTCCATCGAGCCGTCGCCGTCCAGCACGCAGACCACCCGGGTCTGCGCCGCGAGCACTCCGGCGTGCACGGCGGAACCGTATCCCGGGACCGGCTCCCGCACCACCGACGCCCCGTGGGTGACCGCGACCGCGGCGGTGTCGTCGGTGGAGTTGTTGTCCACCACCACCGTCCGGTAGTGGCGGGGCATCGCGGCGAGCACGCCGGGCAGCGAACCGGCCTCGTTCAGGCACGGGATCACGACGGTGACGTCCCGCGCGGCGACCGGCGCACGCTCAGACACGGGGAGGTCCCGTCGGCGCCGCGTCCCTCAGGGGTGCGTGCGCGAACGCCGCAATCCCTTCGGCGGGAAGGATCTTCGCCCGGAATCCGAGCCGCTCCCGGGCCCGCCGGGGATCGGCGACGATGTGCCGGACGTCGCCGGGCCGGTATTCACCGGTGACCACGGGTTCGGGGCCACCGTGAGAACGGGCGAGCGTCGTGGCCACCTCGCCGACCGTGATCGGTTGTCCCGAGCACACATTGAACGCCGCGAATCCCGGCAGCGCGGCCTCGGCCGCGGCCACGTTCGCCGCCGCGACGTCGTGAACGTGCACGAAATCCCGTGTCTGCATTCCATCTTCGAACACGCGCGGTGGTTCGCCGGCCTCGAGGGCGGACCGGAACATCGCCGCCACCCCGGAGTACGGGGTGTCGCGCGGCATGCGGTCGCCGTACACGTTGTGGTAGCGCAGCGCCGTCACGGAACCCCCGGTGGCCAGCGCCCAGGCGAGGGCATAGTTCTCCTGGGCCACCTTGCCCGCGGCGTAGAGGCTCCGCGGCCGCAGCGGCGAATCCTCCTCCACGAATGCCCATTCCAGGGGTTCACCCGTGTCGGGGTCCGTCTCGTCGAAGATTCCCGCCGCCAGGTTCTCGGCTCGCCGGGCGGACGGTTCCACGAACTCGCCCCGCCCGTTGCGGTACCGGCCCTCCCCGTAGACGACCATCGACGACGCGAGTATCAACCGACGGCAACCGGATCGGTGCATCGCGGCGAGCACCGTCGCCGTGCCGAGATCGTTGTGGCTGGCATAGGCCGGGGCGTCGCTCACATCCACCCCGGCGCCGACGACGGCAGCCTGATGGCACACCACGTCCACACCCCTCAGCGCTTCGGTCAGGGCGGGCAGGTCGCGCACATCGGCGCGCCGCACACCGTCCGGGAGTTCGGCGCCGGCCCCGTGCGCGGACGGAAGCAGAGCGTCGACGGCGACGACGTCGTGGCCGGCCTCGGTCAGCGCGGTGCGCACATGGCTGCCGATGAATCCGGCTGCGCCGGTGAGCAGTACGCGACCGGTCGTCATGGCAGCTCGATCGGCAGGGTGACCCCCTCGTGGACCCGGCAGGCGTCGCAGGGACCCTCGGGGGCGGCGGCGATCGCGGACCGCACCAGCGTCTTCAGTGAACCGAGGTTGCGCTGGAACTCGGCGAACACGTCCACGGCACGCACCCCGTCGCCGGCCTCGATTCCCGCATCGAGGTCGGTGACCAAAGCAATGGTGGCGTAGCACATCTCGAGCTCCCGGGCGAGCACCGCCTCGGGATGGCCGGTCATATTGACGAGGGTCCAGCCCTGCCGGGCGAACCACAGGCTCTCGGCCCGGGTCGAGAACCGCGGACCCTCGACCACCACCAGCACGCCGCCCTCGACGGTGCCCGGCCGGGCGGCGGCCTTGCGCAGGTCGTCGCAGTACGGGTCGGCGAACTGGACGTGCACGCCGCCGCCGTCGAAGTACGTCTGCGTGCGGCCGCTGGTGCGATCGACCAACTGGTCCGGCACGACCATCGAGCCCGTCCCCAGGTCGGGGGTGAGGCTGCCGGCGGCGCAGGGTGCGAACACCCGCTGCACGCCCAGCGTGCGCAGCGCCCACAGGTTCGCGCGGTACGGGATGGTGTGGGGAGCGAATTCGTGCCGGGCGCCGTGGCGGGGGAGGAACGCCACCGTCCTGCCCTCCACGTCGCCGACCGTGATCGGGGCGCTGGGGCCGCCGTACGGAGTGTCGATCCTGACTTCCGTGGCTCCCTCGTCGAAGAACGAGTAGAAGCCGCTGCCTCCGATCACGGCGACGTCCGCACGGACCGGGTCGGGTGAACTCGTTGCGGTCATGCGTTCCATCCTCCGTCGTTATGCTGGGCGCGAGTGCGACTTTCGCCGAAGGAGATGACGTCATCGGATCCCCACAGCGCACCGGCGAGCGCAATTTCCTCTACCGCGACCTCGCCGGCGCCGGGCTCGCCCTGGTCCTCGTGGTGGTCGCGTTCGTCGTCCCGTACCTGGGAAACGAGACGATCACCCCGATCGTCAACCGCACCGCGGAGAGTGTGCGGGACTTCGCGGACGCCGCGCCGCTGTTCGGTTTCCGCGACGTCCATTTCGGCTGGGGGACGCCGGTCGCAGTAGTGATTGCGGCGGCTGTCGTGGTGTGGGGCCCCGGGCTGGCGCAGACGCTGCCGTGGCGGCGCCTCACGGTCGGGGTGTGGCTCGGGTCCGCCTCGTGGGCGACGGCGCTCGCACTGGTCGACGGCTGGCGGCGCGGGTTCGTCGACCGCCTGACCTCCACCGACGAGTACCTGCACGAGGTCCCCGGCGTCACGGACATCCCGGCGATGCTGCGGGGCTTCGCCGACCGGATCCTGGACCTGCAGCCCGATTCGTGGACCACCCACGTGTCCGGGCACCCGCCCGGTGCGCTCCTGATCTTCGTCTGGCTCGACCGGATCGGACTGGACGGCGGGGTGTGGGCGTCGGCGCTGTGCGTCGCGGTCGGGTCGAGTGCCGGCGCCGCCGTGATCGTCGCCGTCCGGGCGCTCGGTGACGAGGCGACGGCCCGCCGCGCGGCCCCGTTCCTCGTGCTCGCACCCGCCGCGATCTGGGTGGCGGTGTCGGCGGACGCGCTGTTCGCCGGCGTGGTGGCGTGGGGGATCGCCCTGCTGGCGCTGTCGGCCGCCCGTGCGGTTCCGGTCCCCGCGCTCGTCGCCGTGGCCGCGGGAGTGCTGCTCGGATTCGGCGTCTACCTCAGCTACGGGCTCACGCTGATGGCGATTCCCGCGGTCGCCGTCCTGGTGATCGCGCGCACGGCCCGGCCGCTGTTCGGCGCACTGGCCGGCGCGCTCGCGGTGGCGGCCGTGTTCACGCTGTGCGGATTCTGGTGGTTCGACGGCTACGGGTTGGTGCAGGATCGGTACTACCAGGGCATCGCGTCGGACCGCCCCTTCGCCTACTGGGGCTGGGCCAACTTCGCGTCGCTGGTCTGCGCGGTCGGGTTGGCGGTGCCCGCCGCACTGCCCCGGACGTTCGCCTGGACGCGGGTGCGGGCGCTGTCGCCGGTCCCGGTCCTGGTGCTCGCCGCGCTCCTCGCGGTGGTGATCGCCGACCTCAGCGCGCTGAGCAAGGCGGAGACCGAGCGGATCTGGTTGCCGTTCGAATGGTGGCTTCTCGCCGCACCTGCGCTCCTGCCGCGCGGAAGCCATCGGTTCTGGCTCGCCGTGCAGGCCGCCGGTGCGCTGGCCGTCAACCATCTGCTGTTCACCAACTGGTGACGGCCGGCGCACCCGGGGTGCCGATCGAGGGCCTGCGGTCACTTGGTCGCGATCGTGATGGTGGCGATCCCGACCAGCAACCCCGGCGTCACGGCGTCGGTCTTGAACGTGTCGTTCAGCAGACCCGCGGCGTCCGCCGAGATCTTGACCTCGGTGCCCTGCAGGATCGCCGTGTCGTTCGGTCCGGTCTGCAGCGGCTTCAGCGTGCGGCCGTTGAGATCGAACAGCACCGCGTCGGTCGCCGCGGGTGAACCGTTGACGCTCACGTCGCCGGTGAGGAGCGACGTGCCCGGATCGATCGTGAAATCGGTGAGTTCGACGACGGTACCGGGCGCCGCCAGCGACAGTCCGCTGCCGTCGTGCATGATCTCGCCCTGGACGTAGGGATCGACCGTGCCCGGCTCCCAGTACTTCACGTTGCCGCCGGTGATCGGGAAGCTGACCGACCCGTCGGCGAGCGTGGCCGTGCCCACCACTCCCGGTGTGAGACCGAGCGTCGTCAGCGCCCCGGTGAATCCGGGATCGAGTGCGACGGCGGTACTCACCCCGGTCAGGTTGTCGACCTGGGCGACGGGAGCGGGTTGGGAGGATGCTGCTGCACTCACAGTCGAGGACGTACTCGAATCATTGCTCGAGCACGCCGCGAGCGGAGTCAATGCCAAGGCGCCGATGGCCGCTGCTACGAGTGCTTTTCGATAGTTCGACATGATGATCAAACAACCTTTCCGGAGGAAGGGGTGGGGGTGGATGTTCACTAGGTATTCGACGCGGAAGCCCCGCCGGATGGGAGCTCTTACGCCCATTCCATCTGCACGAAGTGCCGATTCGCATGCTGCAGAACATCGATCACCCGAAGCCCCGCCACGCGCGCGACCTCGGCCGCGGCGGCCACCCCCACGCTCGCCCAGGCGAACCAGTCTCCGGCGAGATGCTCCGTCTCCCAGCGCAGGAGTTCGTGCCGGACCCCTGCCGTGGTCGGCGGATCCACCTCGGCGATCACAATTCCGTGTGGTTGCAACAGCTCTCGCGCGCGCCGGAGCACGCGAACGGGTTCCCCGCCGATGCCGATGTTGCCGTCCGCGAGCAGTACCCGGTCCCAGTTCCCCGACCGCGGGAGCGGCGCGAAGATGTCCCGGTGCAACGCGAGCCCCCCGCGTCGAATGGTCAATTGCACTGCGGTGATGGAGGAGTCGACGCCCAGGGCGGTGGCGCCGGCGGACGCGAGGGCGGCGGTGAGCCTACCCGGGCCGCATCCGAGATCGACCGTCGCGCCGCGACACCCGGTGAGCATGACGCGGTCGGCGATCCGATCGGCGAGCGACGCCGAGTCGCCGCCCATCCACCGGTCGAGAGGCAGGGCGCGGCGCGCTCCCTGCGCAGTGCGCACCCAGCACGGGAGCCCCGCCGACGCCCGCCGCAGCAGGAGGTCGGTGGACATCCCGGTCTTCCTCACGGTCGGCTCACCGCGTCGCCGTCCTTGCGGGACAACGCGAGTCGGGTGGCGTAGGTGAGAGCGGACACCGCGAAGAACGCGGCACTGAGCAGCAGCCAGCGGTCGAGATACGGTTCCTGCGTCAACCCCGTCGCCGCAAGATATGCGTCGGCGCCCTGCTCGATGATCCCCGGCAGGAACAGCAGCAGCGTCAACCCGGACGCGAGCGCAGGCACACGAATGTAGTTCAGCGCCGGAACCGTCCGGGACCGTGGGCGTCTCCGTCCCCGTAGCGCGTTCAGCCCCGACGTCACAGACCGGTCGGCGAGCGCGTACAACGGGAACAGCACGAGGTCGTGGGCGATCACCGCGCCGAGGAACCACACGGCAATCGACTTCCACCACACGTCCGGATTCCACAGATTCTGCAGACCCACCACCGACACCGCGTACCCGGCGAGTGCGAACGTGAACAGCACGGCCAGCAGATGTAAGGGATCGGCCCCGTAGACGCGGGCGAATCGGCGCATCTCACGCCTCCCGGAATTCGATGGACTGCACCCATTTGGTGTTGTGGACGCCGGGCAGGGCGGGAACGATGATGCGGGCGGGATAGCCGTGGTCGAGGGACAGTTCCGCGCCGTTCACCTCGAGGGCGAGCAGGGCGTCGGAGTCGCGCACCTGGTCGGCCGTGAGCACCGCCTGATTGAACGCCCCGGACCGCTCCAGCGACGTCACCTTCGCGGAACCGAACGTCGTCACCCCGGCGGCCGCCGCGAGATCGCGGAGTCGGACACCGGTCCACGTCTCGACGGTGGACCACCCCTCGACGCACGCGATCGGGAGCGACGCGGTGTGCGACGGCATTCCGCGCAGCTGACTTCGGTTCAGCTGCACCGGTTCCGCGCCGCCCGTCACCGAGAGCCGCCAGGTGTCGCCCGTCTGCTCCGGGGTGATCTGCGCGGCCGCGGCCGTCCGGTTTATCTGAAAGTCGTTGGGGCCGTCGCCGTACGAGCGGCCGCGCGGCAGCAGGAGCGCGGCGTTGCGCAAGAAGCCGCCGGTGGTCTGCCCGACCGACAGCACCGCGACGAGGGCGGCGCCGCCACCGACCAGCGCGAGGGCGCCGCGGCGGCTGATCGTGGCCGGGGTGGGATCGTCGGCGACGAGGCCGTTCTCGTCCGGCGGCTCGGGCAGTGTGTCGGCGCGGGACGTGCGCAGCACTTTCCGGAACGAGCGGGACCGCAGCGACCGCACCATCAACGGCACCTTCAGGATCGTGTGGGTCACGAACCCGGCGATGAAGACCCACGCGCCCCAGTAGTGCGCCGTGTAGAAGTCGAAACCGAAGATGTAGTCGTACTGGATGTTCAGGACCCCGGTGATGATCTCGAACAGCGCACCGCCCACCAGGGCGATCAGCGACAGCCGTTCGAGGGCCTGCGCCGGCGACCGCACCGGCGGGAACACGAAGAGTTTCGGGATCACCGACCACAGTTTGGCGAGCACGATCGGCACCAGGATCAGTCCGAGCCCCACGTGCAGACCCTGCGTGAGCCGGTACAGCCACGACGGCCGGGTGGGCCAGGCGAAGTACGGGAGGTGCAACCAGCCGACGTCGCCGGGGCGGGCCTGCCCGAATTGGGGCCCGTACGCGATGTAGGAGAGCAGTCCCGTGACGATGACGACGGGCAGCCCGATCAGCAGTACGAGGCCGAATACCGAGGTCAGCCATGGTCCGCGCAATGGACTGCGGAGCCGTGGGCCGCGCGAGTGGTCGGTCATCGTGATCAATCCCTCCGGCCCGTTCTGCTCGAGCCTCAGAGGTGATTCGGTGCCGCCTGCGTGCAGGACTGCCCGTGAGTACTTATCAACCGCCGGACGTTAACAAGTACTCACGGGTGGCGGTGCCGGATCTCGTCCCGGGGCTGGTCGTAGCGAACCATCTCGTATCCGATCATCGCGAGCAGGACGGCGGTGAGCACGCCGAGCGTGGCGAGGGCGGGGATGTGCCAGACGACGGGGAGCAGCGCGATCAGCACGACCGCCGTCACGACACGCGGCACGGTCACCGACCTCGTCGCGTACGCCTTGAAGGCGACCAGAGCGAGGAGGTACAGCGCCGCGCCACCGAACAGTGCCACCAGCGGCCAGCCGTACAGCGGATCCACCAGCCGGTGGTGATTGCCGTCGCCGACGTACGACAGGATCTTCTTCAGACCCAGCGACAGCATCACGATCCCGATCACCATCGGCAGGTGCATGAAGCTGTAGCAGTTGCGGGCGATCTTGATCTGACGGGCACCGGTCGCTGCCTCGAACGCGTGCTCCACCGCCAGGGACGTGACGTCGAAATACGACCACCACAGCAGTCCCGACACCACGAGTCCCAGCAACGACGCGACGATGATCGCCCACGAGATCGGCAGGCTCGCGACACCGATGCCGATCGACACGATCGACTCGCCCAGCGCGACGATGATGATGAGCCCGTGCCGCTCGGCGAAGTGGCTGACCGACCGCAACCGCCAGTCGGTGCCGCCGATCAGGGTGCCGAGGTAGTCGCCGGCGAGGGCCAGGATCCACATGACGGTCTGGGCGGTGCCCGTCAGCTGCGATGCGATGAGCAGGAACACGGTGCCGGTGAGCATGCTGGGCGCGAAGCGCAGCACCTGGCCGCGGAGCTGCGGGTCCTCACGGCTGACCACCCAGAACATCACCAGGTGCAGGAGCCGGACGACGAAGTAGCCCAGGGCGAAGATGACGGGGCCGTCGAGTCCGCCCGGCATGTCGTCGAACGCCTCGGGGATGGTCAGGGCGGTGACGAACATGGCGCCCATCGCGCCGAACATCACCACCCGCACGATGCCCTCGTCGGCGCGCACGAGGTTGCAGAGCCACGCGTACCCCACCCAGCTCCACCACAGCACGGCCATCACCAGGGCGCCGCGCAGCAGATTGACGCCGGTGGGGTCGTCGGCCATCAGGTCGGTGACGCGGGTGAGCGCGAAGACGAAGACGAGGTCGAAGAACAGCTCGAGCGGCGACACCGACGCTCGTTCTTCGACGAGTCGGGGACGCAAACGATGGGCGAAGGTCACGGGAAGAATGCTGCCACCGGAACGCGGCGCAGGAAAGTCGGCCCGTGAGTACTTGTTAACCGCCGGACGTTAACAAGTACTCACGGGAGCTTTACTTGACGCCACCCGCCGTCAGGCCCGACACGATGCGCCGCTGGAGGAGGAGGACGATGATGACGAGCGGGATGGTCACGACCGTTCCCGCGGCCATCACGGACGTGAAGGGCTCCTCGTGCGGTTTGCTTCCCGCGAATTGTGCGATGGCGACGGTGGCCGGCTGGGTGATGTCGTTGGACAGCTGACTGGAGATCAGGTATTCGTTCCACGACGCGATGAAGGCGAGGATCGCGGTGGTGAACAGCCCCGGTGCGGCCAAGGGCAGCAGCACCATTCGAAATGCCTGCCGTCTGCTGGCCCCGTCGATCCGGGCGGCCTCCTCGAGTTCCCACGGCAGTTCCTTGAAGAACGCGGTGAGGGTGTAGATGGTGAGGGGCAGCACGAACGAGATGTTCGGGATGATCAGTGCCTGGTACGTGCCGAACCAGCCCATCGACGTGAACAGCTGGAACAGCGGGGTCAGGACGGCGACGCCCGGGAACATCGACGCGGCCAGGATGATCCCGAGGACCGCGTGTTTGCCCCGGAACTGCAACCGCGCCAGCGCGTACGCGGTGCCGACCCCGACGATCAGACCGATCGCGGTGGTGACGGCGCCGATGATCGTGCTGTTGAGGAGCGCCCGGCCGAAGTGGTTGCCCGCATCCGTGGAGAACACGTTCGCGAAATTGTCCAGTGTGACGTGGGTGGGCCACGGGGTGGTGTCGAACGTGTAGTCGGAGTGCCGGAAGGCGGTGACCACCATCCAGTAGACGGGGGCCAGACCCCAGACGACGATCACCGCGAGGCCCAGGTAGGTGCGGATCGACGCGAGCGACGGTCCCCGGCGCCTGCGCGCCACCGTGGGCCGGGGTGTTCCCGGTGTGACGACTGCTGTGGACATGGGTCAGGCCTTTCGCTGCTGCTCTTGGGTGTCGATCACGTTGACGCCCATCACCTTCACGAGCACGTAGGCGACGGCGAAGATGAACAGGAACGTGATCGTGGAGAGGGCGGACGCGCTGTTGAATCCCTGGCGCATCTGGTCGATCACGAGGATCGACAGTGTGGTGGTGGCGGTGCCGTCGCCGCCGCCACCGCCGGTGAGGATCGCCGGGAGGTCGTAGATCCGCAGGACGTCGAGGACGCGGAACAGGACCGCCACCAGGATGGCCGGCTTGATGAGGGGCAGCGTGATCGACCGGAACCGCTGCCACGCGCCGGCGCCGTCCATCCGCGCCGCCTCGTACACCTCGGCGGGCACCATCTGCAGTCCGGCGAGGATCAGCAACGCCACGAACGGCGTGGTCTTCCAGGCGTCGGCGATCACGACCGCGAACCGGGCCGGCCACGTGTCACCCGTCCACAGGATGTCCGTGCCGAGCAGTTTGTTGGCGATGCCGTCGTAGGCGAAGACGAAGTACCACAGTTTCGCGGTGACGGCGGTGGGGATGGCCCACGCGACGAGGATGCTGGTGCGCAGCAGTGCCCGGCCGCGGAACGCCCGGTTCATGATGGTGGCGAACCACAGCCCCAGCGCCACCTCGATGGCGACGGTGACGACGGTGAAGAACACGGTGACCCACATCGATTGCCAGAACAGCGATCCCAATGTTCCGCCGGGGCAGGACACGGACGCCCCGGTGGTGTCGGTGCACCGCTGGAACAGCCAGTGCGTGTAGTTCGACAGTCCCGCGAAGCCCTGGTCGACGAATTTGCCGGTGGCGGGGTCGATGGTCGGGTCCTTGAACAGCGACATCACCATCGCACTGACCACCGGGTACAGGACGACGACGCCCAGCAGGATCATGGTCGGCAGGACGAGGAACATCGCCGCCTTGCTGCGTCCCTTCCCGGGTCGTGGCGGCGCAGCGGGCGAATCCGGTTGTGGGACGGCCTCGGTCGTCGGTTCCGAGAGTTCGTGAACGGTCATCGGTGTGTCTCCTCTAGGACCCGGCCGCGGCGATCGCGGACTGGATGTCGGCGGCGGCCTGGTCCACCGTCTTCTCGCCCTTGATCGCGGCGTAGGCGTTGTTCTGGACGGCCCGGGTGACCGCGGGATAGAACGGCGTGACCGGCCGGGTCACGGCGTTCTCGATCGACGTCTTCAACGTGGGGATGTACGGGTACTGCTCGATCAGTTCCGGGTCGTCGTAGACGTCGGTGCGGACGGGGGCCAGCGATCCCTGCGACAGGAAGAATGCCTGCGATTTCTTCTCCAGGAAGAACTTCAGGAAGTCGGACGCGGTGGCCTTGTGCTCCGAGTACACGTTGATCGCGGCGCTGTGCCCGCCGAGCGTCGAGTGACCGGGCCCGCTCTTCCCCGGCAGCGGCGCCACCGCGAACTTGCCGGACACCGCGGAACTGCCCTGACCGTTCATCAGGCTGTAGGCGTACGGCCAGTTGCGCATGAACAGCAGGTCGCCGCTCTGGAACGCCTGCCGGGCCTGCTCTTCCTGGAACGTGACGGATTCGCGGGGGATCGCACCGGAACGGTAGGCGTCGACGAGCGACTGCAGCCCCGCCTTCGCTTCCGGGGTGGTCATCGTCGGGGTCACGCCGTCCGGCCCGAGGATCGACCCGCCTGCCGTGTTGATGGCCTCGGACGCGTTGACGGTCAGACCCTCGTACTTGGCGTACTGCCCGGCGTAGCAGCCGATTCCGGCCTGCTTCGCCGTCCCGCACGCGCCGATCAGCTCGTCCCAGGTGGCGGGCGGGTGATCCAGCAGGTCGGTGCGGTAGTAGAGCAGGGCGCCGTCGCTGGTCTGCGGCGCCGCGTACAGGACGCCCCCGTACGTGGCCCCCGCGACGGTGGCGGGCAGCAGTCCGGACGTGTCGATCGCCATCGGCCCCTCGAGCGGTTGCAGCCATCCGCGGGCCGCGAACTCGGCGGTCCAGACGACGTCGACGACGGCGACGTCGTATCCGGGGTCGCGGGACTGGAAGTGCTGCACCAGGTCCTCGTGCTGCTGGTCCGGCTGGTCGGACTGCTCCTTGAACGTCACCTCCTCGCCGGGGTGGGTGGCGTTCCACTCGTCGATCAACGGCCGGACGACGTTGGAGTTGTCCTTGCCCTGCACGTAGGTGATGGGTCCGCGGCCGTCGAGGTTCTCCTTCTCCGCCTGCGCGGCGGCGTCGATGCCCTGGTCGGCGCAGGACGTCGCCGCGAACAGCACCCCGACGGCCACCGCGGCGGCGGCGACGCGCTTCATCGCGATTCACCCGTGCCCGGTTCCGACAACCACACCGCGGCGTCGGACGGGAGCGCTCCGCCGGTGATGCCGGCGACGGAACCGAGAATCACTCTCGACCCAGTGGGGAGCGCGGCCGGTGCGGCACCGGTGTTCACCCAGCACTGCACTCCGCCGCGTGCGAACGCGAGTACGCCGGGGGGAGTGTCGAGCCATTCGACGGCGTGCGGGGTGTCGAAGAACTCGCGCCGCAGTTCCAGCGCCTCGCGGTACAGCGTGAGGAACGACTCGGGATGGCCGGCCTGCGCCTCCGCGGTGTGCGGGGCCCAGTGCCCGGGCTGCGGGAGCCACGTGTCCTCCTCCGCGTCGAACGGTGAGAATCCGTACGGCACTGCGTCGTTCGACCACGGGATCGGCACCCGGCAGCCGTCGCGGCCGCAGTCGGCGCCGCCGGTCTGGAACCACGTCGGATCCTGCCGGACGTCGTCGGGAAGGTCCTCGACCTCTTCGAGTCCGAGTTCCTCGCCCTGGTAGATGTACGCGGTGCCGGGCAACGCCAACTGCAGCAGCGCGGCGGCGCGGGCACGTCGCCTGCCCAGGTCGTGGTTCGGTTCCTCGAGCGCCCAGCGGGCCCGCTCCCAATCGGTTTCGACGAGGTGGTCGGGCTGCGAGCGGGAGTAGCGGGTGACGGTGCGAGGCACGTCGTGGTTGGAGAGCACCCAGGTGGCGGGTGCGCCGACGGTGGCCGCCTGCTCGAGCGCGTCGTCGATCACGGCGCGGATGCTGTCCGCACGCCACGGGGCGCGCAGGAAGTCGAACTGGAACGCGGTGTGGAGTTCGTCGGGGCGCAGGTACCGGGCCAGGCGGTCGTTGCCGGGAACCCAGGCCTCGGCGACGAAGACGCGGTCGGCGTAGGCGTTGGCGACGGCCCGCCAGCCCCGGTACACCTCGTGGACGGCATCCTGGTCCCACGCGGGGTGCGGATCGGTGTGCTGCGAACCGGGAAGGCGCTCACCGGCATCGGGCAGTGCGGGATCCTTGGCCAGTCCGTGGGCGACGTCGATCCGGAAGCCGTCGACGCCCTTGTCGAACCAGAAGCGCAGGATGTCCTCGAACTCTGCACGGACCTCGGGGTGTTCCCAGTTCAGGTCGGGCTGCGCCGGGGCGAACAGGTGCAGGTACCACTCGCCGGTGTCCAGGCGGCTCCACGCGGGGCCGCCGAATGCGCTCTGCCAGTCGTTGGGCGGCTCGTTGCCCGCAGGGCCGCGGCCGGGGCGGAAGATGTAGCGCTCGCGTGCTCCGGGCTCGTCGCGCAGCGCGGCCTCGAACCAGCGGTGCTCGCTGGAGGTGTGGTTGGGCACGATGTCGAGGATCACGCGGATCCCCAGCTCGTGGGCCTCGGCGATGAACGCCTCACCCTCGGCGAGCGTGCCGTACGAGGGCTCGATGTCGCGGAAGTCGGCGACGTCGTAGCCGGCGTCGGCCATCGGTGACGGGTACCAGGGGTTGATCCACACGGCGTCGACGCCGAGGTCGGCGAGGTAGGGCAGCTTGGCACGCAACCCGGTGAGGTCGCCGATGCCGTCGCCGTTCCCGTCGGCGAAGCTGCGGATGTAGACCTGGTAGACGACGGCCGTCTTCCACCAGGCTTCGGGGTGCCGGCTCGCGACGGTGGTTGCGGTCGACTCCACGGACTGGGTCATCGAATCTCCTCGGTGCGGGGATGGGATGGGTGAATGTGATGCGTAAACGTTTGCGTAAATAGCGTGAGGCACGTCACAGGCCGCTGTCAACTCGAGCAGGGTGATTTCTTTTCCGCACTACAGCGAGTTGCGTCCCGTGAGGAATTTACGTAAATATTTGCGTTGCTCGCTTACTGTGAGAATGTGATTCCCAAGCAGTCCGTGAACATGGCCGACGTCGCGCGCCGCACCGGCGTCTCGATCGCCACCGTCTCCCGTGCGCTGCGCGGCGAGAAGGGGGTCTCCGAAGCGACGCGGCTGCGGATTCAGCGCGTCGCCGACGAGTTGGCGTACGTCGTCTCACCCGAGGCGTCGAAGCTGTCGGGCGGCGCGACGGGCCGGGTGGCCGTCGTCGTGCCGTGGATCGACGCCTGGTTCTACTCGCGGATTCTCGCCGGCATCGAACACGAACTCCGCGCCGCCGACCTGGACGTGATGCTGTACTGCCTCGAGGAGTCATCCCAGCGGGAATCGTTCTTCGGGCGGCTTCCGTTGCGCCGCAAGGTCGATGCGGTCATCGCCGTGGCGTTTCCACTGACCGCGCCGGAGCGGGCGCGGCTCGAGGAGATGGACGTGACCGTGGTGGTCATCGGTGCGCACGCCGGCGACTTCCCATCCGTCCGGATCGACGACGAACTGGCCGCGCGACAGGCCGTCGGGCATCTGATCAGGATCGGGCACACGCGGATCGGCATGATCCGCACCGTCGACCCGGAGGGGCAGTACTGGGAGGGCGACATCGCCCGGGTCGCGGGTTTCCACGGTGCGCTCGCCGACGCCGGACTCGACGACGACTGCACCGCGACGGTGCCCTGGGGTATCGAGGGCGGCGAGCGCGGTATGGAACTGCTGCTCAGCCGGGCCGAGGTGCCCACCGCGGTGTTCTGTCATTCCGACGAGGTTGCCGTCGGAGCGCTACGCACGCTGCGACGAGCGGGGATACCCGTCCCGGCCGGGATGTCGGTGATCGGCATCGACGATCACCCGACGGCGGAATTGGCTGACCTGACCACGGTCCGGCAACCGGTGGGAGAGCAGGGGACGGCGGCGGGCCGGGTGGTCGTGGACCTGCTCGCCGGCCGGGAACCGGCGGAACGGGCGGTCGTGCTCCCGACCCATCTGGTGGTTCGGGGCTCGACCGCCCGTCCCGCGGAACTCTGAGGTCAGCGCACCAGGCGCGCGCCCGCCGCGTCGGTGGCGAAGAGGTGGGCGTGTGCCTCGTCGACGCGGACGTGCACGACCTGGCCCTTCTCGGGCGGGTTGCGCCAGTCGACGCGCGCCACGAGGTTCTCGGTGCGTCCGTGAACGGTGGTGCGGCCGAACACGAATGCCTCGGAGCCGAGCTCCTCGACGACGTCGATCTCGAGTTTCAGTCCGCCGGACTCGGCGATCTCGACGTGCTCGGGACGGATCCCGAAGATCACCTCGCGGCCCGCAGCCGCGAGCGCGTCGCGGGGGACCGGGACCAGCTGGTCGCCGATCTGCACACCGCCGTCGGTGACGGGGACGGTGAACAGGTTCATCGACGGTGAGCCCATGAATCCGGCGACGAATACGTTCGCGGGCCGGCGGTACAGCTCGCGGGGGGAGGCGCACTGCTGGAGCACGCCGCCCTTGAGGACGGCGACGCGGTCGCCCATCGTCATGGCCTCGACCTGGTCGTGGGTGACGTAGACGGTGGTGATGCCGAGGCGGCGCTGCAGCGAGGCGATCTGCGTACGGGTGGAGACACGGAGCTTGGCGTCGAGGTTCGACAGCGGCTCGTCCATGAGGAACACCTGCGGCTGACGGACGATCGCGCGGCCCATCGCGACGCGCTGACGCTGACCACCCGAGAGGGCCTTCGGCTTGCGGGTCAGGTACTCCTCGAGGTCGAGGAGCTTGGCGGCCTCGAGGACGCGAGCGGCGCGCTCCTCCTTGCCGACGCCGGCGATCTTCAGGGCGAAGCCCATGTTCTCGGCGACGGTCATGTGCGGGTAGAGCGCGTAGTTCTGGAAGACCATCGCGATGTCGCGGTCCTTGGGTTCGGCGTGCGTGACGTCGCGGCCACCGATCAGGATCTGACCGCCGTCGACGTCCTCGAGTCCGGCGAGCATCCGCAGCGAGGTGGATTTTCCGCAGCCGGACGGGCCGACGAGGACGAGGAATTCGCCGTCCTCGATGTGCAGGTCGAGTTGATCGACGGCGGGGACGTCCGAGCCCGGAAAGAGCCTGGTCGCGCCGTCGTACGTGATTGTTGCCATGAGAAATGAATCCCTCCACCGGCAGGAACGTGCCGGACGATCCGAGTGTCAGGGGCGTGCCGGCGGGTGCCGACGGAGGAAAACTATGGCCCAGATCACACAGCTTGTCCACTTGGACGTTCGCCCACCCCCCTTCTCGGACGAACGGGACGCTCGTTGCGTCAGATCGAACGAGCGTCCCGTTCGGGCATTCGCGCGCGCCCCACTGCGGGGACGGCGATGCCGAAGACGAATGCGATCGCGACGCCGAGTGCGGTCTCGGAAAGCCGCTCGGCGAAGCGGAATTCGGCTTGTCCGGGGTCGGAGTACAGCAGCAGGACGAACACCAGGAAGGTCGTGAACGTCGACGCGACGTACCAGCGACTGCGGTGGGTTGCCGCGGCAGCCGCGACGACCGCGACCACCGCGACGGCGTAGACCCAGGGGTCGGGGTTCGCGCCGACCACGAGTACGGCGGCGGTGCCACCGACGAGCATCGAGGCGATCCGGCCCGCCATGCGGGTGATCTGTTCCTCGGTGTCGGGGCGCATCACGAGGAGTGCCGCCGCGCAGGCCCATCCGACGTGCTCGAGGTCGAGGGCGAATCCGATCGCGGCGGCGGTCGCGCCCGCGGCGCCGAGTCGAACGCCGTACCCGAGGGTGATCGCGGTCCCGGCCCGGGCGGGTGCGCCGGCGGCACCTTCGGGCAGCAGCAGCGACACGACGTACGCGTAGATCGAACCGCCGATCATGAGCAGGGCGAGCCCGACCGCGGTTGCGGGGTCGTCGTAGCTGAGGCCGACTCCGACCAACGGCAGCGACAGCGTCGTCAGGACCCTGCCGAGGTTTCGCCGTTTGGCGACGGAGGTCCGCGCGAGCGCCGCCGCGCCGACCGCGAGGGCGAACACGACCACGATCGCCAGCAGGGGTGTGCCGGCGACGAGCGAACCCAGCACCATGGGCACGCCGGTGAGGATCCCGACGAGGACCAGCGCGGCCCGCGCCCGCCGGGTCGGCGGCAGTCCCATGATTGCCGCGGGCAGCACCCCGACCGCGAGCGCGACACCCGAGGGGACGGCGACCGCGGTGACCACTGCCGCCGGCGCGGCGTCGGCGGCCCCGAGCGCCGCGGTTCGCCACTGCCAATCGAGACGCCGATGCTCACCTGGGTCGGGCACGGTCCCAGCGTCCTCCTGCCGGTGCGGACCCGGATCACTCCTCACGGATGAGATCCGGGGGTGCGGGCCGAGCTGACATATCTCCCACTTTGTTCTTGAAAAAACCAAAGTACGTATTGATAACGCGCCAAAGGTCCTCTAGTGTCAGCGTGACACCGCTCACTCGACCTGAAGAGGACACGAAACATGGCCCTGACGATTGGCGTCGACGTGGGTGGCACGAAGATCGCGGCCGGAGTCGTGGACGGCGACGGCGTCATCCACCGGATGGAACGCCGGGAAACCCCGTCCCACGATGCACGGGGGGTGGAGAACGCCATCGCCGAACTCGTTCGCGAACTGGCGGCCACGCACCCCGTGCAGGCGGTCGGTATCGGCGCCGCAGGCTTCGTCGCTGCGGACCTCAGCACCGTGCTCTTCGCCCCGAACCTCGCCTGGCGCAACGAACCGCTCGGTGAGGTGGTCGAAGCGGCGTGCGGTTTGCCGACGGTGGTGGAGAACGACGCCAACGCCGCGGCGTGGGGCGAGGCGCGCTTCGGGGCCGGGCGGACGGGACAGACCGTCGTCGTGCTCACCGTGGGAACCGGGATCGGCGGCGGCATCGTCGTCGACGGCGTCCTTCACCGCGGCAAGTTCGGGGTGGCCGCGGAGTTCGGGCACCTGAACGTCGAACCGCACGGTCGCCGGTGCGGCTGCGGCAACCACGGCTGCTGGGAGCGTTACGCCAGCGGGCGGGCACTCGTCCGGGAAGCGCAGGATCTCGCGAACGTGTCGCCCGGGTTCGCCGCCGACCTCCTCGCCCGCGCAGGCGGACGGGCGGACGCCATCACCGGTCTGCACGTCACCGCGGCCGCACAGGACGGTGACCCCGCGGCGCTCGAATGTTTCCGGGTGATCGGTTCGTGGCTGGGGCACGGCATGGCGGACATCGCCGCGTTCTTCGACCCCGACCTCTTCATCATCGGCGGCGGAGTGTGTGAGGCCGGTGAACTGCTGCGCGGTCCCGCCGCCGCCGCTTTCGAGAACCGTCTCACCGGACGCGCACATCGCCCGGTCGCCGAGGTGCGACTGGCGGAACTCGGCGCGAACGTCGGCATCGTCGGCGCCGCCGATCTGGCCCGGGAACGAGTTCTCGGGCTTGCACACAACGGCTCACGAGTATCTGGAGGAGTGCAATGTCCAATCGGTTGAGTCTTCCCATTCCGGTCGCCGAGGTGTGGGACTGGCAGCGAGAGGCCGCATGCCGCGGCTACGAGTCGTCCACTTTCTTCCACCCCGACCGCGAACGTGGCCGGGCACGCGAGATGCGGGATTTCCGCGCCAAGATGATCTGCCGCGGCTGCCCCGTGCTGGTGCAGTGCCGGGAGCACGCGCTCAGTGTCGGTGAACCGTACGGCATCTGGGGTGGACTCTCCGCGAACGAGCGCGAAGAACTGCTCGCCAATCACCACGGCCGGGTCGACGAGGCCGTCGCCGAATCGTTCGGGTTCGACCTGGCGCGCCAGGCCTGAGCCGTCAGCTGCCCGCAGGCAGCATGACCACCCGGCTGTTGTCGGTGTCCGCGACGTACACGTCGCCCCGGCTCGACACGGCGATCCCTTCCGGCTGATCCAGGCCGGTGAACGGGAGAACCTCCTGCTCGTCCGAACCGGCGGGCAGCCGCAGAACGCGATTGTGGTTCTGGTCGATCGCGTACACCGTTCCCTCGCCGTCGACCGCGACACCACCGACGCTCTGGAGGTCGGTGAACGGCAGGAAGCTCTGGGCACGGGTGGCGGCGTTCCACGCGAGCACCTTGTTCGGCGTGCCGACGAACAGATCCCCCTGCTCGCCGACGGCGACGGCAAACGGGCCGATCACCGTCAGCGGTACCGCGACGGGGGCGGCGGTGACGTCGCGCAGGGCCAGCACCCGGTTGTTCAGCGTGTCCGCGACGTACAGCGATCCGTCCGGTCCGAGCGCGATACCGAACGGCTGATTCAGCCCGCCGAACGGCATCGGCACCTGGGTGCCGCCGTGCAGCATCGTCACGGTGTTGGTCACGAGATCGGAGACGTACACGTCGCCGGACGCGCTGACCGCAACGCCCTGCGGAACCTCGAGTCCGGTGAAGGGGAGAACCGTCTGCTCGTAGGACCCGGCGCGCACCTCCAGAACCTGCTTGGCCGCGCTGTCCGCGATGTACAGGTTCCCGGCGCCCGAGACCGCGAGCCCGGCCGGACCCTGCAGGCCGGTCAGCGGGAGCACGACCTGCGCGTCGGCCGACCCCTCGCGCGGCCGGACGGCATAGGCGACAGCGGCGGCGGCGAGGACACCCACCAGAAGCGCCGCGAGCAGCCAGCGTTTCCGCCGCCACCGGCCCGCGACCGTCGTCGGCTCCGCACCCGGCTCGGCGTCGGGCCGGGTCACGGCGGGACGGCTCGTACGGGTGGTCGCAGCGGAGTCGGTCACGGCAGCCGGACGGGTGACACTGCCGGGCCCGTCCCACTCGATCGCGGCGACGGCGTCGCTGAACTCACGACACGTCGAGTAGCGCTGCTCGCGGTCCTTGGCGATGGCGCGCGCGACGACCGCGTCGACACCGGCGGGCAGTCCGGGGCGCACCACGCTCGGCTTCGGAATCGGGCCGTTCAGATGACCGTGCATCACCGAGGACGCGGTGGTCCCGGGATACGGCGGTTCGTTGGTGAGCAGATGGAAGAAGGTGCAGCCCAACGCGTAGATGTCGACGCGGTGGTCGAGTTTCCGGCCCTCGATCTGCTCGGGTGCCGCGTAGTGCAGCGTCGCCACCAACATTCCGGTGCGGGTGAGCTGATGCGTTTCGTCCAGTGCCTTGGCGGTGCCGAAATCGGTGAGCAGCACCCGTTCGGGGTCGCCCGGCGCGAGCAGGATGTTCGCCGGCTTCACGTCGCGATGCAGAATCCCCGCCTCGTGCGCGTGATCGAGCGCCTTCCCGGTCTCGCTGACGATGTGCACCGCGCGCTCGACGTCGAGTGCCCCCGAGTTGAGCGCTCTTCTGGCGTCGACGCCGGGAACGTACTGCATCGCGATCCACAACCTGCCGCCCTCGCGGCCGCGGTCGTGGACGGTGACGATGTTGGGGTGGTCGAGATGGGCGGCGTGGTCGGCTTCCGACTCGAAACGCGACCGGACGTAGTCGTCGCTCGTCCACGACGTGTCGAGCAGTTTCAGGGCGACCTTGCGCGGCAGGTTGGGGTGCTGGGCGAGGTAGACGGTGCCCATCCCGCCTCGTCCCAGAACCCGTTCGATCACGTAGCCGGCAAACACCGTGCCCGGTTCGAACTCGCCGCTCACTCGGCTTCACCGCCTCCCGGGACCCTTTCCCCATTGAACCCCGACGCCCGGTCAGTCCGGTAGCCTGCGCATCTCGATGACGGTCAGTCCCAGCGCGTCGAAGCGGGCCAGCATGCCGCGCAGATCCGTCGGACCGTCGACCGGACCGTAGAGCGTCGTGTCACCGGTCGTGACATCCGATACGTCCAACTCGGGGAAGGCCGCCAGCACCCGATCGGACAGGGCGCCGCTGATCAGGAAGGCGTACCTGACCTTGCCGGGCCAGTTCGATTCAGGACGCACCACGGCGGGCTCCTTCATTCGCATCGTCGTTCCAGACTCGTCAGCCGTAGATTTCAGGGTGACCGACGGAACGGCGACGCGCCTCACCCGCAAGTGGTGAACCGTGCTCAGAGCAGACCGTTGTGCTGCGCGGCGGCGATCGCGTCGCGCCGGGACGTGACGCCGAGTTTGCGGTAGATCCCGCGCAGATGAGTCTTCACGGTGTTCACCGACACGCACAGGTCGGCCGCGATCTGCTCGGCGGTGCGCCACGACGGAAGCTCCACGAGGAGTTCCAGTTCACGGGGCGTGAGCATGTCGGAGGCCGCGCTCTCCGACCGCGGGAACGACGCGCGGAGCCTCTCGGCGAACGGTTCGAGCACCCCGAACCGTCCGGTGCTCCGCACGAGGAGACCCCGGATCTGGGGTCCGCAGTCGTGGAACGGGCGCAGCACCGACTGCGGCTCCGCGAGACGCAACGCCTCGGTGAGCGCGGTGTGGGCACGCGAATCATGTTTGCGGGCAAGCGCGATCGACGCGTCCACGAGCCACGCCGCGATCAGGTTGGTGCCCGCCGCACACTCCAGGTCACCGTCCAGGACCGGCTGGATCGTTCGACGGGCCAGATCGAGGCGGTGCAGATGGAGGTGGATGATCGCCTCGACGAGGGGTGTGTCGCCGGTGGGCCCGAGGAAGGCCTGCGCCTCGGTGGCCAACTCGTGCGCCCACCCGATCTCACCGGCGGACAGGTACGCGTACTGGATGGCGGGCAGCAGCACCGCCCGGATTCCCGGCGGCATCGGCAGGGCGGACGACACGGGGCTGTCGGCATGCACCATCGTCACCGAACCGTGCCGGTGCTCGGACTCGTCGAGACCGAACAGGGCGGCGGCGCCGTCGGCGAAACCCACGGTGACGGTGCCGGAGCGACGCAACGCCTCGGCGGATTCGGCGGCGACGCGGGCGGCGTCGGGGTCCATCCGCATGTAGCGGCACCACGAGTCGACGAGCTTCGTCAACTGGAAGGTCGGATCACTCGTCGCCGACTCTGTCCGGCCGATCGTCAGCGCCTCGTCCGCCAGTGCGGACGCCACCGTCGCGTCGCCCCGCGCCATCGACACGGCGGCGAGGGTGCCCAGGCAGTACATGACACTCAGCGGTGCATCGCCGAGCCGCGCGTGAGCGAGCGACCTCCCGAGCACGGCCTCCGCGTCGTCGTCCCGTCCGAGGAAGAGCAGCGCACGCCCTTCCTGGAGCAGGACGAACGCGTCGAGATCGGGGTCGCCGCTCGATCCGCCGCCCACGCGCTGCAGCCGGTTCAGCGCGGCCTCGATGTCGCCGGTGCCGATCGCGGTCTGCACCCGCAGCGATTCGCGGAGCAGCAGGTGGATCCGGGATTCGGCGGCGCCGTCCACCAGCAGACCCGACTTCCGCCGGTCGAGGAGTTCGAGCGTGGACGTGGCCACCGGGATGTTTCCCGAGGCGAGCGCGGCGGCGGCGCGGAGCAGCCGTGCCGACGGGTGGTCCTGCGACGCGCGGGGCGCCCGGGTGAGAATCCGGTCGACGGCCTCGCCGTGGCCCCCGATGATCAGGGGCAGCGACGTCCGGGCCAGCAGCGCCACGATCTCGTCGTGATCACCGGAGTTCACCGCGTGCTCGAGTGCGAGCAGCGAATCGCCGAATTCGTCGTGCCAGTGGGCCGCCGTCAATTCGAGATGCTCGACTTCGACGTGGCCGATCCGGCTGATCTCCGCGCGCAGATAACTGCGCAGCAGCGGATGGTAGCGATACTGCGTGGGGTTCTCGGTGATCCGGCCGATCAGAAAATTGTGGTGCTCGAGCCAGTCGATATTGCCGTGCGCGTCCGTGCAGCCCGTGAGCTTCTCGGCGAGTTCGACAGTGAACGAGGCGGGTACGGACGTGCGCAGGAGGAACTCGCGCATCTCGTCGGTCTGGCCGGAGAGGACCTCCTCGATGAGATAGTCGGCGACTGCCCGGCGGTCGCCCGAGAACTCGGCGATCAGCCGGCTCGGATCGGGATGCCCTTCCAAAGACATTCCCGCAAGGCGGATTCCGGCAGCCCAGCCCTCCGTGCGATCCATCAGGGCCTCGAGATCCTCAGGGGGGAGCACCACCCCGTGCTCGTCGAGCATCTCGGCCGACTCCTCGGACGTGAAGGCGAGATCCGTTGCCGTGAGCGTGAACAGTCTGCCGTCCAGGCGAAGTCGCTGCAGCGCGAGCGGCGGCTCGAACCGCCCGACGATGACCGTCCGCAACATGGGCGGTTGCCAGCGCATGAACGATTCGAGGTCGGTGAGCACGTCGGTGTCGCGGAGGAGATGCGCGTCGTCGATGATCAACCACACGTCCTCGCCGAGTTCGTGCAACGCGGCCGACAGGGTGGCGCCGAGGTCCGGTGACTCGGAATCGAGTCCGGCGCACGCAGTCTGCAGTCGAGGATTTCCGGAGTCGGTGAGCGCGCGGAGGATTGCCCGGTGGACGACGTCGAGGTCGTTGTGCCGCTCCTCGATCGTGAGCCAGGCAATGGTCGGAGCGTCGTCGGCGGCCAGCAACTCCCGCGCCCAGTCGGCGACGGCCCGCGTCTTGCCGGACCCGGCCGGCGCGCAGACCAGCGCCACCGGATAGGGGTGAGCCGCGTCCGTGAGCGCGTCGGTGAGCATGGTGTGCAGGCGGGTCCGGGTGACCGTTCGACCCCCCGCACTCGAAGGTATTCGAGTACTCAGATGAAATTCCCCGAGCGGTGCTGCCGTCACGCCGACCCCCAATTCTCGCTGCACCGAGAAACGATCTTCGACAAACGCCAATCTCCGGCGCAGCACGCCGGTGCGATGATTTTAGCGAGTGCCCGTTGATCTGTGTGGGTGAACGCGGCTTCGCCACCCGTGCGTGGTTGACGAGTGCAGAGACTCCTCAAGCACGCACGGGCGCGGAGCGCCTACGGCGTGACGATCGGGAACGCGCTGTCGGGCGGGTCGAGCAATCCGGTGAGGGCGAGGAGTTTCGACGGGTCACCCGTCACCTCGATGCCCTCGAGACCCCGGCCGGCGAACAGTCCGAGCAGTTGCATTTTCGTCAGGGTCAGCGTGACGTCCGGTTGCGTCGCGGTCCTCGGCGCGACCGTCTGGATGAGCGCGCCGTTGGACAGCGTCGTCCGGTAGTGCGCTTCGGGCTCGGTGAAGTGCCACTCCGCGACGAGGGTGGCGTCCCAGGCTCGCGGGCCGTTGATGCGGAGGGCGACGGAGTCGAAGATCTGGTCGATCGTCAGGGCGCTCAGCATGTCCGCGCCGAGGTCGCTGATCGGCGGGGCGGTGATGCCGCCGCGCAGTTCGAGTGCCCCGGTGAGGTAGAAGTTGCGCCACGTGGCGTTCTCCGCGCCGAACCCGAGTTGCTCGTACGTGCGGGCCAGCAGTTCCTTGGCCGCGTCGTCGGAGGGGTCGGCGAACACGGCGTGCTTGAGCAGTTCGGCGGCGAACCGCAGATCGCCGCGCTCGACGTACTGCGCCGCCTTCGCCCGGACCTCGTCCTGGCCGCCCATGCACTCGACGTAGCGGGAGGCCGCGCTCTCGGGTGGATGCTGCCACAGCGACGTCGGGTTGCCGTCGAACCAGCCCATGTACCGCTGGTAGATCGCCTTCACGTTGTGGCTGACCGAGCCGTAGTACCCGCGCGCGTGCCAGGCGGAGTCGAGGGCGGGCGGCAGCGGGAAGTCTTCGGCGATCTCGATCCCGGTCAGTCCCGCGTTGAGCATCCGAAGGGTCTGGTCGTGCAGGTACTGGTACAGGTCGCGCTGTTCCGACAGGAATTTCACCACCCGGTCCCGACCCCACGTCGGCCAGTGGTGGGAGGCGAACGCGACGTCGTAGCCGCCGTCGAACATCTCGATCGCCTGGTTCAGATACCGCGACCAGGCGCGGGGATCGCGGACCAGTGCGCCCCGCAACGTGAGGAGATTGTGCAGGTTGTGGGTGGCGTTCTCGGCCATGCACAGCGCCCGGTGGTCCGGGAACAGGAAGTTCATCTCGGCCGGCGCCTCCGTTCCGGGCGTCACCTGGAAGAGGATGCGGATGCCGTCGACGATCTCTTCCTGACCGGTGTGGGTGATGTCGACGGTCGGCGGGATCAGTCCGGGCCGACCCGTCGACGTGTTCGTTCCGAGCCCCGCACCGAGATGCCCGCGCGGACCCTTGGGCAGCAGCGGCCCGTACATGTAGGTGGCGCGCCTGCCCATTGCGGTTCCGGCGTAGACGTTCTCGGAGACCGCGTGCTCGAGGAACCCTTCGGGTGCGAGGATCGGGACGTCGCCGCGACCGTCCGGGAGTACGCCGACGACGCCGCCGAAGTGATCGATGTGGGAGTGCGTGTAGAGGACTCCGGTGACGGGCCGGTCGCCCCGGTTCTTCCGGTACAGCGCGAGCGCGGCGGCCGCGGTCTCCTGCGAGATGAGCGGGTCGATCACCAGAACGCCCGTCTCGCCCTCGACGATCGTCATGTTGGACAGGTCGATTCCGCGCAGCTGGTAGATGCCCTCGGTGACCTCGTACAGGCCGTCCTTCGCGCACAGTTGCGACTGCCGCCACAGACTCGGGTCGGCGGTGTCCGGGCAGTCGCCGGCGAGGAACGCATATTCCTGCATGTCCCACACCGCGCGACCGTCCGCGTCCGTGACGGTGCAGGGGTCGAGACGGTCGACGAAACCGCGGTCGGCGTCCTCGAAATCGGTGGTGTCGGAGAAGTCGGGTGTCATGGTTCTTCCTTCTCGTGTCGCGGTGGGGTGGGGGCGGTGATCGGTGCGGAGGGTGTGGGAGAGCTGCTGAGGATGGTGTTCACCCACCTCGTGGACGGGTCGATGTCGATCAGCAGGGCCTTCGCCATCAGGGTCAGCGGGATGGCGAGGATCGCGCCGAGGGGTCCGAGGATCCAGGTCCAGAACACCAGGGACAGGAACGTGAATGTGACGGACAGGCCGACCGCGTCCCCGACGAACTTGGGCTGGATCACGGACTGGATGATGACGTTGATGACGCTGTACACGACGATGACGGTCAGCATCAGTCCCGGCCCGCCCTCGAGCAGCGCCAGCAGGGCAGGCGGGACGAGTCCGAGAACGAAGCCGACGTTCGGGATGTAGTTGGTGATGAACGACAGCAGACCCCACAGGATCGGCAACGGAATCCCCAACGCCCACAGCGCCCCGGTGTCGATGACGGCGACGATCAATCCGAAGACCGTGGTGACGACCAGGTACTTGCGGGTGCCGATGGAGAAGGCGGCGAGGGCGGTGGCGATGTCGGGGCGCATCCGCGTGACGATGCTCATCCGCGAACCGTAGGAACTTCCGTCGACCGCCATGAACAGCAGGAGGGCGAGGATGAACAGCAGGTTCGAGAAGATCCCCAGCATCGCCTGCAGGATGCTGTCCACGAAGCCGAACACCTTGCTGTAATCCACCTGGGAGAGCAGGGTCTTGGCGTCGGTGGAGTTGACGCCGTGGCTGTTCAGGAAGCTCTGGGCGCTGTCGACGAGGGAGGTGAAGTCGTCTGCGTACTGCGGGAGGAGCGTCGCGAGCTGCGCGACCGACAGCGCCAGCGACAGCACGAGTACGACGAGGATGCCGTTGACG
The DNA here is from genome assembly GCA_039206675.1 of Rhodococcus sp. (in: high G+C Gram-positive bacteria). Classification (GTDB taxonomy): domain Bacteria; phylum Actinomycetota; class Actinomycetes; order Mycobacteriales; family Mycobacteriaceae; genus Rhodococcus_F. The sequence goes on along the minus strand of JBCEBZ010000505.1, from coordinate 4,951 downwards.
ACCACGATCGCGGCAATCGTCGCGAGCCACGGCGGCACGCCCTTCCTGTGAAGCCAGACGGGGAACGGATGGACCGCGACGGTGAGCATGAGTGCGAGGAAGATCGGGGCGAGGATCGGTGCCGCCACCTGGATTCCGGCCACGGTGACGACGAGCGCGGCCAGTCCGAGGATCACGATCAGGCCGCGCGGCATCGACCACCGAGAGTCCGGCCCCGCGCCGGATACGTCCTCCAGATCGGTCATCGCGTGTCCCTTCGCAACGGCAGGCCTTCCGGGATGCCCCGATTCGACTCTTGCACCACGCCGTCGGCGTCACATCATCCGTTGCAGATGAGGATCACCCGGCGCGGATGATGCCTCCCACCGCCGGGGGCCGGACGATTCGACTGTTCGCAAACACACTTTCGAGAAGGGCATGGACATGACGACTACCCCGGAGTCCAGGACGGACAGCCCTGTGAAACAGGGTTTTGCAGCAGGAACTTCACTGGCAGCGGCGATATTGCTGCTGACAGTCGGCGTGATCTCGTTCTTCCAGGGCATCGCCGCGGTCGCGTCCGACGACCTGCTGGTCATCGGCGTCCAGTACACCTACCAGTTCGACACCACCACATGGGGCTGGATCCACATCGTGCTGGGTGTCGTCCTGGCCATCAGCGCGGTCGGACTGATGACGGGCGCCACGTGGGCCCGCGTCGTCGCGGTGTGCATCGCCGCGCTGTCGATCCTCGCGAACTTCCTGTGGCTGCCGTACTACCCGCTGTGGTCGATTCTGATCATCGCACTCGACGTCGTCGTGATCTGGGCGGTCACCACCTGGGACACCAGCAAGTAACCGGATGTCGACGTGGTGACGTCCGCGACCGGCACCTGGCCGGTCTTCGGCTCGCTGCGGGACTACCGGCGGGGGTGGGTCAGGCCCGACGTGATCGCGGGCCTGACCGTGTGGGCGGTGCTCGTCCCCGAGGCACTCGCCTACGCGACCATCGCGGGGGTGCCCCCGGTCGTCGGCCTCTACGCGGCGGTCCCGGCGCTGATCCTGTACGCGGCGGCAGGCAGTTCGCGTCACCTCGTGGTGGGTCCGATGTCGGCGACCGCCGCCCTGTCGGCGGCCATCGTCGCGCCGCTGGCCGGTGCGGACGGCGGAAAGTACGCGGCGCTGTCCGCCGTCCTCGCGATCGCCACCGGGATCGCGGGGCTGATTGCCGGTCTGCTGCGCCTCGGATTCATCGCGTCGTTCATCTCCGAACCGGTGCTGAAGGGGTTCATCGTCGGCCTGGCCCTCACCATCATCATCGGGCAGGTGCCGGCGATCTTCGGGATCGAGAAGGCAGGGGGCAACTTCTTCGAGCAGGCCTGGGGGGTGATCACCCACCTCGGCGACACCGACTGGGGCACGCTCGTCGTCGGCGGCCTCAGTCTGGCGGTGGTGCTGGCTCTGAAACGCTGGTTGCCGCTGGTCCCGGGATCCCTGCTCGCCGTGCTCCTCGGCATCGCGGCGGTGTCTCTGTTCGGGCTGGACGGCAAGGGCGTCGACATCGTCGGGCATATCGATCCGGGTCTGCCCTCGCTCGGCTTGCCTGCCGGCGTCGGGTTCGACGACTACGTGGACCTGCTGGGCCCGGCGGTCGGCGTGCTGCTGATCGGCTTCGCCGAAGGTCTCGGCGCCGCGAAGACGTACGCGGCGAAGGAGGGCTACGAGATCGACGCGAACCGGGAACTTCTCGGCCTCGGCTCGGCAAACCTCGGTTCCGGCCTGTGCTCGGGCATGGTGGTCAACGGGAGCCTCTCCAAGACCGCGGTGAACGGTGGGGCGGGGGCGAAATCTCAGGTCAGCGGGCTGGTCGTCGCCGCACTGACCGTGGTCACGCTGCTGTTCCTCACCGGCCTCTTCGAGAATCTGCCCGAGGCGACCCTGGCCGCGGTGGTGATCGCCGCCGTCGTCGAACTCGTCGACATCGCCGCGCTCCGCAGGCTGTACGGGGTGTGGACGCGGCGGCTGGGCAGCATCTACGGTCACGCCGCACGCGCCGACTTCGCGGCGGCACTGGCGGCGATGCTGGGCGTGCTGCTCTTCGACACCCTGCCCGGGCTGGTCATCGGCATCGGCGTCTCCATGCTTCTGCTGCTCTACCGCGCCTCCCGACCGCACGTCGCGGCGCTTGCGCGGCAAGGGTCGCTGTGGGTGGACGCCGAGCGTCACCCGGACCTGCCGACCATCCCGCACGTGCTGGTCGTCCGGGTCGAGGCGGGGCTGTTCTTCGCCAACGCCGATCACGTCAAGGATCGCATCGATGAACTGTGCACCGAGGACACGAGAGTGGTGGTCCTCGACGCCGAGACGTCTCCGGTGGTCGACGTCAGTGCGGCGCAGATGCTCGCGCAATTGCGGGACGCCCTGAAACGCAAGGGCGTCGACTTCCGGGTGGCCCGCGACGTCGGCCAGTTCCGCGACACGCTGCGGCGGGCGGGTTCCGAGAATTCACCCGTCGGCCTGTACCCGACCGTGCGGGACGCTCTCGCCGGCCCGGACCGTGCAGACCCGCCCGTGAGTGGTTGACGAGTCTCTGGACTCGCGGACCGCGCACGGGCGGCGGAGCCGCCTCAGACAGGAGAGAGTTGTGAGCGCAGAACTGCAGGAACTCGCCGCCAAGGCGTGGGTGTACGGCTTCCCGCTGGTGTTCGACCTCGACCAGGTGAGCCGTTTCGTGGCGGACGGGATGGGGAGCCTCGATGCGGCGCCGTTCAACACGTTCAGTCACGCCCGCACCCTCGCCGGGCCGCGGGACACCTTCGTGTCGGTCAACAACGACACCGTCTACTCGATCGCCCAGATCGACCTCGGCCACGGCCCGCTACTGCTCCGGGTGCCCGACAGCGGCGGCGCGTACTACGTGCTGCAGTTCGTCGACGCGTGGACGAACAATTTCGCGTACGTCGGCAAACGCGCGACGGGAACGGCCGCCGGCAGTTATCTGCTGACCGGCCCCGGATGGTCCGGCGAGATCCCCGCCGGCGCCACGCGGATCGCGTTCCCCACGGTGGTGGGCACCATCGTCGGCCGCTGGGCCTGCGACGGCGTCGACGACCTGAAGCGGGTGACGGCACTGCAGTCGGCCCTGATGCTGGAACCCGTCGGCGACCAGGAACCGGCGGCGGGTCTGCCCGCACCCGACCCCAACGTCCCCGAGGACCTTCGGTTCTGGGAGAAGCTGCGGGTCTACTCGCAGGCGTACCCGCCCGCTCCGCAGGACCTGATCGCCGAGCAGATGTTCGCCCCACTCGGGTTGCTCGAGACCGGGGCGTCGCCGTACCTCGAGACGCCGCCGGATCTCGCGTCCGTCCTGACCGCTGGAGCCGAGGCGGGCCACCGATCGCTCGTCGCCGCACTGAAAACGGGTGCCGGTGCGGCGGTCGTCAACGGATGGCAGTTGATGTACCACGCCTTCGATTACAACGACGACTTCTTCGAGGTCGGCACCGTGAACGCACCCGAGTGGCGGATCGGGGACCGCTCGAAGGCGCTGGGTCTGCGGGCCGCCGCCGCGATGGCGGGACTGTGGGGCAACCACGGCTACGAGGCCGCGTACGCGCCGATCTACCACGACAGTGAAGGCAACGAACTCTCCGGCGAACACACCTACACGCTCACGTTCGCGCCGACCCCGCCCGTCGGCGCGTTCTGGTCGATCACCATGTACGACCTCCCGGAGTTCTTTCTCGTCGACAACCCCGTCGACCGCTACTCGATCGGCGACCGCACCCCGGGACTGGTGTTCGCCGACGACGGTTCCCTGACCATCACGCTCGGCGCCACCGCTCCGGCCGATCCGGTCGCCCGCGCCAACTGGCTGCCCACACCGAAAGCCGGCTTCCGGCCGATGCTGCGGATGTACAGCCCGAAGCCGGAAGTGTTCGACGGAACCTTCGAGATCCCGCCCGTCGTGCGGACCACGCGAGCAGGGGGCATGGGTGAGTGATCTGATCTGGCTGCTCGTTCCGGAGATGATCGGTCTGGTCATCACACCCGCCGCCGTCATCGGGTGCGTCCTCCTGCTGGAATCGGCGAACGCGGTCCGCAACGCCCTCGCCTTCGGATCCGCGTTCCTGCTCGTGTACTCGCAGATCGCCGTCGCGGCGCTGCTCGGCGGCGCCGGCGACCCGTCGGCGACGTCGAAGACGGTGAGCAACTGGGTCGGGCTGATCGTCGGTGTGGTGTTCCTCGTCGTGGGCGTGATCATGCTTGCGCGGAAACCGGCACCGGCGGGTGTCATGCCGAAATGGATGACGACACTCGAGTCGGCCACACCGCGGATCGCGTTCGTGGCCGGGCTGGCCCTCGGCGCGATCAACCCCAACATCTTCATCCTGTTGTCCGGGATGACCATCATCTCGAGCTCGGACGAGGGCGTCGGCGCCGCGCTCCTCGGGACAGCCCTTCTGCTCATGGCGTCGATGCTCGACTTCGCCGTGCCGATCGCGATCTTCACCGTTCTCGGGGAGCGCGCCCAACGGGGTCTGAGCGTCGTCAAGACCTGGATGGTGCGGCACAACCGGGCGCTCGGTGTCGCGGTGTTCTTCGGTTTCGGCACCCTCTTCGCGTTACGGGGACTGCTCGCCCTCGTGTGAATCGGCGGTAGTGTTCGCGCTGATTCGAGGGGGGATCGAGTGAAGAAAGTCGCCGCGGCGCTCCTGTGCGCCGCGATCACGTCCGGCTGTGCGCACAGCGTGTCGGGGACCGCGGGGGCGTCCCCGCTGCAGGAACTGAGTGCGGACCAGCAACGGCACGTCCACGTCGAGGATGCGCTCCGCGCCGCGGATCCGTGCGGTCTGCTCGACGAGGCGGTGGTGCGGCGCGCCGGGACGGTCCAGCAGTACGGGTCGGCAGTGCAACGTCCGGTGTGTTCGGCGCTGATGAGGCGGCCCGACGGCGCGAGCACGTACGTGGA